>CALLZN010000081.1 GCA_937858895.1 uncultured bacterium | reverse complement strand
AGCTTCCGGCTGCGTCTCCGATCAGCGCGGTGTCGAGTGTGAGCCTCTTCGAGACCGGTAGCTCGGCGTCGATGCCGCGCTACGGTTACGCCGCGAGTAGCGGCGTCGCGACTGCCTTCAATGCCGTGTCGGCGGGGTCTTGGACGGGCTTCCTATCGCAAGTGACGGGCCCTGATGCTGGCGGACAAGACCACTTCTTGAGCGTGATCCTGACGGTCGGTTCCGGCACGACGCAGGCTCAGATGGAGACTGCCCTCAAGGCCTCGGTGATCGCGATCGACCAGGCGACCGTCAGCGGCTCGCTGCTCAACAAGGATCGCAACCTGATGACGCCGACGACGGTCGCCGCTGCGCCGACCTTGTGGCTCAACGAAAAGATCTTCCACAACGCCGCCCACACGAACCTCTCGACGCGCGGCTCGAACGTCGCGGCCGACGTGCTCTACCACATGCCGCCGAAGGAGTTCCGCTTCGGGCAGGGTGCTGGCAATGGCTGGCGCGGGGTCTTGCAAGACAGCGAGCGTTCGACGGCCGAAGTCGTCGACGTCGGCTACATCGCAGCCGATGCAACGGGCAAGCCCGACTTGACGGCGGGTCCGACCACGAATGTTCGCTACACGCTTTTCGGAACCGGCACGGGCGGCGCAGCGCTGCTCTACACGCTGACGGTCGCCGATGCGGCGCCGCTGCCGCGCGTCGCTGGTGTGCGCCTCGTCCTGCCGACGCCCCGCAACTGGCCGAGCGATGCCTGCACGGTGCACACGCAGGACGGCACGACGTCCAAGGTCCAGGCCGCGCTGCAACAGCAGTGGACCTACACCGACAGCGGCGCGACTGTGGCAGCGTATCGGTCGATCGGCTCGACCCTGCGCTTCGGCGCCCTGCATGACTGCGGTGTCGTGCGCAGCTACACGAAGTCGACGGCCTATCAGACGACAGCGGAGGCCCTCGAGGGCCCGGAGTCGCTCTTCCCGACCGTTTCGCGTGGCGACGAGATCGGCTTCATCGCGTCGTCGCAGCAGTTCGCTGGCGCCTTCGGCATCATCTTCCTTGCGCCTGACTACCTGCCCAATGCCCTGCCGACGCCCTTCAAGGACGTCCTTGTTCAGACCCTGACCCTGTCGGGCACTCCCTTCGTCGTGCCGGCGAACGGTACCTTCGACACGGGTAGCGTGCCCCTTCCTGCCAACATCTCCTTTGCCTTCCAAGCGATCTTCTTCCAGTTCAGCGGCCCCAACGTCGACGCGGCCTTCAGCGACGCGATGCTCATCAAGGGCCAGAACTGAGAGAGGTAAAACCATGGCTCAATCCCCCAAACTGCTCCTTCTGTCTTCGCTCCTCGTCACGGTGACGGCGGCCGATGTCTTTGCGTGCTTCTCGCGCGACGTAACTGCGACGCCTGACGTGATCGTTCGCTCGATCAATGCCACGACTTGGCGCCTCTTGATTCCTGGCTACACGACTGCGGCTGCCAGTGCCGCTGACTACTGCGCGATCGGCATCGCGGTGCCGGCTTCGGGCTCGATCACGAGCGTCGACGCTGTGCGTGTGATCGGCAGCAATGCTGCGACCTTCAATTCCTTCATTTGGACGAACAGCAACGCGGTCGGCACGGCCTTCAACGCGGTCAAGGCTGGCAACTGGACGGGCTTCCTCGGCCAGACCAGCACGGCGCTATCGGCCGGCACGAAGGTCCTCTATGAAGTGCTGGTCACGGTCACGAGTGGCACGACCCTCGCCCAACTGACGACGGACCTGCTGGCGTCGGACATCGGCAGCGACGCTGCGACGTCGACCGGCGCTCTCGCTGGTGGTGCGCTCCAGGCCATCTTCACGCCGATGAACGTGAGCGAGCAGGTGCTCTATCGCAACTCGCGCATCTTCCACAACGAAGCCTTCGCGAACATCTCGACGCGGGCGACGGCCGATGCCGCCGACCAGCTCGTCTTCATGCAACCGCGCAACTTCCGTCGCGGTCAAGGGGATGGGACGGGTTGGTTCGTGCGCCTCCAGGACCAGAACGCCACGACCGCCGAAGAGGTGGACCTCGGCTACGTGACCTACTCAGGCGCGACGGCTGACACGCCGGACCTGAGTCCAACCGGACAACTGACGAGCGTGCGCTACCTGCTCGGCGGGACTGGCAGCGGCGCGGTCGCAGCCATCTGGACGCTGACCACCTCGGTCGGCGTGCCGCTCGGCGAGTTCAGCGGTCTCCAGATCACGCTGCCGAAGCCTGTGGTCGACTTCCCCGCTGATGGCCTCACGGTTGCGATGCAGGACGGCGACACGAGCTTCTTGCCGGTGGCCCAGCGCGCGCAGTGGACCTATGTCGCGAACGGCACGACCGCGACGGCCTTGCGGCCCGTCGGATCGACGATGCACTTCGGCGGTCTCTACGACTGCGGCACTTGCCAAAGCCAGGCCTTCGGCGCTGCCTATGGTCCTGCCTTGCGTCAGAACGGTCCCGAGTCATTGTCGCCGGATGCGACCGGCGGCGACCTCACGTCCTTCCGCATCCAGAACCAGAAGTTCGCGAGCTCGGTCGCCCTCATCATGGTCGCGGCGGACTACGGACCGATCAACACGTCCAACACGCTGAAGGACTACATGATGTTGCCGCTCTTCACGACGCTCATCGTGGCGACCGACGCGAACGGTGTCGGCAACTCGATCGGCTTCCCAGTGCCGCCCAACGTCTTGCTCGCTTGTCAGGCTGCCTACTTCAACTTCACGAACTTGAGCTTCCAGTTCGGGGACGCCTGCCGCTTCCAGACCCGCTGAGCGGCCGCTGCCCGTAGGGCGTACGAACTCGTCACAGCGAAGCGCGCTGGCCGCGATGGACTCGCGGCCGGCGCGCCGTCATGATCGTCGCCCGCTGAGACCGAGTCTTGGCGTGAATGTCGACAACGACGAAGGAGCTTCGCCTTGAACTGTCCCTGTGGAAGCGATCGAACCTACACCGCTTGCTGTGAACCCCTGCATCGCGGCACCGCCACGGCGGAGACCGCCGAGGCTCTGATGCGCGCGCGCTACTCGGCCTTCGTGCAGGGCGAGATCGACTTCCTCGTCGACACGCTCGCGCCCGAGGCACGCACGGATGGCGACCGCGAGGCACTCGAAGAGTGGTCCTCCTCCAGCGAGTGGCTCGGGCTCAAGGTGCGCAAGACCGAGGCCGGTGGGCCCGGCGACACGAAGGGCACGGTTGAGTTCGTCGCGGGCTTCCAACAAGGCGGCCGCGAGACCTACCACCACGAAGTGGCGAGCTTCGAAAAGCGCGATGGTCGCTGGCTCTTCGTCGACGGCACGACGCCGACCGTCAAGACCAAGCTGCGCGAAGGGCCAAAGATCGGGCGCAACGAGCCCTGCCCCTGCGGCAGCGGGCGCAAGTACAAGCGTTGTTGCGCGGCCGTAAAGTCTGAAGGGAACGAGACTTCTGCCTGATTCAGGCCCGATCGAATGATCGCTGGCGCGGATCCTGGGGCGTGCTCGGCTTCCGTGGCAGAATAGCGGGCATGACCCGGACGACAACGACGACCATTCTCGCCGCCTTGGCCTTCGCGCTCACGAGCGCCACGACTGAGGCCCAGGCCCGCCGCACAAACGAAGTGCTCCGTCAGAGCGACCAAGGGGGCAACGAGACCCGCGCGTTGCGGCAGGAACTCAGCCGCGCTCGCTCGGCACACGAGGCGCTCGAGGCTCGCGTGCAAGAGTTGTTGCGCGCGCTCGAAGAACGCAACGAGCGCAACACGCGAACCCTCGAGGAACGTTCTCGAGAGGCGGCGGGCTTGCAGCGCGCACTCGAGGAGCAACGACTGCAGTGCCAGCGCCTCGAGGCCGAACTCAGTAAGGCGCGCAACGCCGAGCAAAGCGCCAAGCGCGAGATCGAAGCTCGCCAACAGAAGCTCGTCGAGCAGAACCGCGACTTCGATACCAAGCGCAAGCAGTTCGAGGGTCGCGCGCGTGAGTTCGAACAACGCGTCGCCAGGGTCGAAGCTGAACGTCGGCAGCTCGAAGCGCAGCTCCGCGCCGAGGGAGAGCGTCGCGCGGCTGAGAGCAAGCGCAACGAGGCTCGTGTCGCGAGTCTCAGCAGCGAACTCGACAAGCGCGCCAAGGAGTTTTCCGCCGAACGGAATCGCTTTCTCGCCTCGGTGCGCACCGGCGGCGCGACGCAAGAGCACCTCGACGTCGTGCGTGACCTCAAGGCCAAGGTCGAAGCCATGCAGCGCCAGCTCGTCGAACGCGACGCGGCCTTGGCCAAGCTGAGCGCTTCGCGCGGCGCGACACCGGCGCGCTCGACGCCAAGCGCAGCCATTCAGGCGAGGCCCGGCCAGAGACAAAATGCGAGTTCAGCGACTAGCGCTCCGGCGCCGCTGCGCATGCTCGCGGCTCCTGCCGCTGGCCCAGCGGCCCACGCACCGGCGGCCGACCCATCGGCAGCAAAGAGCAGCGGCTCGACGCGCACCGTCAACATCCACATCGAAGAGTTCGAAGGCGAGCTCATCCTCCACCTCGGTGACCATGAGGTCGAGGTCGAGGAGGCCGACCACGCGCACGATGCACACGATGCACACGACGCACACACGAAGCAGGTCGAAGTCAAAGAGCAGCACGTCGACAAGCGCGTGAAGGCCGAGATGAAGGCCGAGAAGAAGTCTCAGAAGAAGGCCCCGGCAGTACCGGCGACGAAGCAGAAGCCTGCTCCCAACAAGGTCGGCTGAGTCGCACACGCCGCAGTAGCTGCCTCAACCCACTCCCTGGTCAACCATGCTCCGCCAGAACAGCATCCGCGCACGATTCGGCGCCGCGCTTTTCGTCTTGACGCTGCCGCTCGCCGCCAACGACTACTACGTCGACGGGCTGCGCGGCACCGATGTCACCACCGGCGGCAGCGCGACACAGCCCTGGAAGTCGCTGCCCTACGCGCTCGCGCAGATTCCCGCACCGTCGGGCACGACCGTCCACCGCCTCCTCGTCATCGGCGGACAGGACTACAACGTCGCGACGACGATGACCTTGCGCGACCGCGTGCACATCGTCGGTCAAGTCGCAGCGCGACCGCGCCTGGTCGCCGCTACCAACGCTGTGGTCTTTGCGCTCGACCCTACGTCCTCGTCGCGAACGTCGCTTGCAGCGGCGGTAGCGTCGCCGCGTCGCTCAGCACGAGCACGACGGCTCAGGACTGCACCTTCATCGATTGTGCTTTCAGCGGTCAGAGCAAGGCGAGCGTCGACGGCACGATCGGCGGCAACACGCGCGTCCGCCTCTCCAGCTGTAGCTTCGAGCAAGTCGAGAAGGGTGTCGACCTCGGAGCCAACAGCGCCGGTTTAGCAGTTGTCGTCATTGACGGCTGTTCCTTCGAGCGCAGCAAGCTCGAGGCCGTGAACGTCGCGACGAGAGACAGTGGCCAAGCGCGCGTCGTCGTCGTGACGAGTCGCTTCGAGGGCTGCAATCGCGGCGTTCAGCTCAACTCGCGCGGGAACGGCAGCTTCGAAGCCACAGTAGAGCGCTGCGCGTTTCGGCGTGGCAGCTTTGGCGCGATCGAGGCCACGGCGTCAACGAAGATCGCGCTGAGGGTCACCGAGTCGACCATGCTGGGCAACGACCGTGGCATTGTCGTCGATTCGCTCGGGGCGGGCTTCGCACTCTATACGGTCACCCTCGGGGACAACCTGATCACCGACTGCACGCACGCTGGACTCAGCTTGGACATCGACGGCCAGCCGGTCTCCCCGCCGACCTGGAACATCCGCTGCTCACGCAATCGCTACGAGCGCTGCGAAGAGAACTATGTCGTTCGCCTCGGCGCATTCGTCTACGGCGTCTTCGTCTCCGATGGCGAGATCTCGAGGCGCAGCAACGGCGCCGGCATGAACTTCACCGTGGCAGCTCCCTCGCCCCAACTCAACTGCACGGTGCAGAACGCCATCGTGACCGAGGCCGCTCGGCGCGGTCTCAGTGTCGCTGGCCTTGGCG
This sequence comes from uncultured bacterium, assembly GCA_937858895.1. GTDB lineage: Bacteria > Planctomycetota > UBA1135 > UBA1135 > JACKHW01. The sequence goes on along the minus strand of CALLZN010000081.1, from coordinate 10,319 downwards.
TTCTCCAAGGTCGCTTCTTGACGCTAGCCGACCACCAAGGGCCAGCCATCGATCTCTTCGCGGGCGGCAAGCTCGACCTCGACCACAGCGTGCTCGACAACGCCTACGCGCCGGAGCTGCGCACGGGCACAGGCCAACTCACGATGCGCTACACGAGCTCGCGGTCGGCACTCTACGCCGGTGTCGGCAACCTCATGGCGGACCCGCAGCTGCTGCGCCCGCATTACAAACTGAGCGCCGCCTCGCCCTGCATCGACGCCGGCCAAGCGAACGTTGCTGCCCCACCACTCGACTACGAAGGCGACGCGCGCGTGCTGACGACGAAGACAGCACGCGTGGACCTCGGCGCCGACGAATACAGTCCAGTCGGTAGCACGCGGAGCTTCGGTGCGCCCGGCTTCGGTCACCAGAACGGCTTGCTTCCGAAGATCGAGCTAGTGTCGACCGACGCGAGGATCGGCACGCGCGTCCGCCTCGGGCTGCAAGGTGCAGTCGATCGACGTGGCGCCGCGGCGCCGGCGGCGGTCCTGCTCTTTGGCGTAGGCGAACGTTTGCCCGTCATCGACCTGGCTGCTGCTGGCGCCCCGGGCAACGTGGTCTACTCTGATCCCCTCTTCTTTGGGGCAGCCGTAGGCATCGACGCCGTGGGGCGCGCGAGCTTCGACCTCGACATTCCGAACCAGCCGTCGCTGATCGGCAGTGTCAGTGCCGCTCAGTGGCTCGTCGTCGATCGAGGCGCGAATGCGCTCGGCCTCGTCACGAGCGACTCCTACCGCATCACGATCGGCCAGTAGGCGCGCGGGCGCGCCGATTGCTTCTGTCGCCCCGCTGGGGCGTCGCGGTCAATCGCCGAAGGTCAGGTGCACGGCGTTGCTCGCTTCAGCGACCGCCAGGCTGCCGCCAACGAAGAAGCCCTGGCTCGCGATCGTGAGACCACGCAAGACGTTGTCCTTCGGCACTTGCAGCGTGGTCGAAAAGTTCGCCATCGCCATCGGCACGGGAAGGGCCGTGAAGGGTCGGAGCAAGTCCACTTCGCTGAAGCAACCTGGCGCCGGGTAGATACCGAGCGTCGCTTCAGCGCCGAAGAGCAGCACCATGACGCTGCCCACGCTCGCGTTGCGGACATCGAGCCGCATGCTCGACCCGAGCACCGCGTCCGCATAACTGAGGTCGGGGACCTCGTCGCGCAGGCTGCAGCCATGACCGGCTCGAATACTCGTCGCTGGACCCGCGGCAGCCCAGACCTCGTTGCCGAAGGCCGGTGTATAGGCACTGCAATAGAGGTGACCGCGTAGCCACGTGAAGTTCCGAGTAGCCACCGGGAACGAACCGCCGGGACCCGGCCATATGTCGACGAAGGTCCGCGTCGAAGCGGTGCTGCCGTCGCTGATCTGGAGCTCATATCCTTGCGGACTGTCGCTCGAGTAGACGAAGTGCCGCGAACCAGCGCTCGTCAAGTAGGACGGCCGTGTCGTGAAGAGCTGCGCGAGCGCTGGCTTGCTTCCAGCGATCGTGCCGTCGGACTCCCAGACTTGATATTGGCTGCCGTTCGGCGAGCACGTGAACAGCAGCTTGTCGTTGTGGCGCTCGAAGGTACTAGGCCACGATGGCAGACTTCCAGGTCGCAGGTCGAGCAGCATCGAGCCAGCTCTCGTCCCATCGGTCACGCCGAGTTCGATGCCGGTAGCAGCACTCTCTCCGACAAAGAATATCTTCGAGCCGACCTGGAAGGCCTTTGTCGTCGCCAAGCCGTGCACCGGAAACAAGCCTGCCAAGGTGCCGTCCGTGACCCACATTTGGTTCGCCGTGACGAAGTAGAGCTCGTTGCCGATGCGGCAGAAGTCGTACGGCTCCGTCGACATCGGCAGGCCGATCACGCGCTTCGTCCCCGCAACCGTGCCGTCCGTGCGCCAGATCGAATAGGGCCCGTTGAAGGAATCGATGACCGAGAAGAACACGAAGTCACCGACGCAAGCCATGCGGTTCGGGGAGCTTCCGCGCGTGCCTGGCACGATATCGGCGAGCAGCATCGTGCCGTTCGGAGTCCCGTCGCTGACGAAGACTTCGTAGCCAGTCTGTGGCGTCGTCGCCGAAAAGACGACTTTGTCGCCGACGACACAGAGCTGGCGGGGGTCGGAAGTCTGGCGACCGGCGACTAGGTCGAGGACGAGACGTGCCGCCTTTGTCGCTGGATCGTAGATCCAAAGCTCGCGTCCGTGCAAACCGTCATCCGCGCTGAAAGCGAGCTTGTCGCCGAGTCGCACGATGTCCGTCGGTGACGATGCGAGGGTTGTACCTGTCAGCGGTTGGATGTCGGCGAGAACGTCGAGCTTGGCGATGTTGGCGACGAAGAGCTCGACCCCGAGACCTCGGTCTCGGCCTTGGAGGATGACCTGTCCAGCTCCTAGTGGCGTCACGTCGCGCGGTCCACGTACTTCGAGTCCGCTGGCCTGGGTGATCTGCTTGGTCGTCGTCGATGTCCCCAAAGAACCGTAGAGCTCGGCATTGCTCGGAATGCTGCTCAGCGGCATCAGATCGAAGAACACCGCGTTGCCCGAAGCGACGCTCTGCTGTGTTGCCAGCTCGAGCCCTGGGAAGGCGGCCACCTGTCGTGTCCCCGCCACGCTTCCATCACTCCACCACAACTGTGGATCGCGGGTCGGTAGAAAATGCCAGTCGTAGACGAAGAAGGCCATCGTCGTCGGCGACACGCGCACGAAGCGATTGGGAAAGCTCGATATCGTACCCGGAGCAATATCCATGAAGAGCTTCGTGCCGCTCGGCGTTCCATCGGTCTCGAAGACCTCCGTGCCGATGCCCAATCCTGACTTCGCGAAGAAGAGGCGCTGCGCATTGCCAGTCCCGAGCAGAGCCGAACTCGACAGAGGCGAGAAGCCGTCGCCGAGCAGCTTGGTCCCCGCCGCTGTGCCGTCGCTTGCGTAGAGCTGGGTCGCCGAGCCGAAGACGATGCGCGATCCGACAACCGTGAGCGAGTGTGGATTGCTGCCGCCTGCGCCGGGCACGAGGTCGACGACCATCGTCGTACCGGCAGGCGTCCCATCGGTGATCCAGAGTTCACGTCCGAACGTCGCCGTGTGGGCCGAGAAGTAGACCCGCGGCCCGGTCGGGTCCTTGGTGAAGAACTGCGGCACACCATCGATGCCGAAGCCTGGTACGAATTCCTTGAGCAGGCCCGTCCCCGCGCTTGTCCCGTCGCTCACGAAGAGCTCGATGCCCTCAGTTGGCGTCGTCGCACCGAAGACGACGCGCGACCCACAGGCCGTCATGCCGCCAGGATTCGAATTTGCGATGCCCGGCGAGAGATCGGCGAGCATCTTCGTGCCGGCGAGCGTGCCATCGGAAGACCAGAGTTCACGCCCGTGGACACCGTCGTCGGCGCTGAACCAAATCCGTCCCGCGTCCACGACCACTTGCTGCGGAAAGGACGACTCGGCTCCACGTCGGATGTCGAGCACGGTCTGCTGCTTCGTCACCGGGTCAACAAGCACGAGCTCGCTGCCGTGGACGCCGTCGTTGGCGACCACGACGATGCGGCCACCAAAGAACTGAAAACCAGATGTGTTCTCGGCGCGGGCGCCGGAGGCGGTTGGCACCGGCTGGCGATTGACATCGAAGGTGAGCGTTGCAGTTTGCGCGGTCAGCGAAGAAGTGACGAGGCTGACTGCCGTGGCCAAGGCCAAGCGAGTGAGAGGATTCATGAGTGTCCTTGCGTTCTCGGGTGTGTGAAGGTCCGTCGACCACGGAAAGCTCAGACAGGGCGATGCTTGGTATATCGTAAGGCAATCCTCAACGAGGTGTAGCTGGTCTCTGGTGCGGTTCTCGCTATTCTCGTCCTCAGGGTCGCGCGAATCCGGAGCTTCGCGCTGATCTCACAGGCGGCCTCTCACGCGCCGTTCGCTTCCCACGAGGCTCGACGGCGCATGTCCTGCTGCGATGGGCGAGGCGGATTGGCAGATAGGTGCTGATTGAGTACGTTTACCATGGGAGCCACAGATTGGCGCCGCCACGTCCTGCCGATCTCACCCGGAGCCTTTTGGAGGATGCCCCATGATTCGTCGTGCACAGGTCTTGTCTCGTTGTCTTCGCTCGCACCACGTGTCGCGGATTTCGGTCGTGCTGGCGCTAACTTTGATGGCCGTCGTCGCGGCTTCTGCTCAAGCGCAGCGACAGTTCGAGGAACTCGGGAAGCGCGGGTTGCCCGCAAATGAGGACAATACTCAAGCAATCGGGGTCGGCGACGTGGACGGTGACGGTGATCTCGACCTCGTCGTTGGGAACTTCGGGCAGAGCCGCCTCTACCTGAATGACGGCACCGGCACATTCACCGATGCAACGACCATGCGCATGCCGATTGGCAGCTACGACACCCGGTCGCTTGCGCTCGGGGACGTGGACGGCGACGGTGACATCGATCTTGTCTTCGGCAACTACGGTCAGCAGAACCGCCTCTACCTGAACAACGGCACGGGCACGTTTGCCGACGCGACGGCCTCCCGCATGCCGGTCGTCAGTTCCAACACTGATGCGCTGGCGCTCGGCGACGTGGACAGTGACGGCGATCTCGACCTCTTCGTCGGGAACAGTGGGCAGAGCCACATTTACATGAACAACGGTGCGGGCACGTTCATGGATGCGACGTCGTCCCGTATGCCGATTGGTTTCCACGGCGTCCGCGACCTTACGCCGGGGGATGTGGACAGGGATGGCGACCTCGACCTGATCGCCTGGAACTACGGGCTGAACCGCCTGTACCTGAACAATGGCAATGGCACGTTCAGCGATGCAACCGCTTCCCGCATGCCGGGCGGCCTCTCCGACACCCGCTCGTTGGCGCTCGGCGATGTGGACGGTGACGGCGATCTCGACCTGGTCGCCGCGAACAACGATCAGCAGAACCGCCTGTACCTGAACGACGGCACCGGCACGTTCATCGACGCAACGGCCATGCGCCTACCGGTGGACAACCTCCGTAGTCGTGCGCTGGTGCTGGGCGACACCGACGGCGACGGCGATCTCGACCTGGTCGTCGGAAACATCGGCCAGCAGAGCCGCCTCTACTTGAACAACGGCACGGGCACCTTCCTAGATGCGACTACCTTGGGTATGCCGGTCTGCAACTGTGTTACCACGTCGCTGGTGCTGTGTGACATGGACGTAGACGGCGACCTCGACCTGTTGCTCGGCAACACTGGCGAAAACCTACGTGGTCGGCAGAGTCGTCTCTACCTGAACAACGGCACGGGCAAGTTCACCGACGCGACGGCAACCCGCATGCCAGTTGACAGATACCCGACAAGAGCGCTGGCGCAAGGTGACGTGGACGGGGACGGGGACCTCGACCTAGTCGTCGGAAACACCGCCCAGCAGAGTCGCCTCTATCTCAACGACGGTTACGGTACCTTGACGGATGCGACGGCGTCGCGCATGCCTGTTGGCGACCACTTGACCACCTCGCTGGCGCTCGGCGACGTCGATCAGGACGGTGACCTCGATCTGGTCGTCGGAAACAGTCTCCTTTTCGCTGCCTCGGCGCAGAGCCGCCTTTATCTGAACAATGGCACGGGCACCTTCGCGGATGCGACGGCATCTCGCATTCCGACCGGCGACCACTTCACCACCTCGCTGGCGCTGGGCGATGTCGACGGGGATGGAGACCTCGACCTGGTCCTCGGGAACTACGGACAGAGCCGCCTCTACCGGAATGACGGCGCGGGCACGTTCACTGATGTGACATTGTCTTGCATGCCTGTCGTCAACAGTACGACCACCTCAGTGGCGCTGGGCGACGTGGACGGCGACGGCGACCTAGACTTCGTCCTTGGGAACAACGGCCGGAGCGGCCTTTACCGGAACAACGGTGCCGGTGTGTTCACGGATGTGACGGCGAGCCGTATGCCAGGTGGCAGCTACGCCACCACAGCGCTGGTGCTGGGCGACATGGATGGCGACGGCGACCTCGACCTCGTCCTCGGAAACAGCGGTCAGAGCCGCTTCTACCGGAACGACGGTATGGGCCGCCCATTCAACGACATGACGGCTTCGAGCCTGCCGGTTGGCAGCTACTTCACGAATTCCGTGGCGGGTGGTGACGTGGACGGCGACGGCGACCTCGACCTTGTCCTCGGAACGAATGACGGTCAGAGTCGCCTTTACCTGAACGACGGCGCCGCCAAGTTCTCCGATGCAAGCTCCGTTCGCGCGCCGCTTGGCCGCTACGTCACGACATCGCTGGCGCTCGGCGACGTGGACGGGGACGGGGACCTCGACTTGGTCGTCGGAAACATCGACCAGCAGAGTCGCCTCTACCTCAACTTCCTTCACCAACTCGACGCGCCCCATGTCCTGCACGTTGGCCGCAATTACCAGCTCGACATCCACTCGCGCTACGGTCCAGCGACGACGGCGGAGATCGCCTTCCCCTTCCTTTCCACAGGCGCCGCCAATATGCCGCTACCGCCGTTCGGCAGGCTTCGTGTTGACGTCACGCAGATGATCGTGCTGCCACCCGTTTTGGTGTCGCAGCCGGCGGGGCTCGGCTCGCTGACGTGTCCCGTACCGAATGCGCCCGCGCTCGCCGGCATCACCATCTACACGCAGGCTCTGCTCGTTCACCAACCAACGCAGGCCCGGCTCACCAACGTGGTTGGCGACATCGTGCTGCGCTAACATCTGAGACAGGACACGAGCTCTGAGAGAAACGCACTAAGTCTGGCGTCAGACCACCATCACTTCTGCCGGCCGCTGTCGTCGAAGTGCTTGAACTCGCCGCCATTCTCAGCGGCGAGCTTGCCCAAGAAGTCGACGTTGAGCCCATCGCCGATGCCGATCGTGTGCACGATGATGCTGCCGAGCGGATTCCACGATCGAACGGCGCGGAGGACCTTGTCGGGATCGTCGAGCTGGCCGTCGTTCGTCGTCGGTGACCCATCGGTCAGAAGGAAGATCGTGTCGACGCCCTCGCCGCGTTTCTTGCCACGCTTCTGGGCTGCGCCCTTCTGGCCCGATGCCGTGTCGTCGATCGAGAAGGCGAGTTTCATGGCGTCGTGGATGTTCGTCGAAGCGATGGGGCGCAGCTTGGCGACCCAGGCTTGCGCCTCGGCAATCTTCGAGGGATCGGCCTTGGCCAGGTTCGGCATCCAAGCCTCGGCGACGTCGCTGTACCACACGACGTTGAAGTGCTTGGTGCGCTCGAGACGGCCCAAGGCCTCGATGAGTTCTTGCTTGCAAGCCTCGAGGCGCGTCGTCCCCTTGCCGGCGTTCGGATCCTCGCCGATCGGTGCTGCGACCGTAACGCCTCCGCTCGGGTCGCGCGGCTTGCGCCACTTGACGAGCTTCTCCATCGATTGCGAAGCATCGATCACGTAGACGATGCCCTCGCCGTCCTGTGGGATGCCCATGTAGTAGACGCCTTCGCCTTCGACCTTCTTCGAGGCCGCGAACATGCCCCTGCCGCCCTCTTTGATCACGGGTGCGCCGGCGGCGACCCAGGCCTTGCCCTCGGCCGCGAACCAACCCTCCCACGAGGTCTTGGAAACGCCGAGCTTCTTGCCGGTGAAGTCCTCGAGCGCGAGCGAGACGCGCCGCCGTACTTGCCCCTTCTCGCGACCGAGGAGGGCGATCATCGCAGGCACCGCTTCGGGGACGCGCACACTCGCGCAGGCGATCGCGGCTTGGACGCGGACTTCGTCGTCGTTGTGCGCGAGCAAGGCGATGAGGTTCTTGCCGAGCGGCCGAGCCTTGTCTTCGAGACGCTGGATGCCGGTGAGCAAGGCGAGGACGTCGTCGTTGCGCTTGGCCTTCGCAAGCGTTGCGCCGACCTCGGTCACGAGCTGGTCGCCGAGTCCTGGGAGTGCCGCGACGACGGCGAGCTTGAGCTGCAGCGACTTCTTGGGGTCGCCAACAACTTTGGTCAGCAGGTAGCGCGCGGCTTTCTCGTCCCGAAGGCGGCGCAGCTTGGTGTCGACGTTCTCGACGAAGACGCGGCCCGCGTCGAGCTTTGCGCGCAGCGCCGAGATCTCCTTCTTGAGCTCTTCGAAGCGTTCGTGGGCGGGGCGCTGCAGCGTGCGGCTCTTGACCTGTTCTTGGCCGGCGATGATGCGCGCGGACTCCTCTTGCAGTTCGTCGCGCGTGCGGGTCCAGAGCGTCAGCTCCTCTTCGGCGCGCTCACGGACCTGGACGACGAGCTTGGCGATGTTCTCGTCATCGAAGGGCAGGACTTGGTCGAAGGCCTGCTGCCAGGCGACCAAGTCGACGCTCTTCAGAGCCTTGCGCATGGCGGCGCTGGCCTGCTTTGCATCGGCGTCCTGTAGGGACACGCAAACAAGAGAACCTAGAGGAGCCGGGCTGGCGAGGAAGAGCAGGATGGCGAGAAGGAAGTTCACGCCTCCGAGCATAGCATCGTGGTCTGTGGGTTCCGGATGACCTTCGGCCGGGCTAAGGTCCCGATCCAGCGACTGAACTCGCTCAAGGACCACGATGCCAAGACCACTCTCGCGCCGCTCGTTCCTCGCCACACCGTGCTGGCTCACCCTCAGCGTCCTCGCCGCAGCGACGCTCCAGCAAGGCGATGGCCTCGGCTACCAAGACACGCCGCTCGTGCGTGGATACCACGTCCATGACGGTCAGAGGCCGCAGCCACCGATCGTGCGCCCAGCGCCAAGCGTCGGCGGTGCGCCGAGCGATGCGACCGTTCTCTTTGACGGCACGTCGCTCGAAGCCTGGAAGGGCGCGAAGGGCGATGCCGCTTGGAAGCTCATCGACGGCGCTGCTCTCGAGGTCGTGCGCGGCGCCGGCGCGATTCAGACGCGCGAGCACTTCGGCGACTGCCAGCTCCACCTCGAGTGGCGCACGCCGGCACCTGGCCGCGGAAAGGGGCAGGGGCGGAGCAACAGCGGCGTGTTTTTCTGTGGTCGCTACGAGGTCCAAGTTCTCGATAGCTACGAGAACCAGACCTATCCCGACGGCCAGGCGGCCGCGATGTACGGCCAGTGGCCGCCGCGCGTCAATGCCTCGCGCGAGCCCGGGGCTTGGCAGAGCTACGACATCGTCTTCGAGGCGCCGCGCTATGACGCCAAGGGCGCCAACTTGAGCCCGGCCTTCGTGACGGTCTTCCACAACGGAGTGTGTGTCCACCATCGTCAGGCCTTCGACGGGCCGACCGCGCATCGCAGCGCCGCTCGCTACGGCAAGCCGCCGCGCGTCGACGCAAGCGGCCAGGAAGTCGGTCCTCTCTCGCTCCAAGACCATGGCGATCCCGTCGCCTTCCGCAACATCTGGGTGCGTCCGCTGCCTGGCTACGACGCGGCGGCGGGCAGGGCTGCCGTCAAGCAAGAGGGCGGCGGCGAAGGAAAGTGAGCGCGGTCTGCCCTTGCCTGTCCGAGCCTGACGAATAGCGCGATGATCCTCCGTCACATCACCCGCGTCATGCTCGCGGGCATCGTCGTCATCTTGCCGGTCTTCGGCTCCATCCTCGCTTTCGTGTGGATCGAAGCCAGCCTGGCCAGCGCGTGGAAGTCGGTACCGAGCCTCGCGAACTGGTACTTTCCAGGCATCGGCATCGTGGCGCTCTTGCTCGCGATCTACGTCGTTGGTCTGGGCGTCACGACCTTCGTCGGCCGTTGGCTCTTCCGCAAGGTCGACGTCCTCCTCGATTCGCTGCCGCTGCTTGGACCGCTCTATCGCAGCCTCAAGCAGATCCTCGGTTATGGCGAAGGGCGCGACGCCCTCTTCGAGCGTGTCGTCTGGGTGCGCTCGCGCGAGCACGAAGCCGAAGAACTCGGCCTCGTGACGCGCGACGTCGGCCCCGACGCCCGGGCCCTCGTCTTCGTGCCGGGCTCGCCGAATCCGACGACGGGAAGGCTGTTGCTGGCCTCTGCGACGAGCCTGCGGCCGGCCGACATGTCGGTGCATGATGCGCTCAAGACCCTCGTCGCCCTCGGCAAGCTCGACTCGGATGTGAGCACGTCATGAGCCGCGACCGAACTCCGATCCGTGCCCTGCTCTTCGATGTCGACGGCACGCTCTACCACCAAGGCCCCGTGCGCCGCCGCATGGCCCAGGCCCTGCTTGCTCGCTTCCTGGTCGAGCCGAGGCGGGCACGGGAGCGCTTACGCAACCTCTCGTGTTGGAGGGCAGCCCTCGAGGCCGTGCGGACCGAGACCTTCGACTTCATCAAGGGGCGTGGCGGTCTGCGCGCGCGACAACGAGCGATCGCCTTGCAGAATGGTGCGCGGCCCGAGACCCTCGACGCGGACGTCCGCGAGTGGATGGAAGAGCGGGCACTTCCGGTTCTCGCCACC
>CALLZN010000080.1 GCA_937858895.1 uncultured bacterium | reverse complement strand
TGCCATTCGCTGTGTTGCAGTCAACAGCGCTGCGGCCATCATCGCTGCCGCTCGCCGCGAACAGTCAAGAGGCAGTCGACGGGACGATCGCCGCTTCATCGCCCCTCCCACTGACAGCAGGGCCTGAGTCCACGTCCGCCGGAAGGACGACCATCGCGGAGTCGCTCGATGCTTCGCAGCTGAGCCTCGTCCTCCTGGCGCTCTGGGTCGTCGGCAGCGCGAGCTTCTTGATCTTGTCCATCGCACGCTCGCGACGCTTCACGAAGCGCCTGCGCACGACCATGGTCCCCGTGCCGCAAGACTTGCGACACTTCGCTCGTGGCGTTGCGCGCGACGTCGGTCTAGCGCGCCTGCCTGAACTCGGCGTCACGCGTGCGTGCGTGGCGCCCTTCGTTTGGAGCGCCTTCGGCAAGGTCCGCCTCGTTTTGCCGAGTGGCCTCGTCGATGCGGCCAACGACAGCGAGCTCGGCCAAGACCAGCTGCGCTCCATCCTTTGCCACGAACTCACGCACGTGAAGCGCCGCGATCCCTGGGTCCGTTGGCTCGAGTGGGTCGTCTCCATCGTCCATTGGTGGAACCCGCTCGCGTGGTGGGCACGCCGGAGCTTGCGCATCGACGAAGAACTCGCCTGCGACGCCCAAGTGCTCCGGCACGAGAGCATCGACCGGCACACCTATGCGAACTCGCTGCTCGATGTAGCCGAGTTCCTGGCCACGACCGGCAACCGCCGTCCGACCTTGGCCAGCGCAATCGACGGCGGATGTCTCGAAGCAAGGATCCGAATGATCACATCTAAACCGCTCACGAAGACGCCGCGCTGGCTCACGATCGGCGCCGCCCTTCTCGCGCTCGCCGCTCTGCCGATGAGCTTCGTCCGTGCACAAGACTTCCAGGCCGTGGAGCGCCGCCTCGGTGCCGCAGTCGAGGCTGGCGAGATCACGCTCGACCAGGCTCGTGTCATGCTCGATGCCTTGCGCAAGTCCGTGCACGCGCCCCATCGTGACGCCAGAGCTGCGGGCAAGGCGGATGCCCATGTCGGCGAAACCAACGCCGTCAAGGTCGACGCCAAGACCAAGTATGTGGCCTTCGAGAAGAAAGTCGCAGAAGCAGTCCGGCGCGGCGACCTGAGCAAAGAAGACGCAAAGGCCAAGCTCCTCTGGATGCGCGAAGAACTCTTCGGCAAGCGACACTCGCCAAAAGAGGAGTACCTCCGCATCGAGATGAAGATCAAGGCTGCGGTGAAGGAAGGCCACCTCAGCCCCGAAGACGCGAAGCGCAAGCTCGCCCACGAACGCGAGCGGCTCTTCGGCAAGACCACTGGCTCAACGGACCGTGTGGAGAAGAAGGCAACCAAGCCGCCTGCCGTGTCGGAGAAAATGCCGGAGAAGATGAAGGTGCAGACAGCCAGCATCGCCGACCTCGAGGAGGTCTATGGGATCATCGAGCTGGACCTGGTCAAAGCCGTCCAGGAGGGTCGCCGCGACCGAGAATCTGCCGACAGGCAGCTGAGCGAGTTCCGTCAGTGGTTCTTCGGCGACAAGTCCGCGCGCTGAAACGAACAGCTTCGAGGGACCCTGCTCGCTAGACTCGCGCCATGCTTTTCAACGCAGTCAACCTCCGCCAGCTCAGCGCGGCGCGTGCGCTGACGCTTGCATGCGCCGTCGCCACCATGACCGCCTGCTCCGGCAAGATCAGCGGCTGGATCGAGGTCACGGCCAGCGACGCCTAAGTGAGCGCGCAGCGCCAGCGCGCCGAGGCGAGCCGCGACGAGCTCGCTTCGACTCTCTTGACGGAACTCCAGACAGCGCTCAGCACGGGCGGCGTCGCGAAGGGCATCGAGGTCTGCAAGCAGCGCGCGCCCGAGATCGCGAGCGCAGTCGGCCAGAAGCACCGCGTCTCGATCGGACGCAGCTCTTCGCGCTTGCGCAATCCAAGCAACGTCGGGCCGGGATGGGCTGCGCCTAGCCTCGTCGAAGCCACGCCGCGCTTCTTCCGTGAGCAGAAGGATGGACGCCTCGGCGCGCTCTTCCCGATCGTCCTCGGTCCGCAGTGCGTCGTCTGCCATGGCAAGCAGGACGCACTGAGCAGCGAAGTCAAGGCCGCCCTCGCCGAGCACTACCCGACCGATCGCGCGACGGGCTTCGCGCCGGGCGACCTGCGTGGCTGGTTCTGGGTCGAGGTTCCGCGCGGCGAGTGACGCAGACTCGCAGGGTCAGCGCACCGCGAACTCGAAGACGCTCTTGTTTTCGACCAGTGGGAAGTCGGACTGGCCGGCCAACTGCACGGCTCCCTCGGCCATCGCCGAGAGCATGATCGAAAGCGACGGCGACGGGATGAAGCGGAGCGTCGCACTGCCGTCCTCGTCGCTGAGTCCCTCCCCGATCATGGCCGCGACGATGACGACGATGGCATGTTCACGCGCTTCGAAGCTCCCGGAGCAAGTCCAGCCGAAGCTCTTGAAGCCACAACCCGCAAGCGCAACACCGCCCTTCGACACGTGGACGGTCCGCTCAGCAAAGGACCTCAAGTTCAAGACGAGAGGCTCGTCGGCCGCGCGCTCACCGGGCTCGAGCCGCTGGAACGCATAGCCCTTCTCGGCGTGCCACGCAGCAAGCAGCACGGCCGACTCCGGTCGCACGAGGGCAGCGCGTCCGCGTTGGTCCGTGCGCGTGCTCACGGGCAGCGCGCGCGTGTCACTCGCAAAGACAAAGCGCACGCCCGACACCGGCATGCCGCCTGCGTCGCGCGCTTCGACGCTCACGACCTTGACCTCGCGAGCGTCATAACGCACGGCATCGAAGCCATCACCGTCCTTGCGATCGCGCTTCTCCCCGAGGGCGACGATGCTCTCCGAGACATGCTCGAAGGCTCCCCACTGCGACGGCGCGATGTGGGCAAGGAACTCGAGGTCATGCGTGTTCGACGGCAAGTAGGGCAGGACGAGACGGCCATCGGCGTCGCTGCGGTGGACCTCTGCGCCGAGGAAGAACGAAGCGCGCGAGCCTTCACCGTGCGACTCGAGCCAGCCTTGGCGCCGCACTTCGATCGCGAGCTGCGGCACCCTCTTGCCATCGCGGCCGATCACGACGACCTCGAAGGGGCGGGCTTCGAGCATCGGCACAGAGAGCGGCGCATCGGCCGCGAACGCGTCGCTCTTCCGCCCATTGACGTTCGCCGTCGCGCCAGCGAGCTGGACGTGCGCTTCTTGGCAGCCGGCCTTCCGCAGCGAGAGGATGCCGATGCCAGCTCGACTGATCCGCGATGGCGGCAGCGGACTGTCGAAGTGCCCGGCTTTGTCCGTGCTGCCGAGGCGGCGCCAGGCGACCGGGTGATAGCCATGGTCGAAGAGCGCGCCGAAGACCTCGACGCCAGGAAGGGGCTGCCCCTTTGGATCCCGCGCAACGAGCGGGATGGTCCGCTCCGGGTCGAGCGCGATGCTGCTCCGCAGCGGTCCGCTCCCTTCGCCGTGCAAGGTCAGCGAAGCAACGACGAGGTCGCCGTCCTCGTCGAGGACACGAACCGTGAGCCAGTCGCCGTCGCCGATCGGCAGCGCCGGCACTGCAACAGGTTCGGCGTCCTTACAAGTCGTCGCGAAGAGGCGCCGCGACTTGCCAGTGGTCGACCACAGCTCCAAACGAAGGTCGCCTCGACGGCCGAGCGCTGCGCCATTGCCTTCGAAGCGCAGCTCCAAGGGCGGCGACACGAGCCCTTCCTGCAAGGTCACGACCCGTTCCGCACTCGAAAGCGTCACGACCTTGGTCGCGTGCAGCACGCCGTCATCGTCGCTCCAAGTCGCTTGTGCATCGAAGGGCAAGCGCGGCGAGCATGCGACACGGAGACGACCGCGCTCGTCGGTCCTTCCTTCTCCGCTCTCCTCTGGCCCAAGGGCGACGAAGCCGGCGTGGGGTCGATGCCAGTAGACAACCTGCGCCCCGGCCCGCGGCTCGCCCTTGGCGTCGAGGACGCGCACGAGCACGGAGCTCGGTTGCGAGTCTTGTCGGGCGGCATGCAGGTCGCGCCCGGCGCTCACGAGAAGAAGCAGCAGAACTGCGTGCTTTGTGCTTCGATCCATCCGACAGCCTCCTATGTCTATGTCCCGCTACCGTACCAGTGCTGCGGCGCAGCGAAAACGCCCGACCTCGTCACTTGTGCGCGGAGTTGCGACAGCTATACCAATCAGCCGCCGGGTAGGCATTGAGAGGAGCGCCTAGCGCTTCTTCGAACTTGAACCACGACCCTCGTGACGACGAGCAGCCAGGCGTGAGCCCGCAGCTGCATCCCTTCGACATCGCGCGCCAGCCGGATGACACGACGTGTGGGCCAACGTGCCTGCACGCGATCTACGCCTACTACGGCGAAGACGTCGAGCTCGCCGAGATCATCGCCAGCGTCCCCGAGCTCGACGAGGGCGGCACGCTCGGGGTCCTGCTCGCGACCGACGCTCTGCGGCGCGGCTACACGGTCAAGATCGCGACCTTCAACCTACGCGTCTTCGACCCGACTTGGTTCACGGGCGCAGCGGTGGACCTGCGCGCCAAGCTCCTGGCGCGGGCAGACGCGCTCCGAGACGACGCGAAGGGCGCCTACGTCACCGAGGCCTACGCGCGCTTCGTCGAACTCGGCGGTCACATCGAGCTCCGCGACATCGACGCGGACACCTTGCGTCGTCCGCTGCGCCGCGGCGTGCCGATCCTGACGGGACTGTCGTCGACCTTTCTCTACCGCGAGATCCGCGCGCGTGGCAGCAAGGGATCGAAGATCGTGATCGACGACGACATCCGAGGCGATCCCGAAGGGCACTTCGTCGTCTTGACGGGCTACGACAGCCAAACGCGCCAGATCGAGGTCAGCGATCCCTTGCATCCCAACCCGCTCTCGGCGACGCACAAGTATCGAGTCGGAGTCTGGCGGGTCATCGGCGCGATCTATCTCGGCGTCCTCACCTATGATGGCATTTTGATCACGATCGAAGCCCCGCACAAAAAGCGGCCTCACTGACATGCGCACCATCGTCGTCGTCGCGAAGCCCAAAGACTGGCCGGTCGACATCCCGGGTGTCGAGATCATCCCTGCGCGCGACTACTTGACGAATCCGCAGTGGACGCGCGAACGGCGCGTGCGCGTCGTCAACCTCTGTCGCTCCTACCGCTATCAAGAGACCGGCTACTACGTCTCCTTGCTCGCGACCGCGCGGCGACATCGTCCCTTCCCCGACCTGCGCACGGTGCTCGACATGAAGAGCCGCCACTTCGTGCGCACGATCGACGAAGAGCTCGACGGCCTGATCCAGAAGAGCCTCGGCGAGCTGTTGTCGGACCACTTCGAACTCAGCATCTACTTCGGTCGCAATTTGGCACAGCGACACGAGCGGCTGGCTTGGCGCTTGTTCACCGAGTTTCAATCGCCGTTGTTGCGTGCGTCCTTCAACATTCAAAAGAGCGGCAAGAAATCGAAGTGGCACATGACGAAGATCGGGCCGATCGCATTTCGTGACGTGCCCGAGTCGCATCGTGGCTTCGTCGCCGAAGCCGCTGCCCAGTACCTCGGCCACAAGAAGAGCCGCTCCCGGCCCAAGCGCTCGACCGGCTATTCGCTCGCCGTCCTCTACAACCCCGAAGAGCGCCTCGCGCCCTCGGACCCGCGCGCGCTCAAGATCTTCGCCAAGGCGGCCCAACAAGAAGGGATCGACGTCGACATCATCGACCGCGACGACTACACCCGCATCGCCGAATACGACGCGCTCTTCTTGCGCGAGACGACGCGGGTCGACCACCATACCTTCCGCTTCGCCCAACGCGCCGAAGCGGACGGCCTCGTCGTCATCGACGATCCGACTTCGATCCTGCGCTGCACGAACAAGGTCTTCCAAGCCGAGATCTTCGAGAGCCGCGGGATCGCGACGCCGAAGACGTGGATCACCGATCGCATGAACTCGGTGGACATCGACCACGTCGCCACCTCGATCGGCTTTCCTTGTGTCCTCAAGTACCCAGACAGCTCGTTCAGCCAAGGGGTCATTCGCTGCCAAGACAGCGGCGAGCTCGAGCGCGAGGCGGCGCGCATCCTCAGCGAGTCCGACCTCATCGTCGTCCAAGAGTTCATGCCGACCGACTTCGACTGGCGCGTCGGCATCTTCGGCGGTGAAGCTCTCTGGGCCTGCCGCTACGAGATGGCGAAGGGGCATTGGCAGATCGTCAAGAAGAACAACCGCGGCACGTTCAGCTACGGCAACGTCGTCCCGGTCCCGCTCGCCGAGACACCGACCAAGGTGGTCAAGATGGCGCTCGCGGCCGCGTCCGTCATCGGCGACGGCCTCTACGGCGTCGACCTCAAGATCAGCGGCAAGCGCCTCGTCGTGACCGAGGTCAACGACAACCCCAACATCAATGCCGGCTACGAGGACTCGGTGCTCGGCGAGGAACTCTATCGCAGACTCGCGCGCGGCTTCCTCGAGCGCATCAAGCGCAAGAAGAACGCGTCGCGCGGAGGCGACACATGACCGGTCCCCACCACCTCTTCGAAGTATATGGCATCGAGATCGAGCGCATGGTCGTCGACGCGCAGACTCTCGCGGTGAAGCCCGTCGTCGATAGCATCCTCGCCGACTTCGCGCAAGCAGCCGTCGGCGTCGAGGACGTGGAAGACGGCGCCATCGCTTGGTCCAACGAGCTCGTCGCCCACGTCGTCGAAGCCAAGAACAACGGCCCAGTAGCCGCGCTCGAGGGCGTCGCCGCCGCCTTCGCCGCCAGCACCAAGAAGATGCTCGACGTCGCCAAGCGCCACGGTGCGCGCTTCATGCCGACCGGCATGCACCCGTGGATGGACCCGCGCACGGAGACGCGGATCTGGCCGCACGCCTCGAGCGTCTACTACAACGAATACCATCGCATCTTCGACTGCCACCGCCACGGGTGGGCGAACTTGCAGAGCGTCCACCTCAATCTGCCGTTCGAGGGCGAAGACGAGTTCGGACGCTTGATGGCCCCTGGGCGCATTGTCTTGCCCCTGATCCGGCGCCCAGGGGTGAGCACGCCGAT
>CALLZN010000079.1 GCA_937858895.1 uncultured bacterium | reverse complement strand
TCCCTCGTTGGGCCCCCGTCCACCCCGCGAGCGCGGAGGACCCCGAGGAGGGAGACGGGCCCGCCACTGCGAACGGCGATGGCCCCGCCCCCCGCGCCGCCGGCCCCACCACGACTCCACTGGTAAAGTCCCTTCCACGCCGTGTAAGCAGCGTGCGTACCGGTCCCCCCCCCACCGGCGCCACCGATCAAGAAGGTGTCGAAGCTGGCGCGACCAGCGATCTCCGGCAGCACAGGAAAGACGCGACCGGCCATGGTCGGAGGCGCGATCTATGCAGCGGTGAACGGACCCAGAATCGGCGGCCCGCTAGCCGTCCGAGTGACGACGCCATCCGTGGCAGCGAAGCTCGACCCAGCATCGAAGAAGGCACCGCCACCGCCGCCGCAAGCTAGCTGGCGCACGAAGATTTCGAAGTTCTGGAAGCGAGCCCAGACAACATCCTTTTCCAGCCCAGAGACCGGAAAGGCCGTGCTGCCCTTGCCTCCCGTCCCGACCGCGAGCCCCGCGCGAGGATGCCCGCGCGGCATCACGACGTCACCGCCGTCGCCACCATGGATCGACCCGCTGGCGCTCGGGATCGCCGCCGGCGTCCCACCAGCCGCCCCTCCGAGTCGAGCCGGCATGGCTTGGTCCGGCGCATGGTCCAGGAAGGAGCCGACATAGAGATCGACGACCCCTTGGATGTCGACGGCGCCCGCGACCTTCAACACGACGGGCTTGGAACCAACGAAGCGCACGTGCTCGTTGGCAGCCACTTTGAAGCTCGCATACTCGAGGACGCCGTTCGTCACGCGAATCGGCGTCCCAGTCAGCGTGCGCGACGCCGGCACCGTGAGGGCGTCGACGTCGAAGACGCGGATCGTGCGCCCGGCGCTGTCCTTCTTGCCGCTATCGACCCCATCCGTCGCCCGGAACTCGCCGAGGACAGCAGTGCCACCGAGTTCGGCCGGCACGACGGGCCCGAGGCCCCAACGCGCACCTTCGAGCTCCGGATCGACGTTGGTTCTGGTGCGGAAGTCCTCAGCGACTTCGATGACCCCCAAGAAGGGCCCGAGCTCGAGTCCATTCGAAGTGATCCAACGCTGGGCGACCGTGTCGACAGTCAAGACTTGGCTGAAGGTAGTGCCAATCGACGACACCGCCGGGAACGCAAACGGTGCCGTTGCCGCGCCGCGGCCGTCGATGCTGATCGGCAACGCAATGAGCGGAAGTACGTGGAGCGGGCAAGGGCCAGGGAACTGCGCCGTCGATCGCTGCACACCCAGAATCAGCAGTCCTGGGCTGTTCTGTGGCGCGCCAAGCACATCGAGGACGAGTAAGCGCTGCGTGCCGGCATAGGAAACAGTTCCCCCATGCACCGGTCCACAGGTGAGGCCATAGGGCTTGATCTTGCTCTGAGCACCAAGGGCGCCGATCAAGCCCGCAATGGTACCGAGGAGCGCGGCGCTCCGAATGGGTCGTTTCGTCATGGTCCGAAGACCTCCTGCTGGGTTTTTCGCGTGGGGGCGCGGGGCTGTCAGATCTTAGCAGCCACTCGGAGCTTGTCGACAAACGATGCCCCTCCGTGCGCGACGGACTGCGCTCAATACTCGAGCAGGTTGGTGAACGACGCCGGCGCATACCCTCGCGCCTCCGTCAGCACGAGGCCTTGGAAGACGACGCCCGGTAGGCCACGCACGCCAGGGAAGGTCAAGCGCATGCGACCGCTGCGGTCCGCGACGTAGGTTGCCGCGACAACGACGAGCGCTGTCAGATCGACCTCGAGTGCATGTTGAATCGGCGGCAAAGAGACTGCCTGGGCAGCACGGCCCGGACCAACCATCCAAATCACGTAGTCGCCCTGGGACCCCAAGAAGTCGACATCGATCGGCGCTCCCTCGCTGCGATGTCGTTGTGCATCGAGCAGCGGCAAGATCGCGAGCCCGCGTGTGAGCGCGGTCCGCGACTCGGTCGTCGCGACTTCGACCACCGCCCAACCAGGCCGCGTTTGTCGTGGGACAGTCACCGAGATCGCATCCGCTGTGCGCGCCTGGATGGACGCGTCGACGCCACCGATGCTGACTCGCGGAGCGGTGCCGAGCTGCATGTCGATGCCGCGCAGCGACGTCGACGTTCCGCCGAAGAGCGGCGCTTGCTCCGGCACGGTCGCCATCAACCACGGACTCCCCTTGGTGCCCGCGGCACGCTTCGCGGCATAGCCAGCGAAGCAGGCATAGCTCGTCGACGCGCTCGGCGCTCCCACCGGCGTGAGGTGAGAGCAAAGCTCGAGCACGTAGCTCGTGGAAGCCTGGCGGCCACCATCGCCATGCTCGAAGGCTACGAGAGCCCAGTTCTTACTCACGGCCTGCGCCGAGAGCAGCGCACCAATTTGCAGGGCGGCAAGGCAGACTGCGATGAATCGAGCAACGTTCATCGCTGGCCTTCGACGACAGGTCGTGCCGCTTCCTCCGATTGCGTCGCAGCCTCGACGAGCGTCCATCCAAGCCTCGCGGCCGTCGCCACATTCGGCGTGAAGTCCGCGTTCAAGATCCCGTTCTCGATGAGCAGCCGTCGAAACTCGATCGGGTACTGGGCACCAAAGGGCTTGCCGCGCAGCTGCGGCTGAAAGAAGTGATTCGCGACGAAGGGCTCGTAGCGTTCGTAGCCCCGACGACGGCCCTGGACGAGGTAGTCGAAGGCGCAGTCTTCGCTCGAGCGGACAACGATGCGATCGCGGCTCTTCTCCCACACGACGACGCGCGCGAAGGAGGCCAGCGCCGTGACCTGCACGGTCACTCCTTCGCTGCCCGTCACCAAGCGCCACTCTTCGGGAATCGAGATCTCGGCCACGCCATCCACCGTCCGGGCGCTGCCCCGAAAGTAGGTGCC
The DNA here is from genome assembly GCA_937858895.1 of uncultured bacterium. Taxonomy (GTDB): domain Bacteria; phylum Planctomycetota; class UBA1135; order UBA1135; genus JACKHW01. The sequence continues at coordinate 3,955 of CALLZN010000079.1, read as the reverse complement.
GCTCTCGTTGCCCTCCAAGCAGAGGAATTGGATCGCTCGCGCCGGGTCGCGCGGATGTGGGTGGAGGAAGGCCTTGGAACCAGTGACCGCGAACGGACCGTCGGCATAGACCGCAAAACTACCGCTGCTGTTCGTGCTCCCGTGGACCCCGGCCTGCGCGCCTGGGGCCGAACTCGGAGGGCCGATGATCTCACCTTTGACCCCGTATCCGCTCGCGCCGCTGCTCGAACCGCGCACGCCGGTGCCGTGCCACGAATGGGCTGCCATAGCGACGCCCTTGGATTGACTGTCGAAGGGCATGCCTTGCTCAGCGCCTACGGCGACGCCCGCCGTGGGATTGCGGCCGAAGACGCCGTGCGCGTTGCCGCTCGTTGCTTCGCCGAGCACGCCGGCGCGTTGGCCGGGGCCGATAGGGTTTCCGCGATAGACGCCCCAGACCGCCGCGGAGCGGGCGAGGCTGCCCTCGGCGGCGGCGAAGATCGCGTAGTCGGAGCTGCTGATGTTCGACTCGACCGTCAATGTCCTCGGACCGGACCAGGTGATCGGAGGCTGGGCTGGAGGACCTGCTGGCCCCTGTGGGCCGGCATCCCCCTTGGGCCCCGCTGGCCCGACTGGGCCGATGAGACCCTGTGCACCGGCAGGTCCCGTGGGTCCGGCCGGGCCAACGCTTCCCTGTGGCCCCGCTGGCCCCGCTGGCCCCGCCGGCCCTGCTGGCCCTGCTGGCCCTGCTGGCCCCGCCGGCCCCGCGTCGCCCTTGGGCCCACGCAGTCCCGTCGGATCTCCGACCCAGGCGCCGCTCGCGTCGATCACCGTCCGCGTGCCGATGGAGACCGTGCGCGGGTGCACGTCGCGGTCGGCGACGTCGTCGGCATGCGCAGCTCGACGGGCAAAGGCCTGGGCCGTCACCGCGAGTCGCGGCAGCATCTCCGGGTCGGCCTCGACCTGGATCGTGAGCCAGAGCTTGCCTGCGTCGAAGAGCGATGGCGGCAAGACGTTGGTCGCGCCGAGCTCGACGCTGAAGAGGCCAGCGTTGACGGTGACGCTCTGCACTTCGTCCCACGCAGCACTCCCGCCGAACTGCTGCGCGTAGAGGCGGAAGCGGATCGACAGCGTCCCATCGACGTTCCCACCGCCTTGTCGCACGAGGCGACCTTGGAAGGGCAGGGTCGACGCCACAGGTGTCTGCGCGGTCGCGTTGGCAACGAGCGCCGTGAATGCAAATACGAAGCCGATGGCCTTCATCAAGACGTCCTTGTTCATCGTCCCAGAACCAAGTGCACGGCGTTCGAAGCATCGAAGCCGCGCACGGCATCGCTCGGCGCAAACAGCGCTTGCAGCGTCAGCTTCCAACCGATGAGTGCGGCGTCGTCGGGCAAGACCAACGACGTCGTGTGGCTCGTTCCCGTCGTCTGCAACCATCCCTCGAGCAAGAAGGTCGGACGCAGCGGCTCGAACCAGAGATCGCAGTCAGCCGCCAACGGCGTGCGGCCCTCGAAACCCAAGAAGAGGAGCCCGACCGACCCACTGCGTAGGTTGCGACAAGCGAGCGTCATGGTCTGCCCGAGGACGGGATCGCTTGCTTCCAAGCTCGGCGTGCGCGCGAGCACCCCGCAGCCCGGAGCGCCGCGCCAAGCGGTAGCGCCATTGCCGAAGGCGTAGAGCTCGAAGTCCCCGTCGGTGACCGCAGCCGAGAACCAAAGCTCGTCGCGATAGGCCGGCATCGACCAGCGATAACGATCGACTTCGGACAGCGGCGTCTCGAAGCCGTCGCGGGTCCCTTGCGCCGCCTCGGCCACGAGCGAAGTGCCCGCGGATGTCCCGTCGCTGCGCCAGAGCTCGAGCCCGGTCGACGGCGTCGACGCTCGAAAGTAGACGTGGCGCGAGCCGACGGGCGCTAGCCCACCCAGGGACACAGGATCGACCCCGAGGTCCTTCACGAGGCGCGTCCCGCTCGCCGTCCCGTCACTCAGCCAAAGCTCGTCACCGTTCGCGAAGAAGAAGACGCGATCCCCGAGCACGGCAAAGCCACGCGGCGACGAGCTCGCGCTCCCGCTCGCGAGGTCCGCGACGAGCAGCGTCCCCGCGCTCGTACCATCGGTCCGCCACAGCTCGCGCCCATGCTCCGGCGTCGTGGCCGCGAAGACCACCTGGGCTCCCAACGCCGTCATGAAAGCCGGATCGCTGACCGGTGCGACCTCGCTCGTGCCGAGCGCGCTACCGTCCGAAACCCAAAGCGTGTCGTCTGCGAAGACGAAGCTGCCGCTCGTCCCGACCGGCGCGAAGAAGGGCCGCCAGCTCGCTGCCGTCTGCTGCGTATCGACGACGCGCAGCGACGTGCTGCCATCGCTGAGCCAGACCTCGGAGCCGACGCTGCAGACGGCGCGCGACCCGACGCGGACCAGGAAGCGCGCGTCGAGCGACGACACCTGAGTCGCGCTGTTACCCTGGTCGTCGACCTGCCAGAGTTCGCCGTTCGCGTTGAAGAGCAGCTTGTCGCCGACGCGGCAAAGGTAGCGTGGCGGCGCGGACGAGGCGAAGGACCGAATCGAGCGCACACGCTCGCCGTCCGCGACGTAGAGGCTGCGCGCGCTCTCGCTGCTGCTCGCCGTGAAGAAGAGTCGGTCCGCTGTGACTTCGAAGTCGTCGGGATGCGATGCCGGGTTGACGATCGGCAGGATCGGCACCGTGCCTGTCGCGCTTCCATCAGTTTTGTAGAGCCACCCCGATCTGCCCGCGCGTGCGAAGACGAGCGTCGAGCCAATGGCCGCGCCGGGCATCGGCCGGCACCCGTCGTTCGGTCCGTTGAAATCGGTGACCAAGGTCGTGGTCGCGCCATCGGTCTTCCAGAGCTCACGCCCCGTGTCGCTTCTTCGCGCCGTGAAGTAGATCGCCGCCCCTGCCGCCGTGAAGCCCGCAGGGAAACTCGAAGCACTTCCGTTCTCGATGTCGCTCAATTGCGCGACGCTGGACCCGTTGATGCGCCACGGTTCGGTATCCCGCCTTATATCATCCGTCGCAGCGAAGCAGGTGAGCGCGCCGGTGCTGGCAGCGTCTCGCAGCTCGGGCTTCAAGTTCGAAAACAGTGGCAAGTACGAAAAGCCCCATCCACTGCCGCCCTTCCGCGCGATCAAAGCACCGAGTCCGGACCGTCGCCCCGACTCAGGTGTCCATGCGAGCGCCAGGCCTGCGTGCGGCGCGAAGTCAGGCGACCAGAGTGGAAAATCTATCAGCTGGAGTACACCACTCTCGGCCCAGAGCTGCGGCACGCCGTTCTCGTGGAACAACAAGGCTCCACCGCCTTCGGCCCGCAAGCCATCGGCGAAGGCACGCTGAGCCCCCACCAGAGCCTCCCAAGTCCGTGGATTATCCGCCCACTGCGTTCGCCAGACGAAGCGCAGCGGAGCCTCGGCAGTGCACGCGAAGATGAGCTCATCACTCGTCAAGTGACGTGGATCCCCGCTCCGTAAGCCGGGTTCGAAGTCGTGGAAGAGACTCGCAGTCGTGCCATCGCATACCCACAACTCGCGCCCCGAGACCTCGTCCTCGGCACTGAAGACCACCCGGTAGGGCTGCGCCGACGATCCGTCGCCGATCCTCGTCAGCTCGCGCGGCGACGAACTCGCAGAACCTTGGTAGATGTCGAAGAGCCTCAGCGCCGACGACCGCGCGCGCCCAAAATGGAGTTCGAGGCCGTTCCCACCACTCTCCATCACGACATAGACCGTCCCATCCGGCATGCTCGCGAGCTCGGTCGGCTGCGTGCGTGCCACCTCGAAGGTGCCGGCCGCGGTCCCATCCGTTCGCCAGAGCCCGTCCTCGACGATGATCCACACCTCGTCCCCGACAGCGTGGAAGGACAGCGGTTCACCCCGGATGATCTTGGTCTGCAGATGGAGGTCGGCAACGAGGCGAACCTGGGCTGTGACCTGCCCGAGGCCGAAGGCCGCGATGGCGG
>CALLZN010000078.1 GCA_937858895.1 uncultured bacterium | reverse complement strand
AAACGACGATGTCGTGCTCACGCCCGCGCGCTCCCCGCCTGGATGCGAGGAAGAGTTCTTCGCGTAGGGTCACGCACTTCGCAGGCGCAACCGTCACTGCGGGCTACCGCTGCGTACTTTGTGAGGCGAGTCGGCCATGTTGCCCGAATGCAGGTCCTCGATGCGCCACGCATCGTCTCCCTTCTACCCCGATCGTCATGGCAACCGGCGCATCGTGCGATGAAAGAATTGTGCTTTGCACGCTGCCCCTGGACCGGATGACTATTCATCCGCTTGTATTGCGTGACCTTCGTTACTCCGACCACCATCGAGGAGCCGCACGCGTGCGCGGAGCTCTTCGGCATAGCGAAAGATGTCATCGACGTCCGAAACTTCGAACCGAGTCTCTTTCTTGCTCGCATCGAAGATGCCGAGATACTTTCGCGACCCGTTGAACCAAAGGCGGCAGAGGCTCTTGCGGTTGTTGTCGTCGATGAGGATTGCGCAGTAAGACTTGCTATCGCGTAGCGTGACGCGCCGAGGGTCAATGGTCTCGCGAACGCACGACTTCACCGCGTAGAAGCCTTCGATTTCTTCGGCTGTCGTGACGATGTCCGAGTCTTCCTCCTGGTCCGTCGGTTCTGGACTTGCGACAGGCTCAGAGTTGACCGGCATGAGTGCATTTCGCAGGCGCTGATTCACCTGGTCCTGAATGAACGACTTGAGAGCGGCGCGGATGGGGTCCTGGAGCTCCTCGAGCGCTGCCTTTGTCAGCCGCCCATCGTAGATTTTCCCTGCGAGCAGGCGGACAAACTCATCGGACGGAGATTCCATCTCGTCAGCAAGGACCGACTTGACCGCGTTGGTTCGCTTCAGATACGCGGCCGTGACCAGGACGGAATCGAGGTCGAAGTTCGGACGTGAGAGCTTCTCGAGCGTCGAAAGCGAGCGTTCCGTGAGGCTGGTCATCGCCATGCGGAGGAACGGCCGACTATCCATCACATTCGGGGAGTCGAGGTCACTATAGAAGTCGTATCGGTCACCGTCGGTGATGGCCGCAATGCGAGTGGGCGTCGACGCGAAGTAGCGAAAGAGTTGGGTGTTGTGCGCGTCCGTGAGCGTGGCTCCGAGCGGCTTGCACTCGATCATGATGGTGGGTTGCCCGTTGATCATGACCATGTAGTCGATTTTCTCACCGCGTTTCGTTCCGATGTCGGCGACATACTCCGGAACCACCTGGGTCGGGTCGAACACGTCGTGGCCCAAGGCCGCGAGGAATGGAAGAACGAAGGCGTGCTTGGTTGCTTCTTCTGTGCCGACCGTGTCGCCGAGTTGTTCGATGCGCTCAGCGATTGATCGTAGCTTCGTGGCAAGGCTCATGTGGAATTACCTTCAGGTTGCGCGTCTCGGATGCGCCGCCGTGCATTCGAGGTTGAGTGGCTTGGAATAGGAGGGGAGTATATGAGCAGAGGCGCTAAGCAAGCCACGCCTGGAGCATGGCTTCGTCGACGAGGTCGACGCCGATGGCGGCGGCGGCCTGCTTGAGTCCCATGCGTCTTCCCGTCCCGTCGAGCGTTCCGATTGGAAGGCTGAGGCTCTGCGCAAGGACCAGATACGAAGCGTCGTAGACGGATAGATTCTGCTGCAGAGCAAGGCGCCGTGCGTCGACAAGGGTCGCGCCGGGTGGCTGGTAGATGAGTTCGATAGGTAGCGCGTCGAGGTCCTCGAGGATTGCCGTTGCGGATTCCTCGGATGGAATCCTGCCTGACTTCTGGGCGGTGCGTAGGCCATTCGAGACCTCGTAGCACCACAGGAACGGTGCGGCTGCTCCGAGCCGCGGCAAGGCCCGTAGTGCGGCCTCCGTGAACGGTGTCCGCTCGTCTTCGAAGCACCACGAGAGCGCAAGGGACGCATCGAGGACGAACTTCACTCGTCGCGGCCCTCTCGAATCAGGTCCTCGACCGTTGCCGCTCCGCCAAGGTCATGACGTTTCTGCAGGGCAAGCAGGTCGTCGACGGCCGCTGCCGCACGCTCGGGGTCACATCGAGTGCCAGATAGCGTTCGGAACGATTGCTCCCGGAGTTCGTCACTTGAGAGCCTCCGAAGGGCCTCTCGCACGACTTCGCTGGCCGACGAGTACTGGCCTCCCTCGACCTTCTCGCGCACGTAGCGTGCGAGCTCCGCGGGCAGGGAGATGTTCATCGTCGTGGCTTTCATGGACTCAGTCCTCATCGGGCGAGGATAGCACGGGCCGCCAAGGATTGGCAAGGTTTGGCTGGTGCATCGTGACAGCCGCGTCACCCACGGCAGAGTGGGGCCTCTCGGATTCTGAGAAGCTCCCTGTCGCCAGCTTCGCGGATGTCATCAAGCAAGAGCCACATACGCCGCATGCGAAAGTCATGTTGCTGCAGCCGTGCTCACGACCTCGCTCAGCAGGTGTCTCGCTGCAAGCGTGGAGAAGCTCTTGAGGCAGCCACGTTCTGTGGCCACGAGGATTTCGGCTCGTTGCGTTGCCAGTCTGCGCGGCCGCAGCCGCCGAGGCCTTGCGACGTCGTCGAGCGCGCCCTGGTCGCTCAGTCTTCGAGCAAGCTGTCGAGCATGGCGTCGAGCGATCGCAGCGCCGAGAGCGCGTCACGGTCGAGGCTCTCGGACAGGGCCGCGCGCATCGGCTCGACGTAGCGGCGCGCGATGCGCGAGCCGTAGCGACGCGCTTCGACGAGGCTGCGCAGCAACATGGCCTCGGGCACGCGAGCGCCCGGCATGAGCTCGCAGAGCGTGAAGTAGCCTTGGTAGAGCCGGGCTTCGTCGCGAAGGGAGCGCCGATCGAGCCAGTGGTTGCTCACCAGGCTCTGCTTGACGAGTCCATCGATGGCGTCCGCGTAGGCGCGGCATTCGTCGCCGCGCGGCCGCTGCCAGATCCCGGCGCGCCGGCGTCGCCGCACGAGGCCGAGGCGTTCGAGGCGGTCCGTGAGCTCGCGCTCGACCTCGAGCATCGTGCGTGGCAGGTCCACGACACAGCGCACGACGAAGCGATCCAGGAGGGCCCGCCGCTCGACGTCATGGATGTGGAAGACAAGGACAGCGTTGTCGCTCTTCCGTGTCTCGTCGAGGGCGGTCTCGTCTTCGAGCCGGGCTTCGCGCTCGAGGGAACCCGCGATGATGACCTTGGGCAGGCCTTCCTCGAGGACGGCTTCCCGCAAGGCTTCGAAGTCCCAGGCCTTGCGCGGCGTGACCGGGCCGAGGCCAGGCACGCCAGGAAGCACCACGAGCGGGCGCACATCGGTGACGAAGCGCAGCGCCTCGGTCAGGTAGAGCGGCAGCACACGCGCGTAGCTGTCGAAGGCCCGCGGGTCCCCGCCTTGGTCGGGGCCATCGTCGCTGCGGTGGAAGGCATCGACGAGGCCGAGCAGGAGCAACGATTGCGACGCCTTGGTCAGCGGCGGCAGGAGCCCCGAGGTCTCGCGCAGGCCGTGGGCCCAGATCGGCCCATCGATGAGCGCCAGTTGCAGCGTCGGCTTTTCGCTCGTCGTTGTGGCGACGACGCGGCGCAGCGAGGCGAGCTCTTCGTCGAGGGCTGCCAAGTGCGCGGCACACTGCGGCGCTTCGACGTGGAAGAGCTCGTCGAGCACGCCGTCGGCGCGCTCGATGTAGCCTTCGGCGATCAGAGCTTGGACGAGGTTGAGGCCGGCGTAGACGCCGTAGGACTCGACTTCGAAGTCGTCGGCGAACCAGGCGACGACTTCGCGCGTGCGCCCGCATTCGCCGAGGTCGCCGGTCACGCGCGTGCGGGCGCGCGGCTCCCTCGGCAAGAGGGGCAACAAGGCGCGGTAGCGACGAAGCGCCTCTTCGACCTCGCCATCGTCGAGGAGCTGCCGCGCGCGCTGCACGCGCGGAAACCACGCGCCGGGCAGGCACTCGAGCGAGACGAGCAGAGCCTCGCGTTCGAGGGAGGTGTCGGCCAAGGCGAGGCGACGTTGCAGGGCGCCCTCGTGGTTGGGGTCGAGCTCGAGCGTCGCGTCGAGGAGCTCGACTTCGAGCGGCTGGTCGCCTGCATCGCGAGCCATGCGGGCGAGCCCGAAGACCGGTTCGGCGTCCTCGGGTCGGCGCTTGCGTACGTCGAGGAGGGCCTTCTTCGCGGCGTCGACCTCGCCGCGCTTGCGCTGCACTTCGGCATAGAGGCAGGCCGCAGCGACGACGTCGTCGTCGATCGCGACGAGGCGCTCGGCCGCCGCCAACAACTCGTCGGCGCAGCCCTCGCGTAGTCCTGCCTTCACGCGCAGGCGCAGCTCGTCGGGTGCATCCCAGGCCTCGGCGAGCAGCTTCGGCAAGACGTCGGCGCGCCACGACTCACGATCGAACGAGTAGGCACGACCGAGTTTGTCGTAGACGGTGATCTCATCGCTGGTCATCGAGAGCTCCGTTGCAACTGCTGCTTGCTGTGCCGCTGCCAAGAAGCAGAAGCCTCAGTTGCTATCGGAGCGCCGCGTCGGCGGCCTTGAGCTGGGCTACGTCACGCGTTGTGCCATTGGTCACGACATCTCTTGCATCGATCGTGGTCCCACGCGGGTCGAGGCCCAAGAGCTCATAGACGACGCTGCGCACGCGTCCTGCGGCTTCGCCGGGACAAGAGTTGATCTCGCGCGCCAGCGCCAGCAGCTCTTCGCTCGGGTGCTCGCGCGCGCTGACAACGAGCGCGTCTTCGAGCGCTTGCTTCGGCTCCCAGGTCGGCGCGATCGCGCGCAGGCGGGAGAGCGCAGTGCCTTCGGCGATGAGGTCTTGGGGCACCGGCACCCAGATCGTCGGCTTCTCTGCGAGGGCCGCGTAGATCGCGAGCGACGTGTGGTCGGTCAGTACGAAGTCGGCCGCGATCAGCGTCGGGATCCAAGCTTGACCCGGCGCGCGCACGTCGACGTTCGGCAAGCGCAGGGCTTGCAGGCGCTCCCCCCAAGAGGGCGTGCCATCCGCGTTCGGTCGATACTCGTGCGGGTGCAGGCTGAGGACGAAGCGCGTGCTCGGGTTCGCCGCGATCTCCTTGAGCAAGGCCTCACCGACCGTGCGGAAGAGACAGTGTGGCCCCCAAGTCGATTGCACGAGGACGACGCGCTCGTCCAAGCTGTAGCCGAGCGCCTCGCGGAGCGCCGCGCGCTGCCCCACTTGCGTCAGCAAGGCGTCGTCTTGCAGGCTGCCGACGACGCGAATCGCCGAGGCGAGCAGCGGGTCGCGGGCGGCGACGCGCGCGCGGTTCTTCTCGGAGGCCTCGAGCATGACGCTGTATCGCGGACTGCCGTCGGCGAGCTTGGCGCGAGGACCGTAGCCGTAGTCCCCGCCCTCGCCCTCGACGACCTTGCCGGTCATGCCGTGGCCCGTGTAGAGCACCGGGCAGTTGCGCCGCGTCGCTAGACCCTCGTAGCCGTGGTCGGCCGTCACGATGAGGTCGAAGCGCCGGCACTCGGCGACGCCGAGGCGCAAGCACTCGACTGGCAGGCAGCGCTCGATCTTCTCCCACTCGTGCGCGATGCGCGCGTCGCGGGGATAGGTCACGAAGAAGCGCAAGCGCTCGTCCTCGCGCAAGAGCTCGTAGACCGGCCCGAGGTAGTCGGCCATCAAGCCGTTCTGGCAGAGCAGCAAGATGCTGCGCCGGTCGGCGCGTCGCGGCGCGAGGCCGTGGATGGCGCGCAGGGCGCGCTTCGCCATGCGTCGCACCGCGCACTGAACGTCGTGGGCTCGCCCCATGCCTCAGCCCTTCGGCGCGAGCAGCGCGAGGTAGGCGTCGAGGTCCTCGGGCGTGCCGATGCCGTGCATGGCTTCGATGTCGATGTCGAAGATGCCCACCTTGGCGCCGCTATCGATGGCTTCTTGGTAGACCGGGCAGACGTAGAACTCGCCGTTCACGCGCTTGTTGCGCGCGACCATGTCGATGGCGCCATCGATGTAGGTCCTGGCCTGGGCGAACCAGTAGATCCCGACTGTCGCCCGATCGCTGATCGGGACCTTCTCGCGCACGAGGTCGACGTGTCCGTTGGCGTCGAGGCGGACGTAGCTCCACTTGTTGGAGCGGTCAGGACACGGAAAGCAGAGGATGGAGCCATCGAGCGCGCGGCGACAGGCGTCGGCGACGAAGACCTCGAGGTCGAGGTCGACGATCTGGTCGCTGTTCGCGATCAGGAGCGGCGCTTCGGGATCGAGGACCGCGCGCGCGCACAAGACCGTGCACGCCGCACCTTCGGTGACCTCGTCGATGTAGACGATGCTGTGGTCGCAACCATCGAGGCAGGGCTCGAGCTCCGCCTCGAGCTCAGGGCGGTGCAGGCTGCGCGCGATGAAGACGAAGCGCGCTCCCTCGACGCGCAGGTTCTCGCAGACGCGCGCGATCATCGGGCGGCCGGCCACGTCGACGAAGGGCTTGATCTTGGTGTAGCCAGCGTTCGCGAAGCGCGACCCGAGGCCGGCCATCGGAATGACGATTTGCAGCTGCCCCATCAGTAGCTCTTCTCCTGCATGGCGCTGAGGAAGGCGTCGACGCCCTCCTTCGTGTGCAAGCCGTGGAAGTGGTCGGCAGGGATCTCGTGGGCGATGACGCGCTTGCCGGCGAGGATGAGCTCGTTGAAGGTCGACGACACGTAGTACTGGTCTCCGACCTCGTTCTTCTTGCGGATCACGCGCTTGGCCGCG
>CALLZN010000077.1 GCA_937858895.1 uncultured bacterium | reverse complement strand
CGTAATCAGGTACCAGACCTGAGGCTCGAAGATCCTGTGCTCGGCGCGAACGTTCGCCTCGATGTACGGGATGCTGTAACGGGAAGCGTGATGTTGCTGCTCATCGGCTCGGAGGCGAACATCGGCACCTTCCCCGCACCTGGCTGTTTCAGCGAAGTGGATCTGCTCCGACCCTTCGTCACGCTGGCCGTCCCAATGGCGTCGTCGGACTTGTCGGCGACAGTCAAGGTGCCCAACGACACCGCCCTGCGTGGCGTCACGACTGTTTGGCAGAGCTTCTTCCTCGGATCACCGCTCGCGTTCGCCGAGGCGAGTAACGCCCTGCACGTGACCTTTGGCGACTGACCCACGGTCTGTCACTGGCGGCTTCTTGCATCGGTCACCGCCGTGCAGTGCCGCAAGTCACTCCACCCGCGCCACACTCATTGCCGTCACCGTCAGCGCGCCGTCCTCCTGCACCACACGGCCGCGGACGACATAGCGATCCTGGCCCGCGAGCTCGTGCCCAAAGCGCTCATACACATCCGGAAACAACACGACCTCCGCGATCCCGTCGCGGTCCTCGAGCGTGAGAAAACACATCAAGCGCCCGTTCTTCGTCCGCGTGCGACGCTTTGCGGCGAACAGGACTAACCACCCGGCGGCATGTAGTACGACTGCTGCGCGAGCGGCGGACGCAGACGAAAGCTCAGGCCGTTGCTCGCAGCTGCTGGCCTCAGGCTCCCGTCGAGCACGAGCCATTGCGCGTGGATCTCGACATCGAGCAACGCTGGCGCGCGGAGCGGGACGACGAGCGAACCATAGCCAGCATGCGCGCCAAGTCCTCCTGTCACGACAGCATCCGCGTGCTCGATCGACGTCAGGAGCCTGCAGCCGCGAGCGCCCGCTGCGTCGAGCGAGTAAGGCAGCGTACGACCGAGCCAAGCGCTCGTCGATGTGCCGAGGCAGAGGATCGCCACCGAGCCGGGTGCCGTGTGCGCGACACCGATTCGCAGGCCGAGGTCGCGCACTTCGCTGACGCCGAGCACTGGCGCGTCGGTCAGCGAGCCTTGGCAGGGATGGTCGAAGGTGCGCACGTGCGGTGGAACGAGCAAGGTGCGCGCAATGCGACCGCGAAACCCGTCATCAAGACCGATCACCCACTGACTGTAGAAGTAACTCACCTCGACTAATGAAGGCGAGCGCGTGTGCGAGTCGGCCGGCATGACCGCGAGATTCTGTCCGAAGTGCTCGTTTCGATGAGTCGGGCCGATGCGGTACAGCAACTCTCCCGTGCGCCCCGAGCGAATCGTGACCTCGGAATGCCCCCGCGATCCCATCGCGAGGTCTTGAACACCATCGAGGTCGGCGTCGAAACCGCTCTCCATGTGGGTCGCGAAGTCATTCGAGTACCTCATCGGACGGTCTGGACGCCACTCGTGGATCACGCGGCCGTCCTTGCCCGAGAAGGCGTATGCGACGCCTGTGCTGAACACGGCACCGCCACTGACGGCGAAGTCCTTGAAGCCGTCGCCGTCGATGTCGCCCATCCCCTCGACGCTAGCTCCTAGGTTGTCGCGATAGCGTGGATCCCCTACCGAGAGCAAGAACTTGCCCGTCTTGCCAGAAACCAAGACGGCGCCGCCGCCCACGCCGGGCTTGCCACCGCCAATGACGAGGTCGTCGCACCCGTCATTGTCGATGTCGCCCATCGAGTCGATTTGCTCGTCGACACGGAAGGCACCGGGCGCAAATGTTGCATCACCAGTCACTGACCAGAGCACGGATCCGTCGTTCCGATATGCCGTCACGGTCGGCTCTGGCAGCGTCAGTGTCTCGATGACGACGACGTCCGGCTTCTTGTCGCCGTCGAGATCGACGTTGCCGAGCAAGGCCTCGCCAAAACCCTTCGGGTCGCGTTCATCTTTGGGCGATACCCACCAGAGGAATGCATCGTCCTTACCGCTGACGACGACGACGCGAGTACCAAACGTGTAGCCATTCCGCGCGTACGCAACGAAGTCGGGATACCCATCGCCGTTGTAGTCACCTGCAGGTGACAACGCTTGCCAATAGGCAGCTTCTCGCCACTTCCCCAGCGGAGGTAAGATGCGGATGAGCTTGCCGGTCGCGCCGGAATACCAACGGAGCTGGTTGGCATCCGGTCCAGAGAAGACCCGGACCGTGTGAAGGACATCCGCGACACCATCGTTGTCAATGTCTCCAACGACGCAAGTACGGAAGCCGAGATTGGCTTCCAGAGGAACGCCGATCTGTTGCCAGAGTTGCACTTGACATCGTAACGCGGACATGCACATGGCAGCGAGTGCACATGCCACAGTCAAGCGAGAGAACGAGTTCATCCGAGTTGAATCCATGCGGCCTCCGATGGAACGCCGAGGCACGATCTTGGTGTTGTCGTGCTCTGTGGATTGGCCAACAAGAAGAGCATGTAGTATCCAGGCACTGCATGGCTGCCAATCGGTGTGCCGTTGTCCCCAGTGCGAAGCGGCGGGTAGACATCCACATAGAGACCTGTCGCGTCCTCGCCCATGCCCTGAATGACAAGCTCTACGTAACGCTGCTGCGTATCGAAGTGGTGCGTCACCGAACCTGGTGCGGTCAACACGACTCGATCCGGCAGTGAGCCATCCGGCGTCGTGTAGTAAACACGGAACGTCGTGAATTGCTGCCCAGTCTTTGAGAAGGCTATCAGCCCCGTCGGCACTTGCGTGATCACGAGCCGCGGCTGTGCCACTTCGAGGTAGGGAGGCACGAAGACCTGGAAGTCAGCAGCTCGACCGCCCGGTTTCCAGATCCAGAGCCAACCGTACTCTCCGCCTCCGGTCATTACCTTGGCACTCGGCAACAAGAGCGCCGTCGAGTGATAGAGCCGCGAGGAGAACATGTTGGGCTGAGCGTTCCACGTGGAGTTGCCTGGCACGAGGATCTCCGCATTCATCACGGGGATCGGATCGTTGTCGTTCGGCGCGACGCCGACCTGAATATTGGCTGCGCCGCCAACGACGAAGAGCGATCCATCTGCGAGCAGAACGAGGTCCGGCCATTGACGTGCGTTGTTGAGACTTGGTAGCGCGGTCCATGCGCCGCCGCCGCCGCTTGCGAGACAGGCTTCCACGCTCTTGGTAACGACTTCGTTCGCTGCGTCAGAGATGGATTGCAGAGTCCCACCGAGGCGCACAACCGTGTTCTCAGCAACGAGGCTCACGCCGAGGTTGGGCCAAAGCGTCGACGTCCCTTTGCTGCGCCGAAATCCAGTGCCGCTGTACGCCGACGAAGTCGACCATACGGCCGGCGAAGTCCAGGTCTCAGGATGGACTTTGATGTCGACCTTCGCGGACCGATCGCCCGTGTTCGTGCCATGGCCCTTGAACTGGTGCGACACGAAGAGGTAGCCATCGCTCGTCGGCCCATTGCCTTCTGCGATCACGTGGCAGCGTGGGTACTCGCCCAACTTGCTGCCTGAGTCGCCGTTGAGGCCAGGTCCATACCACAGCTGGGTGGACAAGTAGCGGGCGACAGGGTTCTGCTGATAGACGTTGTTGAGGGGATCGTAGATCTCGTACGTGTGGTCCTTCGGGTCTGATATTCCTGAACTCGTCAAGGTTCCCGAGTCACGAATTCCACCAGTGATCGCAACGCGGCCGTCGCCGAGCGTCGTGACCGACGGGTACCAGCGCTCGTGTGCCAGATCGGCATTTCGCTCCCAATTTCGCGTCGCACTTCGATAGATGTAAACGAGCTTGTTGCCGTAGACGTGCAAGTTCGTGGGATCGTACCAGTTGCCACCGGCAACGACGAGGTCACCGCCCGGCGTCCAGGCGTGCCCCGCGCACATCTGTTCTCCCTGGGGAGCCGACGGCTGCAACGTGTGCAAGAACAGCTCGAACTTGTTCGGATGCGAAGTCGGCAAGGCCGGATCCATGATCACCCAGCGCTGCCGGTAGGGAGACGTTGTCTGAATCTGCCAATCCCACATCATGACCTTGCCACGATCCTGACCCTTCGGGATGAGCACCATGTGCACCGCGTTGAAAAAAGCCCCCGGCATCTGCAGGTCGCACGACGGCCAGAAGTCGCTCGAGACATGATTCGTCGGAGGTGTCGGGCATGAGTAGCCCGGGGTATTGAACTCCGGCTCCCACGATCCTTGCACGGGCACCTGCGCCGCAGCCTGGCTAGACCCCGCAAGCAGCTGGATCAGCAGGGCAAGCGGAGTGAGTGAGTGAGTGAGTGAGTGAGTCGGGCTCATGGATACCTCCTGCGTCGAGCAGACGAGCCGCTTGGGTAAGCCCCCGACGATAGCGCAGCACGCAGAGGTCGAACACCCCCCTCGCGCGCGCCATCGAATGCGTCCGCGGTCACCTGACCGGCGATCCACGCGGCTGCGCGCCACGCGGCTTCTTGCCGAGCATCGGTCACCGCCCTCAAGTGCCGCGTGTCACTCCACCCGCGTAACACTCGCCGCCGTCACCGTCAGCGCGCCGTCCTCCTGCACCACGCGGCCGCGGACGACATAGCGATCCTGGCCCGCGAGCTCGTGCCCAAAGCGCTCATACACATCCGGAAACAACACGACCTCCGCGATCCCGTCGCGGTCCTCGAGCGTGAGGAAGCACATCAAGCGCCCGTTCTTCGTCCGCGTGCGACGCTGGGCGGCGAGGAAGCCCAAGATGCGCACGTCTTGACCGACGCGTGCCGGCAGGTCGACGAGGGGCACGCAGTCCTGCGCTTCGAAGTCGTCCGGCAAGTCGTCCATGTCGAGCACGTGCAGACCCGTCGTGAAGCCGAGTAGCTCTTGTTCGAGGCGCGCGCGCTCGCGGGCATCGAAGTCGGGTAAGCACGGCAGGATCGGCTCGCGCTCGAGCAAGGCATCGGCGAAGAGCGCTGCCCCTGGCCGGCGCCGCGCCGCGTACTCGCCCGGGCCGATGCGACGCTTGCGTCCGGCGTGGATGCGGTAGCGCCAGAGCTTCTCGGGCCGCGTTCCCTCCAAAAGGTCGAAGGCGCCGACGAGAATCAAGTGCTCGACCCAGCGCTCGGCGATCGTCATGCCGCGCTCTTCGACCCGGTGCGTGAACTCTTCGACCGAGAAGTAGGGCCCGCGCTCGTCGCGCTCGCGCAGGAAGACATCGACGAAGTCCGCCGGCAGCTCGCGCACGTCGCGAAAGCCTGCTCGAATCGCGTCGCGCCCCGCGCCGATGCGCTCGGCCCGAAACACGATCCCACTGCGATGGATGCACGGCGCGAGCACGGTCACGCCACAGCGCTTGGCCTCTTCGACATAGACGCGCTTTTCGTAGTAGCCGGTGTCGTTGGCGAGGATGGCCGCGAGCACCGCAGCCGGACAACGCGCCTTGATGCGCGCGAGCCGCCACGCGAGCCGGCCGTAGGTCACCGAGTGCGCCTTGTTGAACGAGAAGCGCGAGAAGCGCTCGATCTGCGCCCAGAAGTCCTGCGCGATGCGCACCGGGATCCCGCACGCGGTCGCACGCTCGAAGAAGAAGTCCTTCGCGTCGACGGGCTTCGCCTCGGCCTCGTGCCGGTTGTAGTGGTAGTAACTGCCGCCACCGATCGCGCGCCGCAAGAGGTCGGCGGCCGGTAGCTCGAGCCCGCAGAGCTCGGCGAGCACGTGGATCAGGTCCTCTTGGTAGAGCATCACGCCCTGCGCCTGCCCGAGCAGAGAATCGAGCGGCGACGGGAGCTCGGGAAGCGCCTCGTCGCCGCGCTTGCGCCGGATGTAGGCGTGCATCATCCCGCTCCCGGCCGGCCCCGGCCGAATCAACGCGACGCTCTGGATCGTGTCCTCGAGCGTCGTCGCGTCCATGCGCGTCAAGAGCCGCCGCATACCCGGCGACTCGATCTGCCACACGCCGATCGTCTTGCCGCGGCGCAGCATCGCCGCGACCTTGTCGTCCTCTTCGGGCGTCGGGCCGAGCAGCTCGGCATCGATGTCGCGTGGGTCGCCGCCGAGACGCACGATCTCGCGACGCGCGTCGACGAAGGTCGAGAGCCCGCGATTGCCGAGCAGGTCGATCTTGACGAGGCCCATGTGCGGCGCGACGTGCTTGTCCCATTGCAGCGCGGGCAAGCCCTTGGCCGAACGCTCGAGCGGCGCGAGGTCGCGCAGCGGCACCGGGGAGAGCACGGTTCCGCCTGGATGCAGGCCAAGGCCGCGCTGCAAACCAGCGAGCGCGAAGGCCCCCCACCAGATGCGCGTCTCGCGCAGGCGCTCTTCTTCGCCGCCCGCGAGGCGCCGCAGGCGGCCGGTGAACTCGGGGAAGCGCTGCAAGAGCTGCGGCAGGGCAGCAGGTTCGCCGAGGCGACCACGCTCGAGCACTTCGGGTGGCAGCATGCGCGGGATGCCGCGCGCGCGGCGATCGACTTCGTCGACCGGGATGCCGAGCGCGCGCGCCGCCTCGCGATAGGCCGCGCGGAAGCCGAGCGTCGGATGCGTGCAGAGCAGCGCGACGCGCCCTTCACCGAAGCGCTCGACGACGCGCTCGAGCAACTCGTCGCGCCGCCGCCAACAGAAGTCGAGGTCGATGTCGGGCAGCGCTTCTCCCCCACGCCGAAAGCGCTCGACGTTGAGGAAGCGCTCGAAGCAGAGCCCATAGCGCAGCGGGTCCGCATCGGTGAAGCCGAGGCAGTGCGCGATCAGACTGTCGGCCGCCGAACCACGACCGAGGCAGGGGATGCCTTCGCTCTTGGCGAGCGAAGCGATCTCCTCGACGACGAGGAAGTAGCCCGAGAAGCCGAGTTCGTCGACGACGCCGAGCTCGTGCGCGAGGCGCTCGCGCGCACGCTCGTAGTGCCGCTGCGCAGCCGCAGCCCGGTCCTGCCCGTAGCGGCGCTGCAAGCCCGCTTCGGCCCGCGCGCGCAGGATCTCGAAGTCCCGCCGCGCATCGCCGTGCTCGGCGCCGGTCGTGTGCGGCAACACGAGGGGCCGCGGCTCGCGCAGCGAGAACGTGCACGCGCGCGCGACCTCTTCGGCCTCGACGAGCGCTTCGGGCACGTCGGCGTAGCCGGCCGCGAGCTCGTCCTTGCTGAGCACGTGGCTGCCGGGCGGCGCGAGCTCGTCGTCGCGCACGCGATCGAAGAGCAGTCCCTTCTTGGACGCGACCGCGAGCCGGTGCGCATCGCGATCGGCCGCGCTGCCGTAGTAGACCGGCGGCGCCGCGACGACGCGCAGCCCCCACGCCCGCGCCTGCTCGAGCAGCGCACGCCGCTGCGGCCAAGGGAAGGGATCGGGCACCTTGCGCTGCGAGGGGTCGTCGTCTGACTCGGGGCGCGTTGGGCGGCCGGAGTGCCGCTCAGAGCGCTGCTCGTTCTCACTACCGAGCGGCGGCAGCGCGACGCGCAGCCGTTCGGGGTCGAGCACTTCGCGCAGCACCCCCAAGAAGCCCAGCTGCTCGCAGAGCACGAAGAGCCCTTCTTGTTCGGCCGCGACGAGCTGCGCGAGCGCTTCGAAGCCCTCGCACTCCGAAGCCCGCCAATCGGACACCAAGCGACACAGCGAGCGAAACCCTGTCGCATCGCGCGCCAGCAAGAGCACGCGCGCTGCCCCCACCCCGAGCTCGGCCCCGAAGATCGCATGCAAGCCGCAGCGCTCCGCCTCGAGCGCGAAGTCCGGCACGCCGTAGATGCCGCCCCAGTCACAGAGCCCGAGGTGCACGATGTCCGCGCGCACGGCACGCGCACAGAGCTCGCGCACGGACAAGAGCCCGGTCGAGAAGCTGTAAGCGCTCGCGCAACGCAGCAGCGTGCCGGCAAAGTTCCCTCCCCCCGAAGTGCTTCGGGGCGTCCCCATGGGGCGGAGCATACCAAACATTTGCCGAACTTCAATCGTGCGCGCGACGTGCGCGCCCACGGAGCCAACCCGCCCATGGCAAGCGCCGCAAGCCCTCATGAGCCCTTGACGTGACCTGCAAGTTGGCCGTTTCCAATGCTGCCACCACAGCACGAGAACCAGTCCACATGCTCGAAAACCACAAAACCATGGCCCTCGCGGCCTTCTTGCTCCTCGGCTCGCACGCGAGCGCACAGGCGCCCGTCGTCGACACCCTCGAAGCCGGCGGGCGAAGCGTGCGCTTCGCGACCTTCAACGTCAGCCTCAATCGCGCGAGCAGCGGCGCCTTGATCCGCGATCTCTCCACGCCCGACGACAAGCAGGCACGAGCCGTCGCGGAGATCCTGCAGCGCGTCGACGCCGACGTCGTGCTCCTGAACGAGTTCGACTACGACAAGGAAGGCAAGGCCATCGACCTCTTCCGGAGCAAGTACCTCGAGGTTGCGCAGAACGGCGCGAAGCCGCTGCGCTACCCCCACGTGTTCTTGGCGCCGTCGAACACGGGCATCGACTCGGGCTTCGACCTCGACAACGACAAGCAAGTCGGCGGACCGGGCGACGCCTTCGGCTTCGGCTTCTTCCCCGGCCAGTTCGGCATGGTCCTGCTCTCGAAGCATCGGATCGATGGCGCGCGGAGCCGTACCTTCCAGAACTTCTTGTGGAAGGACATGCCCGGAGCGCGGCTGCCCGACGACGCTGCGACGAGCGCGCCGCGCGACTGGTTCACGAAGCAAGAACTCGACGTCGTGCGCCTCAGCTCCAAGAGCCATTGGGACGTGGTCGTGCACGTCGAGGGGCTTCGAGTCCACTGCCTCTGCGCGCACCCGACGCCGCCGGTCTTCGATGGCCCCGAAGATCGCAACGGGACACGCAACCATGACGAGCTTCGCTTCTGGTCCGACTACGTGCTGCCGTGGAGTTCGCGCTACATCCGCGACGACAAGGGTCGGCGCGGTGGCCTCGACTTCGGTGATCGCTTCGTCATCCTCGGCGACTACAACGCCGACCCCTTCGACGGCGACTCGACGGCCAAGGCTGCTTCTTGGTTGACCCTCAATCCGTTCATCAACACGAAGCGCACGCCGTCGAGCGATGGCGGACCCGAGGCAGCCCGCCTCCAAGGTCAAGCCAACGCGAACCACGTTGGCGCTCCTCGCTTCGACACCGCCGACTTCAGTGACGCGACGCCCGGCAACTTGCGCGTCGACTATGCACTGCCGTCCTGGAACATGCGGCTGAAGTCTGCTGGCGTCTTCTGGCCAGTCCAGGCGGATCCGCTCGCTCGCTTGACGGGCGACGGGACGACCATCGTCAGCTCCGACCACCGCATGACCTGGGTCGACGTCGACCCGCGCCGCTTCGAGCGCCTCAGCGACTTCGACGGGGCGTGGCTGCGCTGGGCCGCCTGGCTCGAGTGGGTCGCGCGCAACTGATGTCCGCGCCGCCTCGCGCCGCCTCGCACAATCAGTCCACGACGAAGTCGGGCCACCGGCGCATGTAAGCGATGAAGGCCTCACCGAGGCCCTGGTCGCTCAGGTGCGCGACGCTGTAAGGCGGACGGGCTGCTTGCCAAGCGGCGTCCTCGACGGCGCGCGCCCAGTCGGCGTTGCCGATCGCTGCGCGCGCGACGCCGACGAAGTCGGCACCGTCTCGGAGCACAGTCTCGGCGTCGTCACGTGTCCAGACTGCGCCCGTCGCGATGAGCGGCGTCGCGTCGGCGAGTACCGCACGCACGTGGGCCGTCAAGCGGCGCTCCGACTCGGGGCGTGCGCGCGGCGGGCGGAAGCTGTCACCGTTCGAAACGTGCAAGAAGTCGACGCCGTCGCTCTCGAGCATGCGGACCAACTCGAGGCTCTCGTCGAGGTCGATGCCGATGTCCTCGAGCTCGGGCGAGAAGCGCACGCCGATCAAGAAGTCAGCGCCCGTCACAGCGCGCGCCGCGCGATAGACCTCGCGCAGAAAGCGAGCGCGCTTCTCGAGGCTGCCGCCCCAGCCGTCGCTGCGCCGATTCGTCTTCTTGCCCAAGAACTGCGCTAGCAGATAGCCGTGCGCGCCGTGCAACTCGACACCATCGAAGCCCGCTTGCTCGGTGCGGCGCGCGGCGTCCGCGAAGGCCTGGATCGTGCGCTCGATGTCGGCCTCGGTCGCGGCGCGCGCAGCCTCGCCCTTCGTGATGTCCGCCTCGACCGCGCTCGCCGAAAACGGCGCTTGCCCGGTCAAGCGCGAAGGCGCGCGCATGCCGCCATGAAAGTGCTGGCAGAGCGAGAGCGTCCCAGCGGCGCGCAGCGACGACGCCAGCCGTGTCAAACCAGGAAGCAGGGCATCGTCGAAGACGCCGAGCTCACCTGCCCAGCCCTGACCGTCGCGTGCGACGTGGGCCGCGCAGGTCGTCACGACGCCGAAGCTCGCGCGCGCGAGCAGCCAACGCAGCTCGTCTTCGCCAAGCGAAGCGTCAGCGTTGCTCTGTTGGTTGGTCATCGCCGCGAGGACGCAGCGATTGCGCGCGAGCTTGGCCCCGCGGGCGAAGCGAAAGGGTTCGTGAAGGGATGCCGGCATCGCGCGCGACAAGCTACGCGATGCACACCCGCTCCTAGCGAACTATTGCAGCTGCCAGGTCGGGCTCGCGCCGACGACGCGAACTCCGGTCGCGTTCATGTGACTGTTGCCGGTCGCGTAGACGAAGGCCGCCGGCGCGCCAGCGCCCGTGCCGATGAGCCACTTGCTCGACCAGCCGGTCACCAAGCCGAGCGCGTTCGCAGCAGGGTCGATCCAGAGCGTCTGGTCGTAGAAGGCTTTGCCGCCAAAACCCGGAGGAATCATGACGTTTGGCGTGCGAGCCGAACCGCTCGCGCTGGCGGTCATCACAGCGACGAAGCCGATCTCGAGGCCGACGTTGAAGAAGCAGCCTGGCGCTCCAACCCCTGCCAAGTCGAGAGGGATCGGCCACGTGCCCTTGTTGTCAACACCGTAGACACTGATGGCGACGACACCGACAACGTTGGGGAGGAGGCCGTTGTAGGAGGCATACCAGAGGCCTCCAGCCGGATTGAGTCCAGCCGTCGTGTAGCTCAGGCCGCTGTTGTACTTGCCGTCGTTGAACTTGCAGGTCGAGGGCGCGGACCCGTTCCCTGCACGGCCACCGTTGTCCGGCGTCGTGTATTCGACATACCAAGACGTCGCGCCAGCGGCCTGCACCTGCGTCAAGTCGATGACGAGCGAGCCACCGGTTGCCGGCACGTACATGTAAGGCGCCGAGAACGGGAAGGACGGAACCCAAGGCGCGGGCCAAGTCGTTGGATTGGTAGCAGCCGGCAGCGAGATCGAACCCGAGATCACCGTCTGGGTCATTGCGCCGTGGTTGGTCGCGAAGGTCGTGGTCGAGGCGCCGGGGGCGTTGCTCGAAACCGACAGCACGAGCGTCGCGGTCGTTGTAATGGCCGGGTTGCTGTTCCCCAGACCCACCGGACGGCGCAGAGAAATCGAGTTCCAGGTCTGTGCGCCGCCGACGTCAGCACACTCGACGATGGTCTGTGAGCGTGAAGCCGGCGCGGTCGTCGTCGACGTCGTGCTGTAGAACACGTTCGATGTGTAGAACGGAGAGAGGGTCGGACGCGTCGTTGCGACCGAAGAAGGAACGACGACTTGGCTGGATGCAACGGCGGTCAGGACGCCGAGGCTGATCGCGATCGTGTAGAAACGCATGTATGGTTGAAATCCGGAGGGGAGTGAGGGGGGGACAGACACTTAAGGTTTGGCGCAAGCCGAAACTTCGTCGCCGCGCTCCCTATGTCGGGTTCATCAAAATGGGGACAAAAAAAACCGCTGACCCTCTAAAGAAATCGACGAAGGCCCTCCCACTCAGCAAGACTGCCCTGGTTGACTCGATAGAACCTTACATCGCGCTCAAGTTGCGCGCGCGTGATCGAAGCGCGGGTCACTTGGAATGGCTCGCGGTCGCCCTGACTTGTCAATGGCCACATAGCGAAAAACGCCCGTTGTCACCAAGCAGCGCACATCGCCGACCTCATCGATCAAATCCTTGGCCCAGACTTCGAGCCGGATGTCACACGAAGTCGTGCCAATGCGTGTGAGTTCGCCATAGACACAAACCGCATCGCCGACACTCACAGGTCTTAAGAATGTCAGCTTGTCGGCGGTAATCGTCGTCACGCGACTCTGGGCAACCTCCTTCGCGAGCATGCCCCCCCCCATGTCCATCTGAGACATGATCCAACCGCCAAAGATGTCGCCATTGGGATTCGTATCGGCCGGCATCGCGAACGTGCGCAGCACGAGGGTGCCGCGCGGCTCGCTCGGAGTGCAGGGCTCGGGTTGCTTGTCCTTCGTCATGACCGAAGTTGTAGGGTCGCAGCCGTCCGCACGCCATGTATCACCCTTCAGCCCATGGCAACGTGCAGCGCCATCATCACAACGAATCCTGCGAGTAGCGCCTTGGTCGTCGCGGCGCGCCCGGAGCTGCGGTGTGTTTCGGGGATGATCTCGCCGACGATCACGAAGAGCATCGCTCCACCTGCAAAGCAAAGCGCCCATGGCAGCAAGGCCTCGGCGACGAGGGCGGCGAGCGCACCTACCAGGGCCCCGAGCACTTCGAGCAGCCCCGTGCCGAGGCTGAGCCAGAACGCCGTCGCTCGCCGATAGCCGATCGACACGAGCCCCGCTGCGACCGCGAGACCTTCCGGGATGTTCTGGAGGCCGATGCCGATCGCGAGCGGGAGCCCGGCCTCGGCCTCACCCGACGCGAAGCCGACCCCGACCGCCATTCCTTCGGGCAGGTTGTGCAAGGTGATCGCGAAGACGAAGAGCCAGATTCGCCGGAGCTTCTCTGCAGCTGGGCCTTCACGCCCTTGGACGAAGTGCTCGTGAGGGATCACACGATGCAAAGCCAGCAGGGCGAGCACGCCGAGCACGGCGCCGCCACAGGCGACAAGGGCTGCCATGGCCGGGCCGTCCGAGCGTGCGCGGGCGACCTCGATGCCGGGAACGAAGAGCGAGAAGAACGTCGCCGCGAGCATGATGCCACCGGCAACACTGAGGAGGACATCGTGGCCCTTGGCCGTGAGTCCGCGAATCGAGGCGACACCAAGGGCACCAAGACCTGTCGCGGCCCCCGCTGCGAGACCGCCGACGACCCCATCGACGAGCGGTGAGGTCGCAATCATGACGTTCATGGAGCGAGCAAGACGCGCACTTGCATGCGAACGTCCTCGGCCCACACGTCTTCGATCGACGCCTCTTGCAAGCGCTTGGCGATGCGACGCGGTCGCACGGCTGCGAGGACAGCGCGCTGCTTCTCCTCGTGGGGCAGGTCACGGAAGAAGGGCCCAAAGCCGAAGAGGCGGGGCGAGCGGCCGGGCTTGGTCTTTGCGAAGAGGTCGAGGCCGGGCGCCCCCGCGGTCGGGGCCGGCCCAACTTTTTGAACGCCCCGCACGCGCCGAACGGAGGCCTCCCCCCCCCCCGGCTTCTTT
>CALLZN010000076.1 GCA_937858895.1 uncultured bacterium | reverse complement strand
GGCGGCGGCAGCGCCGATGGCCCGTCCGGCACGGGAGCGGCCGGCGCCGTCGGGCGGCGCCGGGACGGGCTCGGGCGGGCGGGCGGTTTCCGGGGCCGCCCCCCCGCCCGGGAGGCCCCCCCCCTGCTGGGCGAAGCCACGCAGCGGCGCGAGCACCCGCCCCTTGACACAGCCGTCTCCACCATCGGGCATCCCGGCTGGCATGCCGGTCAGGATCTCGATGCCCTCGTCGATGCTGTCGATGGCCCAGATGCGGAAGCTGCCGTTGCGAACGGCATCGACGACCTCGGGGCGCAGCATCAAGGCGTCGACGTTGGAGCGCGGCAGGATGCAACCCTGGCGCCCGTCGAGGCCGAGCTTGGAGCAGACCTCGAAGAAGCCCTCGATCTTCTCGTTCACGCCGCCCACCGCCTGGATGCGACCGAACTGGTCGACCGACCCCGTCACTGCGATGCCTTGCGCGATCGGCACGTCGGCGAGCGCCGAAAGCAAGGCGTAGAGCTCCGTCGACGACGCCGAGTCGCCATCGACGCCGCTGTAGCTCTGCTCGAAGCAGATCGTCGCCGACAAGCGCAGCGGCACGATGTGGGCATAGGTGCCCAACAAGTAGCCCGAGAGGATCTGCACGCCCTTCTCGTGGATCGGCCCCGAAAGCTCGGACTCACGCTCAATGTTGATGATGCGCCCGACGCCGACGCCGACCTGGGCCGTGATGCGCGTCGGTCGACCGTAGCCCCATGCCGCCGAGTTGAGGACGACGAGGCCGTTGATCTGCCCGACCTTGGCACCGACGACCTCGAAGCGGAAGAGCCCCTCTTCGACGCGCTCGAGGAAGGACTCGCGCGGCAAGGAGAGGCGGCGTTCGCGCTGCGCTTCGGCGGCCTGCACATGTTTGCGCTCGACGCTGCGCTCGCCCTTGCGGGTCGCTAGGTAGGAGGCTTCGCGATAGATGTCGGCGATCTCGCCAAAGCGCGTCGACAAGCGCCGCTGCGAGCCCGCGATGCGCGCGCCGCACTCGGCAAGGCGGGCGAGCCCACTGCTCGTCGCCGGCAACAAGCCCTCTTCGCCGGCCACGATGCGGCGCACGGCTGACGCGTAGAGCTCGAGGTTGCCGTCGGTCAGGCGCATGGTCTGCTCGAACTGAGCGTGGACCTTGAAGACCTTCTTGAAGTCGGCGTCGGCCTCGCAGAGCAGCTCGTAGGTCCCTTCGTCACCGATGACGACGACCTTGGTCGAGACCTCGATCGGGTCGGGTTCGAGCGGGCTCGTCGGGTATGGCGACGGCCCTTCGGGCGGCCGGATCTCGATGACCCCCGACTTGAGCACGCGCTTCAGCGGGTTCCAGAGGTCGGCTTGGAGCAAGTCGGCGAGGCGCAGGACGACGAAGCCGCCGTCTGCGCGCAGCAGCGCGCCTTCGACGATGTGCGCGAGGCGCGGCCCGTCCTCGTCTGGCGGCAGGACCGTCCCGAAAACGCTCGCGAGCGTCGGGTTCGACTCGAGCACGACCGGACAATCCCAACGCTCGCCCGTGCGTGTGTCCGCGCGCGCGATGAGCTTGACGTCGAGCTCCTTGGGCCGCCGCTCGATGCCGCTCTCGCGCGAGGCCTGGACATAAGCAAGGACAACCTTGAGGTTGTCGACGACGAAGGTCTGCACGCGGTCGAAGTAGGTCCTGAAGACCTCGCCCTCCCAGCGGGCAGCGAGCCCCAAGAAGAGCGGCCGAATGCGCGACTTGCAGACCGCCTTCGCAAGGTCGTCGAGGCGCTTCGCCATCTCGAGCGCGAGTTCCTGGCTCTGAGCACGCACCTCGTGCAGCTTCGTGAGCAAGGTCTGCCGCGCTTCGGAGAGCCGCTCGGCCTGGGCAGCCTCGAGCTTGCCCTCACGCACGAGGGTCGTCAGCGCCTCGGGCGGCACCGCGTTCTCGCCGATGAGGGGGAAGATGTCGGCTTCGACCGGTCCCTCGGACTCGGGTTCGGCCCCGATGCGGACGATGGCGAGCCCTTGCGTCTTGGCCTCGGCGACGAGGTCTTGGAAGAGCGCCTGCTCGCGCGAGGCGAACTCAGCCTGGATGGCGCGGCGTCGCTCGGCGAGGTTCGGCGAGGCGAGGGCCTTGGGCACGATCTGCATGACCGAGGCATAGACCCGCTCGACGTCGGCACGGAAGTGACGCCCCTGACCACGCGGCAACTCGAGCAGGGTCGGGCTGCGCGACTCGATGAAGTCATGGACGAAGACCCGGTCCTTCACCACGCGACACTGGACTTTGATCTGCTCCAGGAGCTCGACGACGCTCTGCGCGCGCTCGGTGCCGCTGAGCCCAGTCACGAAGATGTTGAAGCCCGGGGCATAGAGCTCGATGCCCGTGCGCAAGGCCTCGACCGCGCGCTCCTGGCCGATGTGGATCGGCGAGGCGTCACCTCCGGAAGCCGGATCGATTTCACGACAGTTCCAGGCGAGGAGGTCGTGGTGCAAAGGCGCGATGCCATTCATGGGGATGCTCGTCTCTCGGAGGCTCGCCGCGCGCAGCAGCGCGATCGGTTCATGCGGTCAGAAGCTCAGCGTATCGAAGAGGCGCACGCGCGCACCGATGTAGAGGACGTTGTCCTCGGTCTCGGAGCTGAGCCCGCGCCGCCACCCGACATCGATCTCGTTCGCGCCGAGCCAGAACGAGAGCCCGACGTGCAGCTCGGCGAAGTCGCGATCATCGACCGGATCACGCAGCCATGCGACCTCGACGCCGAGGCGCGTCGGCTCGGTCGCGAACTCGATGCCGGTCGACCCGAGCCCTTGGGTGAAGGCGAGGCTCGTGAAGATGCGCCCCGAACGCCCCGGGCGCGAGAAGCGCTCGAAGGCGCTCCCCGGCCGCAGCGCACCGACACGGCCGCCGACACCGCCGCCCAAGTTCAGGGTCACGCTGCGCTCCAAGGACCCCCACTCACTGCTGAGGATGCCGAAGTAGCCCTCTTCACCTTCGATGACGCCTGGCCACTGAGCCGGTCGCGGACCGCCGTGCGGGAAGGCCGCGAAGGCTTGGAACGAAACGAGGGGCGTCAAGCTGTCCTCTTCGAGGCCGCCGCCGGTCAAACGCTGTGAGATGCCAGCAACGAAGTCGCCGCTGCTCCGCCGGTCCCATCCGTCGTCGGGCCGCTTGGTCACCGCGAGCGGCTGCCACTGCACGAAGGCGCGGATCGCGTCGTCGAGGTCGACGGTCATGCGCGCAGGCAGCAGGACGGCGTCGCGGTCGTGATACTCGGCTGCGACCTCGAGGTCGACGCCGACTGCCTCGGCCTGACCCCAGGCAAAGCCACGCGGGCGCCCGGCCGGGTCGAGGATGCGCTTGGGCATGGTGCCGCCCGAAGAGCACGCCACGAGCAACAGAAGGGCCGAGACCAGAATGGCCGAGGGAAGGGCGGCCTGCGTCGTCCACCTCACGAGGCGTCCTCGTCGCCGTGGCTGCGAATGGTCAGGACCGGGCAGGGAGCGAGGTGCGTGATCTCCTCGGAGTTGTCCCCGAAGAGGAAGTCTTGGAGCAGCGACTGCTCGTGGCTCTCCACGATGATCAGGTCGACGCCGCTCTCGCGCGCCTCCCGCAGGACCTCGAGGTCGACGCGCTCACCGATGACCGCGCGGCCCGACGCCTCGACGCCGACGGCGGCGGCCTCTTCGACGAGCTTGCTGAGAATGCTCTTGGCGTCCTCGATGAGCTTCTCGCGGAAGCTCGCGTCGCGCTTGCGATCCGCCTTGCCGTGGCGCTGGACGAGTGCCAGCTGCGAAGGCGAATCGAGGACGGCGAAGAAGCGCAGGGCCGCGCCGAGCTGTGCGGCGAGGTCGATCCCGTAACGCACGGGGGCGCTGCTGTCGCGCGTCAGGTCCGTCGGTAGCAGAATCAGTTGGACGGGCTTCGGCGTCATCGCCGCGAAGCATAGCAGCGTCGCGCGGTCGTCACGCCTCGAATCGCTGCAGCACCATGTCAGCGCGCGGAGCACGACAAGCTCGACCGCGGTCCCCCACGGCGCCGATACAAGCACCTGGTCGGTGGAGATTCCGTCGCCCAGGATCTTCCAAGAGGAAAGCCGCTTGTCTTTGTCGAACTTGTTCCGCGGAGCTCTAGCCGGTGCCGTTGCGGGCCTTCTTTTGACGCTCGTTTGGAGTCGCTTGCTGCCCTCGTTCGGCCTCGTCGC
The DNA here is from genome assembly GCA_937858895.1 of uncultured bacterium. GTDB lineage: Bacteria > Planctomycetota > UBA1135 > UBA1135 > JACKHW01. Next base: position 9,131 of record CALLZN010000076.1, on the reverse strand, counting down.
CGCAACGCTGGTCGGCTCCGCGGCCTTCGGTGCCGTGCTCGGGACCTTCTTCCTCGGGCTGCATGAGGGACGCCGCAACCTCATCCTGGCTTCGCTCATCGCCTGGGCCGTCGGCGGCATCGCCTTCTACGGCCTTGTGGCGATCTTCGCGCGTTCTTCGCAACCGATGGCGACGACGCTCGCGATCGCCTCGGCAGCTGCGGGCCTCATCGGCGGCGCCGGCTTCGGCTTCGGCTGGGGCGGCAAGAAGGGCGCCGTCCTGCTCGGCGCGGCATCGCTCGTGGGCTTCCCGCTCGCGATGGTTCTCGGTTGGTGGGTCTTGCAGCAAGGAGCCGCGGTCATCGACGCGAGTGGCTTCGACGCGGGTCGCCGCATCCTGTCCTTCGCGCTCGCGGACGCAGGCTTCATCATCTACGGCGCGCTGCTCGGGCTCCTGACTCCGCTCTGCGAGGAAGGATGGACGGACGCCCCTGCCAGTGCCCAGCTGAGAACGCAGACCGGGTCCAACGTGATCGAGGCCATCGAGGCCGGGACCCGCGAGGGCCGTGCCGCGGCGTCGAGCGGGACCATGCGCGCGGTCACCAGCGCGGCAACCGGCGCCTCGGCGATCGCCGCGGTCTCGACCCGCGCACGCGCGAACTTGCCGCCGCCGCTCGAGCCCAAACGCTTCGAGCCGACGACGCGAAGCTCTTCGTCCCTCGAGTTCGACGAGGCCGACATCGCGCTCACGCCGTACGAAGAGCAGAACCCTGAGTCCTTGAGCGAAGACATGCCGGTCTTGTTGCCCGACTTCGACCTCGGCGCCCGGGGCGGGCGGCCGAACGCGCGCCGCAACATGCACCCCGACTACGCGGCAGATGCGCAGAGCGACGACACGCCGGGCATCGGCGGCATGAACGCCTCGACGCGGCGCAAGCTCGAAGTCGAAGTCGAGCTCGAAGACGGCAACGACGAAGCAGCGCCGATCGAGATGGAGCGCGACGACGAATACGGCTTCCTCGACGAAGAGTGACGAGAAGAGTGACAAGACGGCTGGCGCATGTCACGCCGTTGCGCACTCGCCAACGAGTCGCCAACGTGGAGGCATGTCCGACTCGACCTACCTGCACGGCTTCACGCCCGAAGAACAGGACCGCCTCTACCGCCAAGCGCGCTACCTCGCGCCCGAAGTCCACGACCGCCTTCCCTTCCGCTCGTGCCGCCGCCTTCTCGAGGTCGGCTGCGGGGTGGCCGCCCAGACCGAGCTCTTGCTGCGGCACTTTCCTGACCTGCACGTGACGGGCGTCGACAGCTCGGCCGCCAACTTGCAGGTCGCGCGGGCGCGCCTCGAGGCCCTCTCTTGGGCCAAGGACGCTTGGGAGCTGCACGAGGTCGATGCCGCGCGCTTGCCGTTTCAGAAGTCGAGCTTCGACGGTGCCTTCCTCTGCTGGATCCTCGAGCACGTCAAGGACCCGGCGCGCGTGCTCAGCGAGGTGCGCCGCGTCCTGCGTAGCGGCTCGCCCATCGTTTGCACCGAAGTGCAGAACGCGTCGTTCTTCGTCGATCCCTACAGCCCCAACACGCTCGCGTATTGGATGGCCTTCAACGACTACCAGTTCGAAGTGCTCGACGGTGACCCCTTCGTCGGCGCCAAGCTCGGCAACCTCCTGCTCGCACTCGGCTACCGCGACATCCAGACCGAGGTCAAGACCTTCCACCTCGACAACCGTCGTCCTGGCGATCGCGCGGACTTCCTCGCGTATTGGTCCGAGCTCTTGCAGAGCGGCGCGCCCGGCCTCGTCGAGGCCGGCAAAGTCGAGGCTCGCACCGTCGAAGCCATGAAAGCCGAACTCGACGAAGTCGCGCGCAATCCCAACGCCGTCTTCTGGTACAGCTTCGTGCAAGCCCGCGCCGTCGTCTGACGCAGACCAGTGACGTTCAGAGCACGGGCGAGAAGAGCCTGCAGACGCCGTCGACCAACTTGCCCGCACGTCCGACATCGAGGTCCGCCTTCGTCACACGCCGACCTCGCGCGGCGCGCTCCTCGAAGAGGTCGGCGCAGCGCGCGCAGAGCTCGCGGTCCACGACGAGGGTCCCGACTTCGAAGTTGAGTTCGAAGCTGCGCATGTCGAGGTTGCCGCTGCCGAGCAAGACATAGCGGTCGTCGACGACGTACATCTTGCCGTGGTTGTAGTCGTCGAGCGATTCGATGACTTCGACCCCTCGCGTCAAGAGACGCTGGTACTGCGAACGCGCAGCATGGTAGAGCACGAACTCCGCCGCCCGCGGTCCGTTGCAATGCAAGCGGATGCGCACGCCTCGGATCGCCGCAGCCGTCAGGGCCGCATCGATCGCCGCATGCGGAACGAGGTAGGGCGAGCTGATCTCGATGCGCTCGCGAGCCCGCCCGATCATCTCGAAGAGGACGTGGCGGAAGGACTTGCCGGCGCGGTCGGGTCCGCTCGCGACGATACCGAGCGCCGTCGTTCCGAGCGCAGCAGAGTGGGGCTCGGGGAAGTAACGCTTGTTGAAGAGCTTCTCATCGCAAGCGTTGAACCAATCCTCGACGAAGATGTCATGCAGCGGCGTGACGGCGGGGCCGCACACGGACAACATGATGTCGAACCAAGTGCCCGCTTCGCCGAAGCGATCGAAGCCGTACTCGTCGCCGACGTTGCGACCGCCGAGGAAGGCGATCTCACCATCGACGAAGATCAGCTTGCGGTGGTTGCGCAAGTTGAGATTGAAGGGACGCCGTCGCCACAAGAGCGGCATGAAGGAGACCGCGTGAGCACCAGCGGCGATGAGTTCGCGCAAGTGATGCTGCTTGAGCGACCAGCTGCCGATGTGGTCGAAGAGCAAGCGAACCTCGACGCCGCGGCTCGCGGCCCGCGTGAGCGCGTCGAGGACGCGCTTGCCCGTCGCGTCCGGGCGGAAGATGTACATCTCGACGTGGACGAAGGTCCGCGCCGCGTCGATGCGCTCGATGACCTCGTCGAAAAAGGCTGGCCCACTGGCGAGGCGCTCGACCTGATTGCACTTCGTGACCGACATGCGGTCGATGCGGCGCAAGAAGTCGAGCATCGGATCCCCGTCACCGTCACCGTCACCGCCATCGCCATCATCGTCAGCGCAACTCGGCGCGGGCGGCGCGTGGTCCTGCAACTTCTGCCGGCGGCGGCGCAGACGCGCCAGCTGAATCCGGTGTGGCAGCAGGTAGTAGAAGAGCACGCCGAAGTACGGCATCGCGACGATGACGACCACCCAGAGCATCGTCGTCGCGGGACTCTTGGTTCCCGTGAGCAAGCGCGCAACGACGATCAAGGACAGAATCAGGCCCACGACATAGAGGAGGACACCGAGCAGAGTGTCGCTCGAGTTGAGGGCGAGAAGAGGGGTCATCGATTCACTGCTTGCGACGCGCCATGCGGCGCTTCGTCCTGAAGTACATCGCCGAGGCGAGGCGATAGAAGCGCGATTTGCGTGCCAGCCACTGGTGCGCAGCATGCTTCCACGGATGCTCGATCATCGACAGACCGAGAATGATGAAGACCCAGCCCTGGAGTATCGGCAAGAAGCCGAAGACGATGCCGACCAGAATCAGAAAGAGGCCGACGATGTTCTTGAGCAAGCGCTTGACGCCTTGCTTCATGAGCTGACTCCGAAACGCGAAAGACCATGCGTGTGATCACGTACAATTTGCACAAAGCGCGGCGCGCCGGCCGCTCCATTCTCGAGGAGGCCGGCGACGCCCTCCGCGCGCGCGAACCCGATGTCCTGCTCTGCCAGGAGGTCTTCCAAACGCATTGCAGCACCGAGCGCCAAGCGCACGTCCTCGCAGAGCAGCTCGGCTTCGAGCACGCCTTCGGCCCGAACAAGTTTTATCCGGCCGGTTGCCACGGCAACGCGACCTTCACGAGACTTCCGGTCCTGCGCGCCTACAACATCGACGTGTCGCAGTCGCGCTTCGAGAAGCGCGGCATCCTGCACACTCACCTCGAGTGGAACGACTCGGTGCTCGAGATCCTCAACACGCATTTCAGCCTGACTGGCCGGCAGCGCAAGCTCCAACTCGAAGCGCTGCTCGACGCGGTCCCAAATGGTGACGTCCCGGTCCTGGTCGCCGGTGACTTCAACGACTGGCACGGCCTGCTCGATCGCCGCATCGACCGCGAACGACACCTGCGCAGCGCGCTCGACGCGATGCGGCCGCAGGAGCGGCGGACCTTTCCTGCGAAGCGTCCCTTCTTGGCGCTCGACCGCATCTACTATCGAGGGCTCGAGCTCGTGGACGCGCGCGTGCTGCGCGGGGCACCATGGGACGTGCTCTCGGACCACCTTCCGGTCGAGGCGACCTTCCGCGTGCTCTGAGGCGCGTCGCCCGCACGACAGCTTGTTATCTCGCTCGCACATGGCACGCATCCTCGAACCCTTTTTTCTCCCTCCGGTCAACGCCCTGGTCGTGGCGCTCCTCGTGCTCGTGTGCGCGAGGCGACGCCCGCGCTTGCTGTGCATAGGCCTGGGCGCGGCGGCTTTCTTGCTGGTCGTGCAGATGCTGCCACTCTTCGGCCATGCCCTCATGGCGACGCTACAAGTCGATGCGCCGCTGCGACTCGCCGCGCCCTTCGATGGTGTAGCTCGGCGACCGACAGCCATCGTCGTCCTCTCGGCCGAAGCCGACCCGACAGCAGCCGAGTTCGGCGGCCAAAGCCTCGGTCGGACGACGTTGCAGCGCGTGCGCTACGGCGCCGCCCTTGCGAAGGCGACGAAGCTCCCCGTTCTCACGACCGGCAACGTGCCGCCTGGCGGCAGCGAGGCCATCAGCGAGAGCATGCGGCGCAGCCTCGTGCATGAGTTTGGCGTCGAGGACGTGCGTTGGGTCGAGCCGCGCGCCTCGACGACGTGGGAGAACGCCAAGTTCGGAGCCGCGATGTTGCGGGCAGATGGCGTCTCGACGATCTTCCTCGTGACCTCGGCCTGGCACATGCCGCGCGCGCGGCTCGCCTTCGAGCGCGAAGGCCTCCACGTCGTCGCCGCGCCGACGGCCTTCGAAGGCGCCGCTTGGCAAGGACCCGCGAGCCTCGTGCCGAGCCACGGTGGGCTGCGCGCGACGACGCTCGCGCTGCATGAGCTCTTCGGCCGCCTCTACTACGTCCTCTTCGAGCGTTGAACGCGCCGCGATTTCCTGTTGGACCGTCGTCACGGGCTGCATAGCGTCTTGCGCATGAGCCTCAAGATCCGGTCCAAGGTGCAGACGGGCAGCGCCGACTTTCGCGCCAACGACGCCTTCCATCGCGGCCTCGCGCGCGAACTGCGTGAACACCTGGGTCGCGTCCAACGCGGCGGCTCCGACAAGGCCGTCGAACGACATCGCGCGCGCAACAAGCTCCTGCCCCGCGAACGCATCGAGCGCGTCCTCGATCCGGGCTCGCCCTTCATCGAGCTGTCCCCGCTCGCGGCGCACGATCTCTATGGCGGCGAGGGGCCTTCGGCGAGCATCGTCACCGGCCTCCGTCGCGCGCACGGCCGCGACACGATTTTCGTCGCCAACGACGCGACGGTCAAAGGCGGGACCTACTACCCGATGACCGTCAAGAAGCACGTGCGCGCACAAGAGGTCGCGCTCGAAAACCGCCTGCCGTGCATCTACCTCGTCGATTCGGGCGGGGCGTTCTTGCCGTTGCAGGCCGAGGTCTTTCCCGACCGCGACCACTTCGGGCGCATCTTCTACAACCAGGCGCGCATGTCGGCCTTGCGCATCCCGCAGGTCGCAGTCGTCCTCGGCTCGTGCACGGCGGGCGGTGCCTACGTGCCGGCGATGAGCGACGAGTCGATCATCGTGAAGGGCAACGGCACGATCTTCCTCGGCGGCCCACCGCTCGTGCGCGCCGCGACCGGCGAGATCGTCGGTGCCGAAGAACTCGGCGGCGGCGACTTGCACGCACGACAGTCGGGCGTCGTCGACCACCTCGCCGAAGACGAAGAGCAGGCCTTGGCGCTCGCGCGCGACGTCTGCGAGTCCTTCGCGCGCCCGCAGCGCTTCGCGCTCGACGTGCGCGAAGCGGAGGCCCCGGCCTACGACCCCGAAGAGATCTACGGCATCCTGCCGAAAGACGGACGTCAGGCCTATGACGTGCGCGAGGTCATCGCGCGCCTCGTCGATGGGTCGCGCTTCCATGAGTTCAAGGCGCTCTATGGCGCTACGCTCGTCTGCGGCTTCGCGCACCTCGAAGGGCTGCCGGTCGGCATCGTGGCCAACCAGGGCATTCTCTTCTCGGAGAGTTCGGTCAAGGGCGCGCACTTCGTCGAGCTCTGCGCCCAGCGCAAGATCCCGCTGCTCTTCTTGCAGAACATCACGGGCTTCATGGTCGGCAGCAAGTACGAGGCGGGCGGCATCGCGAAGGACGGCGCCAAGCTCGTGCAAGCGGTCGCGACGGCGACCGTGCCCAAGTTCACGGTCCTGATCGGTGGCAGCTTCGGCGCAGGCAACTATGGCATGTGCGGGCGGGCCTACCAGCCGCGCTTGCTGTTCTCGTGGCCCAACTCGCGCATCTCGGTCATGGGCGGCGAACAAGCAGCCGGAGTCCTAGCACAAGTGAAGCGCGACCAGCTCGAGGCCGAGGGCAAGACTTTGTCGAGCGAAGAAGAGGCCGCACTCAAGGCCCCGATCCTCGAGAAGTACGAGACCGAAGGCAGTCCCTATTACTCGACGGCGCGGCTCTGGGACGATGGCATCCTCGACCCGATCGAGACGCGCCGCGTCCTCGCGCTCGGCATCGCGATGAGCCTCTGCGCGCCGATCCCCGACTGGGACGCGCCGGTCTTTCGCATGTGAGCGCGACGCCGTCGCGGCGTCATCGAGCGCTCAGAGCCAGCTGCGCCATGGGCCTTGTTTTTGCCTCTTCGCGAGCCGAGAGAAGGAGCGTCGTCCGACGCTCACGCCGGATGTCGCTATGCTAGGAGGCATGAAGACTATGCGTCTCGAAATTCGATCCCGTGACCTGCGTCTCAGCGAGAAGCTCGACACCCACATCCGGCAGCGCTTCGAGCGCATCTTCGAGCGCGCGTCGGCGCGCATCGCGGCGGTGATCGTCCGTCTGCGCGATGTCAACAGCAAGCAGCGCGGCGGCATCGACAAGCAGTGCCAAGTCGAGGTCGTCTTCGAAGGCCAGGTGCCGGTGCTCGTGCGTGAGACGTCCGCCAACGTCTACGCAGCGGTCGACCGCGCGGCGCAACGCACGAAGCACACGGTCTTCGAACGCGCGCGCAGCATGCGCGAGCGCAAGCGCGCCCGCCGCAGCAGCAAGCCCTGAAACTTCGAGCACGAGATCGTTCGATTCGGGCGGTGCTTTCGCTTCATCCCTTCCGAGCCACAATCCGTGGTCTCGGTAACATGAGGTGACACATGCCCGCGGCACGCAACTCCATACTCACGACCCTCGGCGCGCTCCTCGCCGCCTCGACCGCAGCCACTTCATCGGCGAGCGCCCAAAAGACTTGGGTGGTCGACGCGAACAGAGGGCCAGGTCATGACTACGCCGCGATCGCGCCAGCGATCACGGCGGCGAGCGACGGCGACTCGATCGTCGTGCGCCCAGGGTCCTACGCGTTTCCGTCTACGGTCAGCAAGGCCGTGCGCCTGCTGGGTGAACAGGGAGCCATCCTCGACCTCGGGCCACTGGCTTCGCCGTTCACGATCTCACAGATCGGCGCGGGCAAGACATTCGTGCTCGCGGGCTTCCGCATCCAAGCCAACTACGCCCAGGCGGGGTACTTTCGCGTCACCGATTGCCAAGGCTCGGTGAGTTTCGAGGACCTGGTCTGCTTCGCGATCCTCTTCAATATTCAGTCGGTCCAAGTCGAGCGCTGCCGTGTGGCGCTCTTCTCGCGCTGCGACATCAGCGGTGGGCTCATCGCGCGGGACTCGAACATTGCCTTGGACGCGTGCACGCTGTCCCCATTCGGCGCTGGCGCGACCGTCGCGCTGGAGCGATCGAAGGCGACGCTCACGGCATGCAAGGCGAGCGGCATCGATGGCTTTTTGCGCCCAGCCGGGCCGGCACTCTCTTCGATGGCATCTAGCGTGCGGCTCGTGGCAGGAGTCGGCTCGACGTTCTCGGCCGGCACCAACGGCAAAGTCTCGGCTGTGATCGGGGACGCGCAGTCGTCGCTCACGCTCGACCCCCTCGTTCGACTGCAGCCGAGCGGCGGCGCGAAGGACCACGACGGTTTTGGAAGCGCAAGGACGGGGCCCATGCCCGCGCTCGGAGTCGCCGGCTCTGCCATCGGCGGACTGCATCGTTTTTACGTTGCACGCGCAGACGAACGATGTCTTCGCGCTCTTCTTCGGCTTGCCGAATCACGTGAACGCGGCGCCGTTCGGCGACTTGTGGCTCGATCTGCCGACGCTCTTCCACGTGACGAGCGGCGTCGTCCCCGGTGGCTTGGCCATCTTCACGGTCCCGGCGACGAAGGACGTGACCCTGCGTGGTTTGCCCGCGACGTGGCAGGCTTTGATTTTGCACGGCACGAGCCTCGAGTTGACGAATCCCGTGATCACGACGATGCGCTGACTCAGCGTCATGGTCGCGCGCCCGTCGACACTGTGAGTGGAGCGGCTTCGATCTTCGTTCGAATCGTGCAGGACTTTCGCTTCACAGAAGCACAGTCCTTACACGCACACAAATCGACGGAGGTCATCACCATGTTTAAAGAGTATGTCGCCAGCGTTTCAGCCTGCATCGCGTGCGCACTCGTCACAACGACAGTTGCAAACGCTCAAAGACACTGGGTCGTCGATTCGCTCAAGGGTCCGGGCCATGATTTCGAGACGATCGCGCCCGCGATTGCAGCGGCCAGCGAAGGCGACACGATCTTCGTCCGCGCAGGCAAGTACGCGTTTCCGGCATCGGTCACCAAAGCCGTTCGCCTCGTCGGCGAGCCGAATGCGATCCTCGACCTGAATTCGCTCGGCACGCCGTTGTCGGTGTCTGGGATCCGAGCCGGGAAGACGTTCGCGCTCGTAGGCTTTCGCGTCGAGCTTACGTTTGCGCCATCTGGAATCACGAGCATCAAGGACAGCCAAGGGACCGTCAGCCTCGAAGACCTCGTCATCCACGGGCTCTTCTTCGACGTGCATGCGGTGCAGATCG
>CALLZN010000075.1 GCA_937858895.1 uncultured bacterium | reverse complement strand
GAGCTGGTCGTCCTCGCCCTTCCAGAAGACTCTCTTCAGCGTCTACTACTGATCGCAGCCAACCGCCAGCCAAGCCACTAGCAAGGAGCAACCAACGACGCGCGCACCGCGCGAGCTACCAGGGCTCGAGCGGTGTCTGTGCGTACTGCCCTCAGGCCATGTCCTCGGCGAGGGTCGCGAGTCCACGCGCGACGAGTCCGCGGACGGCCGACTCGGTGACGCCGAGTTGCTCGGCGATGACGCCATACGAAAGGTTCATCAAGCGCGACATGGTAACGGCGTCGCGTTGGGCTTCGGGCAGACGCTGCACCGCGGCCTCGAAGCGTGCGAGCTCGTCGCGAGCCGAGGCGTATTGGCTCGGAGTGCAGAGCGTCGCATAGCAAGCGAGCAAGGCCTCGGCGCTCGCTTCGTCGTCCGGCATCGCGACCTCACGCGAGACGGCGCGCTTCTCACGGTGGTGGTAGCGCGCGCGATCGAGGATCTTGCGCGTCGCCTGCTGGAAGAGCCAGGCACGAAACTCCTCGTCACCGCGGTACTCGAAGTCGGCGAGATCTTGGATGACCTCGCGACAGACCGACTGAGCGAGGTCGTGCGCCGATTCGCGCTCCATGAGGTCACGCCCCGCTCGCGCGCGGATGAAAGCGACGAGCGGGTTGAGGTTGCGCGCGAAGACTGAGTTCATCGCCGCGGCATCGCCGCGACGCGCGGCGTCGACTTCGTCTTCGAGGGTCATGGCTGTGCGTATCCTTGTCTCACTTCGCCGAGCGACGCCGAGGCCACCAATAGTGAGTCACACCACGTAAACTAATTACCGAGGACGGCCCTGCCGGCGTTGCTCATGCCTGCAACTCCGTTTGGTGCCTGCGCGTCGAGGAGCAACGCTTGCACGTAGTACTGCAATCCGACCAACGATGTCGTGTTGGGTAGCGGCAGGACGGCGGTCGCCGTGTTGCTGACGATGGGCGCGCCGCTCACGAAGTCGACAGCGACCTCGAGTTGACAGCCCGCGAAGCCCGCCCCCGTGATGTCGAGCGGCAAAGGGATAGGGCCCCAAGTGAGGCTACTGAAGCCCTGCAGCAAGATCGCGACACCCGACGCCGCCGGCACGTTCGTCACGTCGAACGAGAAGTTCGAGCCGATCTTCGGCAGAGTCTTGCCCTGGATGAGGGCTGCGCCAGCGCTCGTCGGACAGCCTTGACCGTAGCTCGCGAAGATCGCGGTCGTCGCGCCGGCATAGGTCCAAGTCTCGCCAGCTGCGCCGCCGGGTCCCGTGCCGCCGAAGTAGACGCTGTTGCCGCGGAACAAGTCGTAGGCGGCGTAGCCCTGGGTCGACTTGGCAGGGCCGGTCGAAGCCACCTGCGTCCAATCATTGCCGTCGTACTCCCAGGTGTCGGTCAAGGCCGTCGCGTTGCCGAAGCCGCCATACATGACGATGCGGCCCCGTCGGTCGTCGTAGACCATCGAGGTGCGGTAGCGGGCAATCGGCTTGGTGGCCGTCGGCACGAGCTTCCAGTTCTTGCCATCGTATTCCCACGTGTCGTCGTACATGACGCCCGGCGACAGCGCATACCAGCCGCCGAAGAGGACGGTCACACCACGGCCCTTGTCATAGCAAAGACCCGGCTGGTCGCGACTCACGGGGCCATTCGCGGCCGTCGAGAGCGTCCAAGTCTTGCCGTCGTACTCCCAGAGTTCACCGCCGTTGAAGGTGCTCTGCGAACCGAAGACTTGACAGACGCCGCGGCGCTCGTCGTAGGCCATCGAATAGAAGGCGCGCGCACCCGGCGAAGCCACGGGCGTCGCTTGCGTCCACGTGCGGGTGGCGACGTCGAACTCCCACGTGTCGTTCGCCGTCGCCGTGACCGAGGGCGAACGCCCACCGAAGGTCACGATGACCCGACGCTTCGAGTCATAAACCATCTGGTGGCCCCAACGGCCCGGCGGCGTGCCGGCGACCAAGGTCCAGTCCGTTCCGTTCCAGGCGTGAGTCTCGTTGCGCAGGGTCGTGGGACCCGTCGAGAGGCCACCGAAGACGATGACGTTGCCCCGACCATCGAAGGCCGCCGCGCCGCCGTAGCGCGCCGAGGGTGGATTGGCCGGCATTTGCTGCGTCCAGGTCTGGGCTGTGACCGCAGAGGCAAGCAGCGGCGTGGCGAGGGTGAGAAGAGTCTTTTGCACGTTTCGGGAGCTCCGAGAAACAGAAGCAGGGGGAGGAAGCGCAACAGCGTTCACCCTTCGTTTCAGCCTGTCAACGGCCGCGAGCGCAGCCTCGCGGCTCGGTCAGTTCCCGACGACGATCTGAAGTCCGTCGCTGAAGCTCAGCTGACCCTGGAAGGCACCGCTCGGGTCGAGGACCGCCCACTGCGTGACGAGGTCGACGCCCAAGAGTGACGGCAGGTTAGGGATCCCCAAAGGCACCGTGCCAACACCGCTCGCATCCGTCGGCGTCGCGAGCATGGCCAAGAGCTGCGGCACATAGAGCGTGCATCCACCAGGCAAGACGACCTTGCCGCGCGTGGCGTCGAGGATGACGACGGCCGCCGAGTTCGGTCTGGCTTGCGCCACCTGCAGCGCGAAGCCTGTGTTGCCGAGCACGGGCACGCTCGAGCTCGACGAGAGCGGCACGAGGTTGCCGGTTCCGAGGCAACCCGCACCGAAGGGTTCGGCCAGGGCACCACCGAAGGCAGCCAAGGGCATGACCCAGAGCTCGATACCGCTCGTCCCATCGTTGGCCGCGAAGAAGACACGGCCACCAACTCGTGTGAAGTTGGCCGGCGCGGAGTTGTTCGCGCCTGGGTTCAAGTTGGCAAGCATCGTCGTGCCGGCAGCACTGCCGTCACTGCTCCAGGGCTCGCTACCGTTGACGCCATCGGTGGCCGCGAAGAGGACACGGGTGTTGTGCGCTGGAGCGTAGAGCAAGCCAGCGTTCGACCGCGTGAGCGTCGGCGGAATGCCGCTCGCGCTGCCCGGGTTGATGTCCTTCGTGATCATCGTCGTCGCCGAAGTCCACGGTGCCCGCGAAACCCAGACCTCGGCGCCGCTCGCGCCGTCATCGGCGATGAAGAACAAACTGATGCCGCTCGCCGTGAGACTGTTGCATCCAGATCCGAGGCTTCCAGGCTTGATGTCTCGGACGAGCACGGTGCCAGCGGTCGTGCCATCCGTCTTCCACAACTCGAGCCCGTTCGTGGCATCAGTCGCGGTGAAGAACAAAGTCGAGGCGACTACCGTGAAGTTGTTCGGCGTAGAACTCGCGGAGCCAGGATTGATGTTGGCGACCATCGAAGTGCCGCTCACGGTCCCGTTGCTCTGCCAGAGCTCGACGCCATTCGTGCCGTCATTCGCGCGGAAGAAGACCGTCGTGCCGCGCGCGACCAGACTTCCCGGACTCGAGTTCGCCGAACCCGGGTTGATGTTGGCAACCATCGTCGTCGAGGCCGCATTCCAGGGTGGCACCGAGCGCCACAGCTCGACACCGTTCGTGCCGTCGTTCGCGGTGAAGTACAAGGTCGTACCCACGAACAAGAGACTGTTCGGACTCGACGTGCCCGCACCACTGTTGATGTCTGCGACGCGAACGGTGCCGGCGGCCGTGCCGTCGCTGCGCCACAGTTCACGCCCGCTCGAGCCGTCGTCGGCCGCGAAGAAGAGCATGGAACCGAAGCTCACCAGAGTCGTGGGGTTGGCGCTCCCCGCCCCTGGATTGATATTGGTCACCATCGCCGTGCCGGCAGCGCTGCCATCGCTCTTCCACAGCTCGATGCCATTCGTACCATCATTTGCTGTGAAGTAGAGGTGCTCGCCCATCACAATCAAATTGTTTGGCGACGAGTTGCCAGCACCCGGGCTGATGTCGGCGACCATAGTCGTGCCGGTCGTCGTGCCGTCCGACTTCCACAGCTCGATACCGCTCGCGCCATTCGTAGCCCGGAAGTACACAACGTCGTCCAACGCGGTGAGCGAGAACGGCGAAGAGTTCGCCGAGCCGGGATTGATGTCGAGCACGAGGGTCTGCGCCCGAGCGCTCTCAGTGACGCCCACCCAGAAGAGCAGGGACACGAAGGACGTGACGACGGCGGACGAAGAAATGGTCAGGGCTCGAGACTTCAATGCATCACCTAGGAAAGTGGGCTGGCGACGGAGGGGCTGTGCCGATCATCGTCGCGCCATGCATGGATCTGTCAAGCGCCTCGGCGCTTCGAGCGACGCTCGCAAACGCAAAGCGGGAGCATCCGTCACCGGATGCTCCCGCTTGCGACTCGCAAGGCCCTTGCGGACTTTGCGTCCTACTCGCCGATCGCTGCTGCGACGAGGCAGCCCTTGGCGACCGAGTTGAGCGCTTCTTCGGCGCGGAAGATGCGACGCACCGGGATCGGGAAGTCGATCTTCGCGAACTCGTCCTGGAAGACCTCGATGAAGCCCTTGACCATCGTCGTGCCACCCGAGCAGACGATGTCGATCGGGTCCGGGAAGGTCGGCATGTCCTGGCCTGCGTGGAAGCGCATCGCGAGGTTTTCCATCAAGTAGTGGATGAGGTTGCGGTAGTAGATCGCGACCGCCTCCTCTTCGCGATTCTTGGGATCGCGGATGTCGACGCCCTGCTCCTTGATGTGCGTCGCCTTGCTGCGCTTGATGCCGAGGACCTGGGCGACGTTCTTGTCGATCCAGTCGCCACCGCGCGCGACCGAGAAGCTCAGCGCCGGGATCGTTTTGTAGCTGACGCAGGCGTTGACCATGCCACCGCCGAACGAGAGGCCGATGCCCGTGAAGTCCGAGTCGGCGAGCTCGCTGAAGACGACGGCGTGCGCTTCGTTGATGGCCTTGGCGTTGTAACCCATCTTGCGCAGCAGGCCTTCGAAGAGACCCTGGTGGTAGACGACGTTGTTGTCGGCGTCGAGCGACTCCGCGGGCACCGAGAAGTAGCAGTTCTCACCGGGCTCGGCCGGGTCGCCGAGGCACTTCTGGATGATCAACTTGATCATCGGCAGCGCGTCGGTGTCCGACGGTGAGATGAGGCCGTCGCACATGGGGCGGCGCGTCTCGCGGCTGAAGATGTTCGCGAGTTCAAAGGCCGCTTGACCGAGCACAACGAGATTACCGTTGTGCACGACGTAAGGAACCTTGAGTTTCGTGAGCATGTTCTTGGAATAGACATCGGCCTTGATGTCCAGGAACGCATTGCGTTCGACAGCAACGCTGACGCCGCCATCGTCGGTCTGGATCGCGGCGGCGATGTTCGCCGTGCCGATGTCCAAACCCTTACCGAGCAGCCTCGACGTTTCCGTCGACGACTCGATGCAGAACTCCGTCGAGGCGTCGACCTTGTCGCCTTCGAAATCGTCGTGAGTCATGTGTTCTCCGTCCCCTTCTCTTTCTCGTCCTACGCCTTGTTTGTTCGTCACCGTCGGACTGTCCTCTTCATCGGCAAGTCCGAGCGTTTTTCCTTAGTGTCACGCGCCGCCCTTGAGCTTCTTGATGCGTGCGAGGTTCGCGGCGATGCCGGTTCCGGCGCGCTTCTCGGTCTCGAGGTTGTCGATGTTCGATTCGAGCTTCTGGCTGTCATCGACGGCGCGGTTGACGAGGCTCTTGAAGTCGACCTCGGAATCGATCGCCGATGACACGCCCATCTTCTTGCCCATCTTCTCGATCTTCTGGTCGAGGGAGCCGACGATGCGCGCGAGCTTCTCCTCGAGCCCCGACGTGTCGGTCGTGACGGCCGCCGCCACGGGCTGCGGGGCAGGCGCGGCTTGGACCGCGTGGCCGTGCTTCAGGGCTTGGATCTCGTCCATGAGCCGCAGCATGAGCAGGGCCTGGGTGGAGTCTCCTGCCACGGGCGGAGCCTGCTGCGGTGCAGGCGCTGGGGTCCTGGCGACACTCAGCTCCTTCTGCAAGCCATCGATCGCAGCTTCGAGTTCTCGCACGCGCGCTGTCAAGTCGATCGAGACCTGCTCGGCCGCGCCGAGCTGCTCGGCGACCAGGGACCGCTCGATCTCGCTCGCCTCGAGGCGGTCGAGATGCAAGCGGTGCTCAGCACGGAGCTCCTCGAAGGCCTCGGCTTGGATGCGCAGCTCGAGGGCCTGGGTCTCGTAGAGCGAGAGCTTGTCGCGCAGCGCGATGACCTCTTGCTCGAGTTCGCCCCGCACATGTTGGAGCTGCGCATTCTCGTGGCGCAGGCCCTCGACCTCTTCGACGTCGACCTCGCTCTGCTGGGCGAGCGCCTGCGCGAGACGCTGGCGCAGCTCCGTGACCTCGGTGTTGCGCTTTGCGAGCTCGCCGGCTCGCTCGTCGAGCTCATGAGCGAGGTCTTCGTTGCGCGCTTCGATCGCAGCGACGCGCTGCGCCTCGGCTACGCGCTCGGCCTTGAGGCGCTCGAACTCGATGCTCGCCTGGGCCTTGACTTCGTCGATGGCGTCGGGCCCGATGAGCCCAGAAATTTCGATGGCGCGCTCGACCGACTCCTGGACCATGAGCGCGACGTCAGCTGCACGAATGACGCGAACACTGGTCCGGCCGCGCTTCGCGAGAGCTTCGACAGTCGTCGTACGCGATTTGGCCTCGAGCGATGCGAGGACATCCAGGTTATCCATCCCGGTCTCCGGTTCGTTCCCTGCACAGGTCGCGGGGCCGACGGCGCCCGCCAAGACGGGCAGATCGGATGGATCGCGGCCAAGCTTGAGCCGCGCTCGGCAATCGCGACCTCAGCGCAGGAAGAGGTCACGCGGCGGAGTCGCCGCGCCGTTCAACATTGGCAGCTGGTCGAAGACCCAGGTTGCGAACGTGAAGCGGGCCCCCACGAGCCCGGGCAAGAACAGCGCAGCTTGCGTGAAGCGCGCCGTTGCGCGCGCACGACCGTTGGCATCGAGCACGCCGACGAAGCCTGGCAAGAAGGCGCTGTTGCTGACCTGCAGGAAGAGGTCCGTCACGGGGTCGAAGTAGAGCGGCAGCGTTCCACCCGGCAGTGCTATACCCGGGCTCTGGCCCGACAGACTCGCGAGCGTGACGTAGGCGCGGCCAGCGCGATGGGCAGCTGCGTCGATGTCGAGCCCGAAATCGTAAGGCTGCGCCGCATCCATCCAGAGCGCCGACATGCGCAAGGATGGCCGCAGCTCACGGCGGAAGGGCAGGTCCAAGCTCGTCGGCGCGGAGCCACCGACGTGCAGCGTCGTGTTGCAGTCGACGAAGTAGGGCACCGTGACGAAGCTGCGGCTCATCGGCGCTTCCCGCAACCAGTGATTGCGGACTTCGAGTTCGAGGCTCGCACCTACCGGCAACACGAAGAAGCATGGCGAGAGCTCGAAGTCGAGGTCGATCGCCGTCTGCGGCGTCGCCTTGACGACACCCGCGCCCCAGCTCGAGATCAGCATGCGCTCTTGCCCAGGCAGCTTGGCGAAGAGCAGAGCCGCCAGCTGGAAGCGCGCCGCCGACGGCGTCACGCGCAGAGCCACGCGAGGACTACCGCCGAGCTCGCGCGCTTGGGCGAAGGCCGGCGTCGCGAAGACTCGCGAGGCGAGCGGGATCTTGGCGAGGATGCCGCTCGTCGTCCTCTGCTTCGGGTCAGCGGCGAACGTGACCGGATCGAAGCCGCTTGCCACGCGATGGTCGATGCTCGTCGAGGCAGCCGCCCCACGGACCGGCGACAAGCCGAGGCTCGCGGTCGGGTACCAGCGCTCGGCGCTTACGTCAGGCGCGGGGTAACTCGCATCATGCCGCTGCGCCCACAGCGCCCGCACGTCGTTCAGCTCCGATCGCGTCGACGGCAGAACGCCGAAGATATAACGCGCTTCGTTGCCCGCGTTGTTGTTCACCCCCCAGAGGTAGCGATCGAGCCAGCGGATCCGATGCTCGCCGCGCAAGCCAGACTCGTACCAGTTGTCGGGTGAAGCATGCCCAACCGTCGAGGCGATCAGCGTGAAGGGCGTCGACGCCGGCAGGGTCGCGACCGCGGGCATGAGTTCGCGAGCGGTCTGGAGCTCATCGAGGTGGGCGACCATGCAGACGGTCGGCACACGAGACGTGGAGAGAAGCGGTCGCACCGCCCGCCCCGCTTCGTTCTCCAAGAAGCGCAGCAGGCCATCGGCATCCTGGGCATAGAACTGCGACAGGTAGCGCGCGCGATACGTCGGATCGATGGTCGCCTCGGGGAGCGCAACGACGCGCTCGAAAGCGTCGAGCCCGAAGAGATGGCGGCCGCGAATCAAGTGGTCATTCCAGTCGGTCACGAAGTTCTCGGTGATCACGACGTCGACGCTCGGAAAGCGCAGCGATCCCCGCGTCGGATGCACGAGGGTCTGTCCCGAGTGGACTGCCGCGAACCAAGCATGCACGCCGCCTTGGCTCCCACCCCAGACCGCGAGCTTGTCCTGGCGCAGGACCGTGGACCACTTGGCCTTGGCGAAGGCGATGACCTCGGCCAGGTCGAACTTCTCGGTGACGCCATAGAGCGTGAGGCCGACGTTGCTCGGATTGAGGCTCTGGGCCGAACCCTGGCCCCGGACGTCGTAGCTCAGTACCGCAAAGCCTCGGGCAGCGAAGCTCGGGTGTGTCGTGCGCTTCAGCCCGTAGCCGTGGACGAAGACGACGAGGGGCCACCCGCAACTCGGTGGAGCCTGGGTCGGCAACGAGAGCTCGACGAGGGTCTTGTAACCGTCACTGAAGGTGAAGGGAATGTCGCCGAACGTCGTGACCTGCAAGCCCTGGACGGGGACCGGCGGCTTCGAGCACTGAGCGGCGACGACCGAAGTCGTCTCGAGCGCAACGCCACAGGTGAGCGCGAGCAGGGTAAGGCAACGAGTTTGCAGGAGGGCCATCTGACCAGCATAACAAGCTGGCCCATCGGAGAGGGCCGCTCCGCACGCGGCGCTCAGAAGGGGATCACATCTTCGACCTCGGCCACAACGAGATGCTCGTTGTCGGCCTCGGAGTTTGCCATCACAAGGAACGCCAGTACTTCTTGAAGTCGCGATCGAGCGCGTCGAGGTCGCAACCGCTGAGCGCCGTCTCGATCGCCAAGGGTCCCGGGACTCCGGACAGCATCTCGCTGATCAAGCGTTCGAAGAGCGCGCTCCCTTGCTTGTGGTCGCTTCGGAGGAAGTGAATGATGGCCCACGCCTGTGCGTAGTTGCGTTGCGCATTCGCGTAGAATGCCGTTCGTCGCATGCGCAAGAACTTCGCGAGCGACGTCGGTGGCGTGATCCGCATCGTTCGAAGGTGGTCCTCTCGCACGTGGCCTCCCGCGAGGAGAGCATTCGCGTTCCGCTCCATTGTCTCGTAGTACTCTGCCATCCCCTCGTTGAACCACACGGGTGCATCCACGGCGATTCGATCGAGGAACTGATGGAAGCCTTCATGCCGAACCGTGCGCATCATCGCCTTACGATCCGGCAAATTCCAAATCAGGAGCTGTTTGAGCACGGGAGTGTAGAGGCCAGCCGTGTGCGAAACCGGAGATCCGAGGATCTTCTTACAATAGTCATCGTAGCCGGCCTTACCCGAGAAGAGATATACGGCAAAGCGCTGCGATGTCGTGGCCTTCGAATTGGCAAGACGCACGTTATAGACGGTCCAGGCTTCTTCGAGGACCGTCGCGGCGCGCGCGCACGTCTCGCGGTCGATATCCGAGATGATGTGATAGTGCCGTGATTCGTATTCGTAGCGGTTGGTCCATGACGGACCACGGCGTGCCAGCGCGATCGTCTCGGCGATGGGTAGAAGCCGATCCAAGACCGTGCGATTGCCGACGCTTCGTTCGACGACTTCCATTGCTCCGACGAGGTCGCCGGCCTGCAAGAGGCACGATGCGTATGCTTCGTAAACGAGAGGAGCATCCGGGTGTGTTGACAGCAAGGCTGCAAACGCCCCTCGCGCCGCGTCGGGCTTCCCGACATCGAAAAGTAGGCTCGCGTGGACGATCTGGCCATACGTGAACGTCGGATCCTCCTTCAAGATGCGCGCTGAGAGTGTGATGGCGGGCTCGTACTCACCTAGTGCGCGCAGGAAGAGCAGTTCGTACCTGTCGCGAACGACCTTCGGGAGCATGGAATCGTTGGCCTGGCGAACCCAAGTCAGGCCTTCAGCTGCGTTCCCGTCCGCAAGGTACTTATCGACAAGCTCGAGAAACCTCGACTGTGCCTGCGAAATGGCGGTTGGAAGCATCGAAAGTTCCTCGACCTTCGTGCGACCACGCGGATCGATGAGCCATTGTGGCAAGTGCTCAGAAGCAACCCATGCGTTGTCGAAGGTCTCGCGTTGTTCTTGGACTGCCCGATCCACGAGCCCCTGGATCCACGATGGCTCTGGCTTGCCTTCGATGCGAATTCGCTCGAACGGAGCTTCGAGGAATGCAAAGGTCCCGTACTCGTCGCTTCGCTTCGTGTCGACTAACAATTTCGAACCGTTGTAGAGCGCGATCTTGTTGTCCGTCACCTGCGCGCGAACCTTGAACGGCTTGCCGCCTTCGAGCGTCGACTTGCGCGACTCCTTGACCGTGACGTCCTCGCCTTCGATGGTCGACAGCTCGGCGTGTAGGTAGCGGCCGTCAGTTTCGGCAATCCCGAACACGGCACGCCACGCGTGACCCTCCAGGTTATCGACGAGCAGTTGTATGCCCGACTTCTCACCATAGGCCTTCCCGGAGATTTCAATGGAGTAGGGTCCGGCGAACTTGAGGGGATGATGCAGGAAGTCTCCGATCTTCGTGAAGTCACCGATGTTCGATACATCGTAGTCGAGCTTGATACGGCCGCTGCGCTCATCGTATGCGACAAGCTTGCCCGTGATGAGATCGGCCGGTTTCGGCGCGGCATGGTTGCTTGCAAAGTCGCAGCGCCGGCAAAGCTCGATGAGCTCGTGGCGTCGTGCTATGACGAACGGCTTCTTCTCGTACGTCGCCAGTATTTCATCGAGCTTCTTGCGAGCACTCTTCCATCCGCCACGGTGCATGGAGTTCTGCACCGCGTCGAGGTCGGCGCGGAAAGCCTCCGAGTCTTGGCAGGTGGCGATGCTCGCGAGGAGGAGAACACAGGCGATCGTCAGCATAGGCATGCCGCGCTTATGCCTGGGCGGAGCGGTTGTGACAAGAGTCAGGTCCGGAACCGCGGGGCAAGCCCTCTTTGCGGATGCGACGATCTTGCGTGGCGCCTCTGGTGAAGACGCGTTCCGGCAGCTCGGCCCATCGGTAGTACGGGCCGGGCTTGCGTGGCTTGTTCCCGCGTCACGCCGGGCGGTTCACGCGGCACCGAAGACCGCTCAGAAGGGGATCTCGCCATCCATGCCGTAGTCCTCGTCCCCGTAGCCAGCGCCGCCATCCTGCATCGAGCCTGCGGACGATGGCGCGGTCCGTGCCGAAGCCCCCCCACCAGGCGACGCCCCGCCTGCGCCACCGGCTCCGAGGAACTGGAAGTTCTCGACGATGACCTCGATCTTGTTGCGCTTCTGCCCCTCCTTGGTCTCCCAGGACGAGAACTGCAGGCGCCCCTCGACGAAGATCGGCTTGCCCTTCGTGCAGTACTGCTGGATCACCTCGGCCTGACGCCCGAAGGCGGTGAGATCGACGAAGGTCGTCTCTTCTTGCGGCCCCTGCTGCGTCGTGTAGCGACGATTCACGGCGAGGCCGAACTTGCAGACGTTGACGCCGCCCTGTGTGGCGCGGAGTTCTGGATCGCGCGTCAGGTTGCCGATCAAGAAGACCTTGTTGAGATTGGCCATGCTTCCCCGTTTGGTGGATCAAAG
>CALLZN010000074.1 GCA_937858895.1 uncultured bacterium | reverse complement strand
CAGCCGCTCGACCTTGGCCTGACCTGCACCGAGTTTGTTGGAGTCGTTGAAGTCGGGGAAGTCGCTGCGGGCCAGCCGGGTATTGGCGTTCACCAGCGGCGCGATGACCTGCGTGTTGATCTTGTCGCCGATGTCGCTCTTGCCGCGCAGCTCGAGCATGTCCTTGAAGCTCGCGCCCTTCGGGATGGTGACCGGCGGGGCAAAGTCGCTGCTGTTGCCGTACTTGTCGGTGATGTACTTGATGAACAGCAGGAATAGGACGTAGTCCTTGTACTGGCTGGCATCCATGCCGCCGCGCAGCTCGTCGCACGACGCCCAGAGGGAGGTGTAGAGGTCGGATTTCTTGATGGGCATAACGTCCTATCTCATTGACCTACGATGGGCGAGAGTGTCGGTTCTCACGTGACAGCGAAACATTTCACATCAAGGCAGTCGGCTCTGGGCCTTCCAATCCTAACGGCTCCACGCTGAGTTGTGGCACGAATCGCCGTCAGCTCCTGCGTGGATTTGGGCGGCGAACATAACCATCACGCCAACGCCTTATTTATCCGCACGATTGCCTTGTTTAGCCCCTCAAGCATCTTTGGATCCCAAGATCCGGTCGCCTCAAACTCCGCCAGGTAGCGCTTCTTCAGTTCTTCCTTGGCCCATCGACGCGCCTTACTCTCTTTGCTCCCAAGCTGCATGACGAGATCCACCTCGCGCCCGGCCACCGCCGAGAGAACAGACTCAGGCAAGAGCCCCTCAATACAGTCTCTTCCGGGCTTGTCCATTCCTAGCTCCACATGGTTGTCCCCGTATGTGAGGCCAACGCGCTGAAGTGCGGCAGCAGCCTCGCCCTTTGCATCGAGGTCGTAGGTAACGAACACTCGGTCGAAATTGCGCACAACGAACTGCAGGAGCAAGGTATTCTTGAGAGTGTCTTTCCCACCGTAAGCCACGACCTCGATGTCTCTGTCGAGTTGCTGGCAGCCCTTTCGGCCTTGCTTGAAGTAGTCGAAGTATGCCTTGTCAATTGGTCCCTCAACGAGAAGCACGCGTGACTTCTGCGACGCAAACAAGCTCTTGAGGGGCAAGAACTCACTAGCACCAATACCAAGATGGTCCGCGAAAGGCGCCATCCACTCGTCGCCCGCGGTGTCAACCGCGCGTGTTGCCTTGACTTTGCCGCGACTAACGGCTCGCTCTAACAAAATGTTTGCCGACGGGTCCTCGAGATTCAACATGTACGGACTATGCGTAGTGGCGATAATCTGAATGCCCAGCTCATCGGACAATTCGCGCAACATGCGCCCAAACTCTGACTGAGCAGCTGGATGCAAGAAGCTTTCTGGCTCCTCGATGACAACGATTGGCGTGATCTTGTCATCGGCGGAGTCGGTCGTCTTGATTCGATTCGCCTGCAGAATGGCCATTAGAATGTGGGTTCGATTCTGCGTGCCGCTACCCCAATCGTCCAGGGGCACCTCTACGCTGCGGTCAGTCAGGTTAATACCCAGTGGCATCCTTCGGTTTGCGGCACCCTCTGGGGGTGAGACCTCAACATTGTACTTCTCGGTCAACCGACCAAGAACGCGGCTCAAGTCCTGGGTGTGCTGCTTTGCAAACTTGCGCAGTTTTCGCTCCGTATGCTTGTATGCCTCATCGAGCGCCTTCTTCTCATCATCTGAGATGACGAAATCGTAGAACATGCGCCGCCGACTTCGCCCGAAGAAGTATTGGTCATGCGGCGTAGTTGAATTGTACAGAAAAAGCAGATTGGAACTCCGAATCTTCTTGCGAACTTCTTTCGACAACTTCTCGTCTAGTGGCGCCCCATCCACAGACACAGAGACTGTCAGTCCCTCTGAAGCATCGAGATTGTAGCTGACGGAGAGCGACATCTGTTCACCAGCCGCCTGCTGCGACGACATCTGCTCTACAAACGCGATCAGAGCCGGGTCTTCGCCCTTTGCAAGCAACAGGTCATATGTAACCAAGATCGCCGGAGAATCCTTAACCCATTGCGTCTTGTCGTCGACATAGTCAACTTCATCGCTGTGCGACCAAGGCGACGAAGGGCCAGCCTGAAATAAATCCGTCAGCAAGCGAATCACGCTCGACTTCCCGGCATTATTGCGACCGGATATCGTACAATAGTTACCTCGGAAAGAGAGCTTCAGATCCTCGAGCGTGCGGTAGTTTTTGGTTTTTATTGACTTCAGACGCATGAACTCCTCCGCGACAGAAAGTACAGATTACTCCGAAGATTGCAAGGCGCAGGACCTGTTTATCCAACGTACCTGACGCTGAGCCGCGAGCCTCGTGCGAGGGCTTCGGCTCTGCGATTGGTCTGGTCGCGGCTCGTCGGCTCCTGCGTCGCGTTAGGCGCCCCAGTCTACCGGAAGTCGGCGCCTCTCTCTGATGGGATCGTGGGGTGCGACGAAGCATGTGTGGCGCCGCTCGACCGCGCGGCCCATGTCCGTCACGACTCGGGCGCGGAGTTCGACGCGATGCCCCGAGACCAGGTGATCGCCCTGCCATCCAAGAAAGGGCTCAGCACGGCTCCACGAGAGCAAGGCCTCCGCAACGACAGACCTGTCGAGCCCGGCCTTGCAGACCTGCTCATTGAACCGACGAATGGCAAGTCGCCGCGCGACATCCACCGGCGACTCACCCGCGGGTGGATCACCTCGAAGATCAAGACTCCATCGGTCGAGGTCAGCGGGCAGCTGACCGAACAGCCAATAGCCACGATGGTCTGAGTGCCGACTCGTGAACGTGCCGAGGAAGTTGTGCAGCACGCTCTTCAGAACCCTCCGTGACGTCACCTATGCCCCCACAACCGGCGACGCAGATCGGCGATCTGGCGGCGCTGGTAGACGGTTGGCTGTTTACTCATCTTGGTGAGTATTTTTACTCAACGACCTGAGCAGGGCGAGCGGAATCGAGCACCTGGGCCTCGGTCCGACGGAGCGCGGCTGCTTCGACGGCGGACTCGGTGCTTCCCACGCGGCGGATCACGTGCCGGATCCTGCCGCGTGCTCCTCGAGCAGGTTGAGCACGTGCCGGGCGGATCGACACGAGCCTTGTGACCTTGCACCCTCTAAGCTCCGTACGACAACAGCCAGAAACCTCTCCAACCACATACGTACCCGCATGAAAGATCGACATGCCATCGTGACCGGGGCATCCCGGGGGATCGGCGCCGCGACGGCGCTAGCGCTTGCCGAGCGTGGGGTGCGGGTCAGCTTGCTCGGGAGGGACGAGGGCGCGCTTGCCGGAATGGCGGCGCGCACGGGCGGCGTGCATCGCTGTTGCGACATGGCTGTGCCGACCGAGGTGCAGGCGGTCATCGAAGCCCTGGTCCGCGAACGCGGGCCGGTCGACATCCTTGTCAACAATGCCGGTATCGCGGAGAGCGCGCCGATCGACAAATCGAGCTGCGAGCAGCTCGACCGCCTCTATGCGGTCAATGTGCGTGGGGTCTACGCGGCGACGATCGCGGCCCTGCCTTCGATGCGCACGCAGCCTCGTGGGCGCATCGTCAACATCGCGAGCAACGCCGGGCTGCGGGGCTACGCCTACGTCGGGGCCTACACGGCGACGAAGCACGCTGTCGTTGGCTTGACGCGGTCGTGGGCCCTCGAGCTTGCGAAGACGCAGATCACGGTCAACGCGATCTGCCCGGGTTACACCGATACGCCGCTGCTCGAGCAGAGCCTCGAGCGCATCGAAGCCAAGACGGGTCGCAGTCGCGATGAGGCGCGCGCGGCCCTCGCCGCGAGCCAGGCGAGTGGGCGCTTGATCCGGCCCGAAGAGGTCGCCGCGAGCGTCGTGTTTCTCTGCGAGGACGCCGCCGCGTCGATCCAAGGCCACTGCCTCGCGATCACGGGTGGCGACGCCTGAGAACTGGTGACGGCAGCGGCTGCGCGCAGCGTGGCCGACACCGTGCGCGAACTACGAAGCTCGAATTTACGAACTGAACTGCGTGATCAGCGAGCGCGCCTGCGTGAGCGTCACGCGGGTGTTGGTCGTGCCGACCCCGCCGACGCTGTTCAAGCTGTTACTCGTGATGATGCCCACGCTGTTCGCCGCGGCGTCGAGGAAGGCCATCTGCGTCAGCAGAGTGATGCCAGCCAAGGACATCGACGGCAGCGCCCAGGTGCGCGTCGCGTTTCCTTGCCCGTCCGTCACGAAGCCATCGAGCAGCAAGAGGTCTTGCATAATGCGGCAGGTCGTGCCCGGGATCATCAGATCGAGGGGCGTCGCGCCGACGATGAGGACGCCCGGGATGTTCGCGACGCCGCAGGAACCTTGCCAGTCATGAAAGAGGTAGCCGCCGACCAGCGTGCGCCCATCGGTGCTGTGGGTAGCCGTCTGCTGCGCGCTCGAGGAACAACCCG
>CALLZN010000073.1 GCA_937858895.1 uncultured bacterium | reverse complement strand
AAGACGCCAACAGCCTGAAAAATAAGCTTGGCAAGACGGACCAGCGCAAGCTCGATGAGTATCTGAGCGGTGTGCGAAGCCTCGAGCAACGCGTGCAGGACGCGACCGAGCTTGCGTGCGATCCCATCGAGCGCCCGGGCGACAACTACACCTTCCCCGAGCACGTGAAGCTGATGCTCGATCTCACGGTGATGGCCTTCCAGTGCGACGTCACGCGAGTGGTATCGTTCATGTTGGGCAACGCCGGCAGCGGCCGCTCCTATGAGTTCATTGGTGTCTCCGGGGCGCACCACCAGATTTCCCATCACCAGGACCTGCAGGAGAACTTCGACAAGCTCACT
The DNA here is from genome assembly GCA_937858895.1 of uncultured bacterium. Classification (GTDB taxonomy): domain Bacteria; phylum Planctomycetota; class UBA1135; order UBA1135; genus JACKHW01. The sequence continues at coordinate 689 of CALLZN010000073.1, read as the reverse complement.
GCCATCGACATCTGGGAGGTGACTCAGCTCGCCTACCTGCTCGAGCGCCTCGACGCGATCGATGAAGGTGGCAAGAGCATCCTCGACAACAGCGCCGTGTTCTTCTCCTCGGAGATCGAAGACGGCAACAGCCACTCCCACTTCAACATGCCGATCGTCGTGGCAGGCGGGCTTGGCGGCGACCTACCGACGGGGCGCCACATCAAGTACGGGAACAAGGAGCCGGTCGCGAACCTGTTCTTGCGGCTGGCGCAGGGCATGGGCGTGCCCCAGAGCGCGTTTGGAGACGACGGGACGGCGCCGCTCGACCTGGGCTAGACATGGGACGAGGACGCGGGGCAGCGATAGGCGATCGCGCCCCGGCACCTCACTTACTTGGCGTTCTTGCAAGCCTCCATGAAGTCAGCCTTGGTCTTCGCTGCTTCGGCCTTGCACGCGTCGTCGGTGCAGGCCGCGACGGTTCGCTTGTAGGTCTCCTCCGTCGTCTCCATGCACTTCTCCGCCTGGCTCTTGCAGCCCCCGAGCGCCAAAAGTCCCAGTGCCACGAGCCCAATTCCAAATACGCGTTGCAGCATCTCGATGTTCTCCCTTGGGGCGGAGAATAGTCGGACCCGCACGGCGGGCCTAAGGGAATCGTCCGCGTCGGGCGCGGTAAAAACCGCTCGGAAACTCCCCGCCCCCCAAGCGCC
>CALLZN010000072.1 GCA_937858895.1 uncultured bacterium | reverse complement strand
CCGGCCCCGCGCATCGCTTCACGCCGGCCCCGCGCATCGCTTCACGCCGGCCCCGCGCATCGCTTCACGCCGGCCCCGATCATTGGCACCGGCCTCTTCCACGGCGTGTAAGTACCCCTCGACGTCCTTCGGTCAGGAACGGCACGCTTCGTCTTCTTGCACGATCTTGACCTCATCGACGCGAACGGCAACACGATCGTCGCCTTCGACCCCAATGCAGCGGCAATCGATCTCCACGTGCCCGAGAAAGACATCGTTCTCGTGCGTGGCCGTGTGACGATCGATGGCCGTCTCGCAACGGGCCATTCCGTTGAAAACGCGACGACGGGCGCTGTATGCACCGTCGACACCGATGGGAACTATGAGTTGGATTGCGTTCTCCGCAAGCGACTGGGGCTTCGGGTGAACGACTCCGAGGGCAAGATCATTTCGACGATGTGGCTCCCCGAAGCCGAGGGGGACCAAATCACCCACGACATCACAATCCATACAGCCTCGCTCGCGGGCCGTATTCTCGGTATCGACGGGCGTGCACTTCAGTCGATCTGCGTCACTTGGAAAGCCGCGTCGGGAAACCGGGAAGCCATCTCGGATGAGCATGGACACTTCGACTTCGGACGCTCCATCGCGGGTCGCGGTCGGCTGCGAGCGTGGTTGCAAACACCTCTGGGCCAACGCTCGCAAGTACAGGTCGAGGTCGATCTCCGACCTGGCGCGCACGAGCACGTCGAGCTGCAGATGCAGGGCATCGATCCGAAGCCGCCTGGGCACTGACTTCGGTCGAGGTCGTCACGACGAAGACTCGTCGCCTTGCAGGTCGCGCACGACCCGGCTTGCATGGCTAGATGAGATGAGCAGGCCAGCCCCCTTGACGGCGTACCGCGACACGCCCGCCAGCGGCATGTGTAGCGGCGAGCCGGTCTGTTTGGTGGTTGGCAAAGTTACTTGCAGATCGCCTTGGCGATCCGCAACGCGAGCGCCAACGCCCTCGTGCTCTGCATCGCGGCTTGCATCGCAGCTTTCATCGCAGGGTCGCGCATCGCTTCACGACGGCCTCGCACCCTGCGGTCTTCCTCGCAACTCTAGTACGAGAAGACCCTGATGATGAAGACCTTGACTCTCATGGGCAGCGCGCTCGTCGCGCTCGCCGCCTCACCGCAGCTCCTTCTGGCCCAGGTCGTGCAGCGGCCGACGCCGGACGTGACCCTCGTCGGACGCGCCGTCCTGCCGGGAGCGACCTTCGCCAAGGGGCCGACGTCCGCGACACGCATCGGTGCCGGCCCCTTCCACGGCGTGCAAGTTCCCTTCGTCGACCAGCAGCCTGTCCAAGGCTTCTCGGCCATCGTCGACAACAAGGACGGTAGCTACTGGGCCATGTCGGACAACGGCTTCGGCTCGATCGAGAACTCGGCCGACTACCGATTGCGCGTCTACAAGATCCGTCCGGACTTCAAGACCGCGAATGGCGGGAGTGGCGCGATCGCGGTCGAGGACTTCATCGAGCTTCGCGATCCCGACAAGAAGATCGACTTCGCGATCACCGAGCACTTCAGCAAAGAGCGCTTCCTCACGGGCGCCGACTTCGACATCGAGTCGCTGCAGCGCGCGCCGGACGGCAGCTTGTGGTTCGGTGACGAGTTCGGCCCCTTCCTGATCCACACGGACGCGACGGGCAAGGTCCTCGAAGCCCCCATCGCGCTGCCCGACCTGCGCCGCAGCGGCCGCGAACTCCGTGCACCGCAGAACCCCTACAACGAAGAAGGCAGCGCGATCCGCATCATGAATGCAATCGCCGCGCGTGGCCGTAGCCTCGGCGCCAAGCACGACCCGGTCTTCTCGCCGTGGGAACTCATGATCGCCGACGGCAATGCGCAGAGCGTCGTCCCCGACCGCGCGACGCCGCCGCGCGAGCTCACGGCAGCTTCGAGCGAGATCTTCAATGTCAGCTCGCTGCAGAGCGCTGGTTATCCGGTCGTGACTTGGACCGTGAACGACAAGGCGCGCATGCTCGAACTCATGGCGCTCGGTGTGCGTGGCATCATCTCGGACCGTCCCGACCTCTTGCTCGAGGCCGTGCGTGAGTTCGATGCCAACAACGACGGCAAGAAGGGCGACTACCTCGACCAGTTCGGCCTTATCGATCCCGCGAAGTTCGACGCGCAAGGCCACCGCGGCGCGCGCAACCTGCGGCCCGAGAACACGCTGCCCGCGATGGAGGCGGCGCTCGACCACTTCATGACGACGCTCGAACTCGACTGCGCGGTCACGAAGGACGGCGTCGCCATCCTCAACCACGACCCGATCATCAACTCGCAGAAGGCGCGTCGCGCTGACAACACGACCTATGACCGCACGAACGAAGTGCTGGTCAAGGACCTCGACTTCGCGACGATCCAGCGCGACTTCATCGCGGACAAGCTCTTCCGCGGGCCTGAGCAGCGCAATGACTTCCACCTCTCGCCGGTCTCGTGGCTCTACGCTTGGCTCAAGGGAATGCCGCATCCCTATGCGATGCCGAGCCTCGACCAGGTCTTCGAGTTCGTCGAGGTCTACAAGTGGTTCTACTTGGTCGGACCTGGTAGCTGGGCGCCGGACGGCATCCGCCGGGGCTACAACGCGTTCTTCGTGCGCTTCAATGTCGAGACGAAGTTGAATCCGCGCGCCGAGTTTGCGAATCGCACGTTGGCCTTCGAATCCTTCACCGACGCGGTGCTTGCACCGATCCAGCGTTGGAATCATCAAGCGCGCGCCGACGTCCAGAGCTTCGACTTCCGCTCTCTCTTGCGTGTACAAGAAAAAGAGCCTTCGATCCGCATCGTCTGCCTCTTCGGCGACTTCCCGCGCCTCAGCAGCGGCGGTGATGATGGCACGAACCTGCAGGACGAAAACGGGAAGAACACGCCATGGCTCGCGGGTCTCTTCTGGCCATACCGAAGCACGGCGCGCAGCACGCCCTTCCTCGTCCAGGGCTCGGGCGGCTTCGAAGGCATGGCCTTGTCCACCGACGGACGCTACCTGTTGCCGCTGCTCGAGAAGCCGCTCAGTGACAGCAATGCGCGTGAACTCCTGATCCATGAGTTCGACTTGAAGTTCCAGCGCTACACGTCGACATGGCATCGCTACCCGCTGGACCAACGCGGCCAGGCGATTGGTGACTTCATTATGTTCGCGCCGCAGCGCGGCCTCGTCATCGAGCGAGACAACACGCAAGGTGACTTGCGCGGCTTCAAGGCGATCTACGAGATCGGCTTGGTCGGCAGCGGGCAAGCTGTCTCGAAGCGCTTGGCGGTCGACCTACTCGCTATCGACGATCCGGCGCGCATCTCGTTGCCCGGCCTCAATGGGTGACGTCGGCATCGGCGCGCAGTTTGCCTTCCCCTTCGTGACCATTGAGGATGTGCTCTTCTTCTCGCCGACGCGCATCGGCGTGCTGAACGACAACAACTTCCCGTTCAGCGTTGGGCGTCACGTCGGAGCCGACCGTCCCGACGACAACGAGTTCATCTTGTTGGAGCTCAGCGAGGCCCTCGGCCGCTGAAGCCGAGGGCGAGCACAGCGTTGGCGCGTCAGTTGCCGACGATCGAGAGCAAGTCCGTGAGTCGCGGGCCAGCGTTGGTCAAGAAGGACCACTGGAAGTAGACGCCGTTGAGGCCCGCTAGGCTACCCGGCACGCTGATCGTGAAGCTCGCGCTGCCGGCGCCATTGGCCTGTGCGCCGAAGACGACGACGGAGTCCTGGTAGAGCGTGCAGCCGTTCAGGCCGAGGACGCCGAGGTCGAGCGGCAACTGCAGCGAGCCGAAGACCTTGTCGGATGCGCCGACGTGCAGGATGGCTGGCGCGTGAATCGGCGCGCCGTTGAGGCTGATCGTGAAGTCTTCGTCGAAGTCGATCTGTGCCTTCGAGATCGCGATCGAGCCGCCGCCACAACCCTGGCCCGAGATCTTGGTGGCGAGCGACTTGCGCAAGTCGAAGGCCTGGATCACGAGCTGGAAGCTCGGTTGGCCGAGCTGGCCGATCGCGTAGACCGTGTAGAGCTTCTTGGCGTCGAGCTTGAGCGTCGTCGGCCCAAAGGCGAACTGCGTGTTGCCCGCTGGCGTGAGGCCGACGTCGTAGCTGCCTGCGCTGAGCTCGAGGCTCGCTTCGTTCGGATTCGACAGGTTGCCGGCGAGGACGCCGAAGTTGCCGATGCCCGTCGCGCGACCACGCACGTCGACTGCTGGCGCTTGCGCCGTGTGGCGCACGGTGACGCGCGCATCGCCGACCTTGGCCGCGGCCTTGACGTTGTTGACGAAGAATGACAGCTTCGGCTGACCATTGGCGTCGAGGTGCGCGATGGCCGTGTACTCAACACCTTCACTCAGAGTCGGCGTGCCGCTGAGGACCGTCGTCGAGCCGAGCTTGACATCGATCTTGTAAGCACCCGGCGCGAGCTCGAGCGGGCCGCGGACCTGTGCATAGGTGAAATCAAAAAGCTTCACATTGTTCGCAAAGATATCGACGGCCTGCGGCAAGCCAGGAATTCCGTGGATAACCGAGACGCGCGCGGGCGTCGCGCGTGACTCGAGGAACTGCTCCAGAATGAAGAGCTGGAAGGAAGGCTGGCCGAGCTTGCCGATCGCGAAGATCGCGTAGTAGCGGTCCGGCAAGAACTCGAGCGTCGCCGGCCCGAAGGCGAACTGCGTCTGGCCCGCGGCCGTCAAGCCGACCTCATAGCGGCCAGCCTTGACATCGGCGATCGCACGCGCGGGGTTCGCGAGGTTAGGAACGAGGACAGCGAAGGCACCCGTGCTTCCGGCGCCGCGCACGCGAACGTCGACCGCCGGCGCATCGGCGAGGTGGTGCACAGCGAGGCGGGTCTCGCCCGCTTGCGTCGACGCGAGGTCATTCACGAAGAGCGCCAGCGCAATGCCCGTGCTCGTAAGGTGCGCGACCGCAGTGTAGTTCTTGCCAGCGTCGAGCTGCGGGCTCGCGGTCAAGACCGTGTTGCCGCCGAGCTTGATGTCGAACTTGTAGGTCGCCGCCGGCACGTCGATCGGGCCCTTGGACTCAGCAAAGTCGAAGGAGAAGAGTTTGTTGTTGTTGGCGAAGACATCCACGGCCGACGGCAGGCCGGGGATACCGTGCAAGAAGGAGATCTTGGCGCTCGCCTGGGCGCTCAGCGGCAGGGCCGCAAACAGGAATGCTGCGATGAAGCGAATCATTGGTGGGATCGAGAATCGAATCGAGGGATTGATGGGGACGCGGTCTCCCTGGAGTCGAGTCTGGCGAGCATCAAATCGATCTCCGCAGCTAGGAACGATTTTGTAGCCGGCGACGAGGACCTGGATCTGGGCAAGGGCGCGCTCCTCCATCCCTGTCAAACTCGTCGACAACATGAAGCCGCACATCGAGCAGAAGAGCTGAAGTTGCGAGCCAAGCCCCTTCCTCTACTCGCCCTCTTCTACGCCCGCGCTGGCGACAGCCGACTGGCCGAGTTCGAAGCAGTAGCCCAGCGACTGGCCGGCCCACGCGACATGGTTTGGACCTGGGACCACGAGATCCTCGCGACCCACGGTGGCGACATCGGCCCGCGCATCGTGCAGTGGCTCCCCCCGCTCCTAGACCCGCTCCTCGACCCGCTCCTGAACCCGCTCCGCGACAGCTACGAGCGCTGGCTCGCAGACGCGGCTGCCGGCTGCGTGGGCTGCCGTGGCGTCTTCGAGCTATGGGGGCAAGGCGACAGCATCGACGCCTGTGCCGAAGTCGCGAGCGCTGTCCCGGCGCAGCACATCAGGTCGCGCGTAAGCGGCAGCTGGCGCATCGAGTCCTTGGTCTTGGGTGCCCGCAGAAGCCAACACGCGGGCAGCCTCGGCGCCCGCATGGCAGCCTTTGGGTCCGTGCTCGACGCGCTCGAGGTCCGACCGGTGGACCTCGAGAACGCGAAACACCGCATCTGGCTCGTCGAGGACCGGCAGCTCCTCAAAGACTCGAGCCCGCTACCTTTCCCCCCGCCGCGCTACATGCTGCTCTACGAAGTACCAGCGCGCGTGCCAGCAATACAATCGCGCATCAACGCGCTCGAGCTGCGCAAGCGCGCCTTCCTGAGCACGTCGACGCTGCCCGCCGACCGGGCCATGCTGCTGTGCAATCTTGCTCTCGCGCAAGCTCCCCGTGTCGGTGCCGCGACCCTGCTCGATCCCTATTGCGGCTCAGGCGGCATCTTGCTGGCGGCTGCCGCCCTCGGCGCTCAGACCGTCGGCTCCGACCTCGACTGGAGGCTTGTGTCGGAGCACCCGTGGCCAAGCCGCGTGGCGGCAACGCCAAGTCGCCCAGCGCGCGGCGAAGAGCGCGTTCGCATGCATGACAACTTTCTCGAGGCTGGCTTGCCCGAGCCGAAGGCCCTGCTCAATGTCGACGTCGGAGCACCGGACGCCGCGGAGTGCTGGCTGCAGGCCAACGGTGGCGAGCCCTTCGATGCCCTCGTCTGCGATCCGCCGTATGGGCGTCGCGAGTTCCATGGCGGCGCGGAGGCTTGGGCCGGCGAGCTCAGCTTTCAGGTCGATACTGCGACGCTCTACAACGCGCTGCGCACGCTCATCCGCCATGCCGAGCGCACGCTGAAGCCTCTTGGTCGCCTCGTCTTCCTGGCTCCGGTGCGCTCGCCAAAAGACGTGAGCAAGCCCACGCTCGACACCTTCGAGAAGATGCTGCAGGTCGATGGAGCTGCCCACGGCATGCGCCTCGCGCATCTCGGCGTCGAGGTCCGCCACGGCGGGCTGCACCGGGCGGTGGTCGTGATGGAACGAGTTGCCTCGTCCGCCTCGCGTTTCAAGTGTGAGTCCCGGGAGAGCTCGGGCTAGGGTGCGCCGATGACCGAACAGGACCTCGACGGACTGATCCAACGGGTGCAAGAACGCTTCGACGACGCCTGCCGCGAAGAGGAGCCGCTGCTGCTGCTCTCCGACCCGCCCTTCGTGACGCACGGCGCGCTCGTGTTCACGCTGCGCAGCTTCCTGGCCGGCATCGTGCTCGCGGTCGTCGCGGTCGTGATGCTCTTCGCCTGGGAGCCAGCAGGCCTCGTGCTCGGCGCGGTCGCACTGCTGGCCTTCCTCGCGAGCCTGGTCGTCAAGCTCTTCGTGGTTGCGCCGGCGCGACGACGGCTGCGCGCTTGTCGAGTCCGACCGGCGGTCGTCGTGCAGGCCTTCGATGGCGCTTACCTTCCGCCGACAGGCGATCGCAACGTGCGGCCCTTCACCGGTGTCTGGGTGTTCAGCTTCGACCCTTCGGTGACCGTGCCGCAGTTGCAGGACCTCGCGAGGCAGTGCTTTGCGCACAAGCGCGGCCCCGACGACGGAGCCTACGGTCCGTTGAAGCGCTTGCTGCTGACGGGCGACACCGACTTCGTGCACCAGACCTTCCGGCTGCCGCGCGAGTTGACAGGCAACGACCAGACCTTTGCCACGCCGTGCCTTTGGGTGCGCGACCGCGATCTCGTCGATGGTTACTTGAGCACCCACGTGCAGCTGGTCCTCGCTCACCCAGACCGGCCGGAGCACATCTGTGCCGTGCCGCGCACGCTTTGGGAGGACGCCGACGCGATTGCGCTGCTTGGCGACCGCCGGGCAACTTGAGCAACGCAACTTGCCGAAGGCTCGACGGGTGGATTGACGACCTCAGTCGGGCGCCGAGCGGTCAGCGCTTCTTTCGCTCGCTGCCGGCGCCCCACAGAGGCTCGACGAGCTGCTCATCCCACGAGCGATAGCGAGCTGCCATCTGCTGGACGAGTTCGGCGTTGTCAGCAGCGATGTCGCGCGCCTCGCCGACGTCGGCCTCGAGGTCGTAAAGCGCGAATGCAGAGCCTGCATCCTTGCGGTGCAGCTTGAAGTGCGTGTGACGAAGCGCAGCTTCGCCGTCCGACCCACCGGCACGCCAGTAGAGGTCGCGCTCGAGCGGTTCCTCGTGGTCACCTGCGAGCCAAGGCGATAGGTCCGCGCCGTCGAGCTTCCACGTTGGATCGACCTTACCGCCGCCAAGCACCACGAAGGTTGGCAGGAAATCGAGTGAGATCACAGGCATCGTGATCTCACGGCCCTTCTGGATGTGCCCCGTGTAGCGCATCGCGAGTGGCACGCGAATGCCGCCTTCGACGAGCATTCCCTTCCTGCCTCGTAGAGGCTTGTTGATGGCGCCGGTCTGTGTCTGTCCACCGTTGTCGTTGGTGAACACGACGAGCGTCCGCTCGTCGAGGTCGTTGTCGCGCAACGCGGCGAGGACCTTGCCGACGTTGTCGTCGAGCGATCGTACGAGGCCCGCATATTTGCGGCGCCGATCGTTGGTGATGTCGCCGAGCGACTCGTAGTCGTCGTCTTTCGGTTGCAGCGGTCCATGAGGCGCCGTGAACGACACGAGGAGGAAGAAGGGCTCGCTCTTGTGTTGCTCGATGAAACGAACCGCCGCGTCCCCGAGCCGATCCGTGACATAACCGCTCTCTTCAGTCTCCTTGCCATTCTCCTGCAAGACCTGATGCGGCGTTGGCTGCGGTGTCGCCACGTATGGCCGTGAGCCTTGCAACAAGCCGTAGAACCAATCGAAGCCGCGCCGATTCGGGTGATAGGCCGCCTCGTAGCCGAGATGCCACTTGCCGACGAGCCCAGTCTTGTAGCCAAGGGCACGCATGCGATCGGCGACGGTCTTCTCGTCAAGCGACAACCCTAGCTTGGACCCCGGCGGTAAGTTGCTCTCATGACCGAAGCGCTGCTGATACCGGCCCGTCAACATGCCGGCCCGCGACGGCGAGCACACACAGCCTGACATGTACGCTTGTGTGAACTTGACGCCGTCCTTGGCGATCGAGTCGATGCAAGGCGTGCGACTCGCGAGTTCGGGAGCGGGCTGGCGCTGGAAGCCGAAGTCTGCATATCCGGCATCGTCGGCATAGAGCACGACGATGTTGGGACGCTGGATCGGTGCGCTTTCCTGAGCGCACAACAAAGATCCACGGCAGAACAACAAGAAGGGCAGAAGGGCGATCGCACGAGCCATGGCCACGACGATACGCCGTCCTTCGTCTTCCCACACTCGAATCGTTGATGGCAGCAGTCACGAACGAGAACCAGCGGCTATCTTCTGCCACATGACACAAGAGAGCACCCTGCACAACCGTGCCGTTTGGTTCGACATCCCCGTCGCGGACCTCGATCGCGCCGACGCCTTCTACGCCGCTGTCCTCGCTTGCGCCGTCGACCGCGTGTCGATGCCAGGCATGAACTTTTCGGTCCTCGAGCACGACGAGGGCAACGGCGGATGCTTGGTCGAGAAGCCGAACGAAATCGCCGCGGACCGCGGTCTTCTCGTCTACTTCAACGCCGAGGGTCGGATCCGCGATGCGGTCGCGAAAGCTCGTGAACACGGGGGAGTAGTTGTAGAAGACATCCACTCGATTGGACCGCATGGCTTCCGCGCAATCGTACTCGACAGCGAAGGCAATCGGATCGCGCTCCACTCCATGGTTGATGCCTGAGGCGTTGTCTGCCACGTCAGCCGCTGCTTGCTGCGAAGATCAACGCCAACAGTTCAGCGAAGCTCGCAACGACGTCCGTCGGCTCTGCAGCGCGGAGCTCGGCCTGCGAACGGTAGCCCCACGTGCACGCGACACGGCGCGCGCAGCCAGCGTGTGTGCCGGCGAGGATGTCGGCGGGGCTATCGCCGATCATCCACGCTTGTCCGACGTCCACGCCGAGTACCTCGCACGCAAGGGCGATGGGCGCCGGGTCGGGTTTATGCCGCGTGGCGCTGTCGCCTCCGAGCACGACTGGAAGCATGCCCTCCCAAGCAAAGGCGCGCACGAGCTGTCTGCAAAAGGACACGGGCTTGTTGCTCACAATAGCCATTGGATGTCCACGATCCGCCAGCAGCTTCAATGCAGCTTCGACACCCTCGAAGGCTCGCGTGTGTACCTGGAGATGGCCTCCATAGTGCGCGCGCCACCGTTCGCGGATCGGCTCGAGCACCGCCTCTTGGCTCAAATCGACGGCATGCATGTCGGCGAGCCCATGCCGCAAGAGAGCATCGAGGCCGTCACCAATGCCGCGGCGGACGAAGTCGAGGTCGACGTCCGCTAGGCCGAAGGACGCACGCACAGAGATGAGGCTCGCAGCAAGGTCGTCGATCGTATCGAGGAGCGTACCGTCGAGGTCGAAGAGCAACGGGGCTCGTGCAATGTCGATCATCGACGCCAGCATGCCGCCAGAGCGACTCGCAGTCTAAGTCGGGCGCGTCGGCGCGCCCTCAAAACTGTGTCCTGGACTCAAGCGCTCGTTCTTCATCACGACGCTATGCGGCTTGACATGGCACGCCCGACCGAGCTGGGCACCATAAAAGAGCACGGTCGCGCGTTCGACCGTCGCGTGGTCGCCGATGGACACCGGCGCGATCTTGAGCACACGATCTTCGAAGCTGTGGGCTTGGAAGAGCGGTCGATCGATGGTCGCAGCATCGCCGAACGCGAGCATGTCGGGATCGACGACCTGGGCGAAGTCACCGCTGAGGACGACGCGCTTGCCGACCTTGACCCCCATGGCGCGCAAGAAGACCGGCATCAGCAGGGTGCCGCCGAGCGGCGCGAGCGCCCCGCGCGCGATCCGGCCCCAGGCCATATAGAGGAAGTCCCAACGCGCGCACCAAGACGACCAAAAGCCATGTTGGCCAGGCTGCACCCGACCCAGCAAGAGCCACTTGAGCGCACAAACGATCGCCACGAAGGCCATTCCGACGACGAGCGAGGCCAGCGGTGCATAGGCGGCCCCGTGTGACACGATGACGATCCAAGCGATGGCTCCAATCGCTGCGACGGAAGGGATGGCAAAGCGCAACGTCTCCCAAAGAAGTCGGTTGACGAAGAGCAGCGCTGTCGGCTCATGGGTCAAGGCTCGATCGAGCTCGACGACTTCGCGCCGCGGCAACTCGAAGGCCGGATGGCCGAACCACGACGACTTGGCTCGCATCACGCTGTCATCGACGACGGTCGACACGCCGACCAAAATGTCATTCTCGAGCTTCGTGCCCGGCGGAACGACGACGTGGTTTCCCAAGAAGACGCGCTCGCCGACCGAACACGTGCCCATCAGCACACTCCCACGTCGCAGCACTGGCCCGCAAAGGTAAATCCCATCCGCGAAGAAGCTCTCATCGCCGATGCTCACCTGCTCGGGCAGCACGTCGATGATCGTGCTGACTTCACAGTTCTTGCCGAGGCGCATCCCAGCGATCCGCAACCACCAACGCCAGTACAGGCTGCCGCTCAGCCAATCGCCTGCGCTTTGGAGGAGGCCGGTGCGCAGCCAGACCAGAATGTAATCACGACTCCAACGACTCAGGGTCGTGCTTGGTACTCTCGGTAACACGCGCAGCAAGAGCGCTTGCAGGAAGAGCTGGGCGGCGAGCGCAAACGCCGTCACTCCAACAAGAATAAAACAATGCCACGTCGAGAGCCCGTCAGGTGTGTCGAGCCACGAGGTCACGGTCGCAGCATCCACGCCCAAGATTACAAGAAGCAGAGCTAGGAAGCCGAGCAAGACAACACCCGGACTGCTCCGCACGAAGAGTTCCGCTGCGATGAGTTCGAGCCCGTGGCGCAAGGCTCCGGTCGTCGTCTCCGTCGTCGGGACTTTGGTCGCTGGCCCCACCCGTTGAGCTGGCACACCGTCGTAGCGAGCCTCTGCCACGGTCGTCGTGCCAGTCGCGAGATAGCTGAGCGGCGCAAGCTCCGTGCCGCGTGCAAGCCTCGTGTTCTCACCGAGTCCGGCCCGCACCTCGAGCGTGCAGTCGTCCTCGATCGTGACCGTGCCCATCACGAGCTGCCCGGCTTCTAGGTGCACGAGCCCGATCGACGCGTCCTGGGACAGTGTCACGTCATCGCCGATCGTCAGCAGGTCCCAAGCCCCCATCGCGAGGTCGACGCCGCGGTGGACATGGAGACGCTTGCCAACGCGCGCGCCGAGCAGGCGCAGCACAGCACTCGTAAGCACTGTTCCCCGTAACAGGTCCCACGGGATCGAACGCGCGACGCTGACGACGATCCAGTGTCGTGCATAGAACGCAGTCCAAATCGGCGTTCGACCTGGCCGGTAGGCGCCGATCAAGACACGCTTGGCGACGAGCGTCGCCGTGACGGTCAGAAGCGTGTAGAGCACGAGAGCGACGCCCGCGAAGCCCGGTAGCAGCAGCAACGTCGACGTGAGCCCGAAGCTCTTCAAGACCAGCGGGGCGACTTCGAAGATCGCCACATAGGCGAGAAGACTCGTGATCGTCGTCGCAAAGAGCAGCCATGCAATCTGACAGCCCGTGACGAGGGCGACACGGTCTCCGGCTTGCGCGACCGGCGCGGTGACGCTTCCGCGGGAAGCGCGGCTTCGCTCGCGAACGAGGTGCGCGAGCCTGCGCGCGCAGCGCGCTTCGTAGAAGTCACGCGCCGACAGCTGCTCGGTCATCGGGTTCTCACGCAAGTCCGAGACAGCCATGGCAACCGCGAGCGAGTCCCCCCCCGCTGCGAAGAAGTCGTCCTCGACTCCGATCGCGGCTCCGTCGAGGGCGGTCGAAAGCGCCGTCCTCATTGCAGCTTCGATCGAATCGCCGGAATCGCCGGACTCGCTCAGCGAGCTGGCCCCCGCCCCCGCCGGTGCGGTGGTCGTCGGCGGCAGCGCCGCATCGAGATCAGGAAGCGCCTTCCGATCGAGCTTGCCACTCACCAAGGTCGGCAAGGCGTCGATGCTCACGATGCTCGTCGGGACCATGTGCGCCGGCAGGGACGTGGCGAGGGCACGCTTCAGCTCTTCGTCCGAGGGCGGCGCTGACGCGAGCGTCGGCACGAAGAAGGCCTCGAGCCGCGCCGCGGCGCCAGTCTTCGATACGCGACAAGCGGCGGCGTGCACGCCTGGTAACGCCGCGAGACGCGCCTCGATCTCCTCGAGCTCGATGCGATAGCCACGCAGCTTCACTTGGCTGTCGACGCGTCCAAGGTACTCGAAGTCACCGCTGGACGTGCGACGCACGAGGTCACCAGTCCGGTAGACGCGACCGATACCAGGCAAGACGGGAAAGCGTTCGCGCGTCAGCTCCTCGTGCTTCCAGTAACCACGTCCGACTTGCACACCACCAATGCAGAGTTCGCCGACCGCCTCGCCGTGCAGCACCTCGAGCGCTTCACCGAGGAGCCATGCCTCGTTGCCAGGCAGCACCGAGCCGATCGTCGGAACCTGTCCGCGGTGCAGCCGCCCGTGCAGGATCGTCACCGTGCACTCGGTCGGTCCATAACCGTTCTCGAAACGCAGCGCCGGCGCCCAACGATCGACCAAGTCCTGCGGCATGGCCTCGCCACCCGCATAGACGAGCCGCAAGTCCCTTACCTCGCGCGCGGGGTCCTTGCAGCCAGTCATGCGCAAGAGCGTCGGCGTCGGCATCAAGACCGTCGCGCGCTGCTCGCGCAGCCAGGGCAAGAAGTCCGGCCCGAGCCGCGTCGTCGCGTCGTCGGCCACGACGACGGTCGCGCCGGCAGCGAGCGGCAGCCAGGTCTCCTCGAGCGACGAATCGTAGACCGGCGCCGAGACCTGCACGCAACGATCCTTCGGCCCGAGATCGAAGTAGGCGAGCCCCTGTTGGACGAGGTGCACGATCGAACGGTGCTCGATCATGACGCCCTTGGGTCGGCCCGTGGTCCCGGACGTATAGATGAGATAGGCAAGCGACGAGGGCGTGAGCCAGTCCGGCGCGACGTCGACCGCAGGTGCAATGGCGCGCACATCTACGACGGCCTGCTGCGGTCGCACCTGACGGATCCTCGCCGCGCCGTCTTCCTCGCACAGGACGGCGACGGCGTCCAAGTCTTCGAGCAGGAAGGCCAAGCGTTCCGGCGGACAAGCTTCGTCCAGGCAGACGAAGGCAGCGCCGGCGCGCAGCACGCCGAGCTGCGCCGCGAAGAGGAGCGGTGACGTGCGTGACAACAGGACAGCAACGACGCACTCGCGATTCACGAGCGGCGAGAGGAGCCTCGCGATGCGCCATCCTTCGTTGTCGACTTCCGCGTATGTCACACAGAGCGCGTCGCCAGCGCAACGCGGCAACACGATCGCGTCGCGAGCAGCGTGTTCTTGCAGCGATCGCGAGATCACGTCGTGCAAGAAGCGCGGAGCCGCGTGAGTTGACGAGTTCTCGTGTACTTGCAAGACCGAACTCAGTCCCCGCGTCGGCCTTCTCTCTCGGCCAGTCGGACCACATGCGGCAGCACGAAGTCCGCGATCGAAGCGCGCTGCTCGTCGCTCATGTGCGCATAGCCGCGCACTTCGCCGAGGCACTCGCTCTCGCCACAGCCACAGCGGAAGGGTGCATCGAGGCGGTACTCGGTCGTCGCGTAATGAAACGTGATTTCCGTACCAGCATCGATCGGCTCCACCGCGAAGAGAGCTCGCCCGCGGAACGTCGCGTTGGGCTTGCAGGAGTGATTGAGGAAACGCCAAGGACAGCGTCGAATCGTCTCTTCGAGGCTCGAATCGGCCGGAACATCGATGTGCGTCTCCTCATCGACCTGCACCGACGTCCAAGCCGGTCGATCGCGAATCTCGCCGAACAGCGTCACGATGCGCTCGCCTGCGGCGATCGCGCGCGTCGCGATGGCGCGCAGCATGCCATCCCGATGGGTCACGCCGATGGAGCTCGTGACTTCGATGCTGGTCGCCGCCGGCGGCTCTGTGATCTCTGTGATCTCGCTGATCTCGACTTCGCTCATGCTCGAAGTATCGGCGGCGTGCTTATCTCGACGCTTGCGCCCCTGTCTCAAGATTGCATCGTCTTCACGCCGCCGCCGCGTCGCGCACTCAAGCGTCGAAGCGCTCTTGCGCCTTCACCGGCGCGTCGCCACCACGAGGCAATGCCTGCACCTGCTGCGCGGCGACGACCGCGACGGCCTTCGAGAAGAGGACGCCTAGGAGCACGACCCCCTCGATGCTGTAGAACACGTACAGCGCCTGGAGGATGCCCTTCGTGAAGCCGTAGCTGTGCAGGCCCACGCCGAGCTGGTTCACGTGCCACCACGAAAAGGCCGTGATCATGCCGAGGACAATGGTCAGCGCCGCAAAGCCCAGGTGGCGCACGAAGCCCGCCATACGGCAGTGCAGCATCATGGCTTGCCACAGACAAATCATGAGGGCGCCATTTTCCTTGGGATCCCAACCCCAGAAGCGCCCCCAAGAGTCGTTGGCCCAGATGCCACCAAGGATGGTACCGACCGTCGAGAAGACGAGACCGAAGGCCACCGCGCCATAGCAAAAGCGCATCACGGCTTTGAGCATCGGGTCGGCTGCCGGAGCCCGGTCGCGGCGCAGGTGCAGCACGAGGCGGCGCAGCAGCCACACGTGGGCCAGCACCGAAGCCACGAGACAGGCCGCGTAGCCGACCGTCACGGTCTGCACGTGCGTCAGCAGCCAGAAGTTGGAGACCAAGACCGCTTGCAGCGGCGCAAGGTTGTCACCGCCGTCGAGGGGCTCGTAGCTGAGCGCGAGCTGACTGCCGACGAAGCCGAGCAGGATCGCGAGCGACAGGCCGATGCGGTTCTTCGTGACGAACTCGACGAAGAGCAGGATGCCCGCGCCGATCACCGTGATGAAGGGGATGGTCTCGTAGAGGTTCGTGACCGGCGCGAGGATGTCGGTCGACGGGTCGTGGTAGCGGATCGCGCAGCGCAGGACGATCATCACGGTCATCAAGACGACCGGGACGAGCGCCACCATGTAGACGAGACGGCCGTAGAGAGTGGCCTGCGGCTTCCACCAGAGCAGCGCGACCAGGACGAGCGAAATCAGGAAGAGACCACGGATCCAGTGCAGAAAGGCGCCGCGCTCGAGCGTGAGCTCATACGAGACGGCCCCCGCCTCGCCGCGCGCCGTGGCCGCCTTCGTCACCGCATCGCGCAGCGCGGTCGCATCGGCGAGCGTGACCTTGGCCGGTCCGTCGACAAAGGCCTCGAGCGCGCGCAGCAACGGGGCACGCTGGACCGCGGCCTCGTCGGCGCGCAGCGAGCGGTCGAGGATGTCCGCTGCGCTACTCCAGTCGGGGTTCGCGGCATCGCTCGCCGGGAAAATCTTGAGTCGCCCCCCACCGCGAGGGACAGCGTCGAAGACGGCGAGCAACAAGCGCTTGAGCGGCGTGATCTCGTTGTCGTCGACCGTCGCCATCTCGGCCTTCAGCCGTCGATGCAAGTCGAGGCCGTGTTCGCAGGCCTGCGAGGCCCGCGCGGTTTTGCCGCCGAAGAGCGCCTCGAGTCCAGCGTCGTCAAGCGGGTGTCGCTGTGCGAGCATCGCGAACTCGACGCCGAGCCGCTGGTAGAGCCAGACATCATCCGCCAAGCCGAGGATCTGCCCCTGGACGAGCGGCAGGTCGCCGACCTTCTTGCGCTCACGCTGCAGGGTCGCGCGGTACTGATCCGAGAGCTCGAAGAGCTTCTGCACACCCGATGCGAGTTCGTTGTATGAATAGCGATCGCGCATCTTGCGCGCGTCGTGCGAGACCTCGATCGCGTCGAGGATCTCCTTGTTCGTGACGAGGAAGACGCGGTCGTCGCGCGTCACCGCGTTGCGGAACATCACGTCGAGCAGCCACTCGGTCGCCGAGAGCTTCGTGTCATCGGCGAGCGTAATCGATTGCCGCTCCGAGAGCTGGAGCAGGATCTGGCGCGCGTAAGCGAGTAGGGGTTTGATGCGACCAGCGTCTTGGACGGGCAGCTCTTCGATGGCCTCGACGACGTCGGCTGGCCATGGGCTGCGGTCAGCGCTCTGCGCGATCCCGCGCCCCGCGACCACGTGTGCAACGGCCACGAAGGCGAACAGGAGTCGACAGCCGAGACGGACCCGATCGAGGATGTGCATGCTCAGCTCCTTGCTTCGACGAGTTCTTGCGTGGACTCCGGCGCGGTCGCCGCAGCGATGGCCGCCCGCTCGTTGCGCTTTCGCTCTGAATGCATCCATCGGACGAGCCTCGACCCAAAGTGGAACGAGAGGCCAAGGCCGATCACGATGCACGCCCACAGTGGCCATTGGTCCGACGGATTGCGCACGACTTGGAAGACCGAATACTTGCGATCACCCGGACGTGCCCCCTCGGGTCCGTAGCTGGCCTGGAAGAGGATGTAGCCGTCGCGACGCAGGGGCTGGTTCATCTCGATCTTCGCGGTCCGCACCTCGTCGCCGGCACGCACCGTGACGTCGCTCGCGAAGACCTTGGCCTGCATCGTGTTCGGATAAACCTCGTGGTGGAACTCGTCGAGGCGCACCGAGAAGGGCAGCAGCTCACGCTCGCGCTGGAGGCGCACACCGAAGCGCCGGCCATCGACCTCGAAGACATGCGGGTGGTCCATGAGGCCATGCAGCAGAGCCGTTCCGACTTCGCTGCCGCCCTGGCCGCGCATGCGCAGGCGCAGGCCCGCGAAGTTGAGCTCTTCTTGAAGCTCGCGGTCTTGCGGCACGAGGCGCAGGTCGCCAATGACGACGCCCGCCGACGCTGCGTCGCCATGGCCGCGCGCCATCGCGACGTCGACATTGTGCGAGAAGTGATCGAGGACGAGCGTGAAGGGCCAGCTCTCCGACTTGAAGCTACGCCCCGCCTCGCCGTCGCAAGCCACGACGTCGTCGTGCGGAATCACGAAGCGCCGCTGCTTGCCTCCGCCAAGGTCTTCGACCACCTCGACTTCCCAGAAGTGAAAGCTCGAGAAGTGCGAGCCCTCATCGCCCGGCCAAAGCAACAGGTTGCCCTCGCTCGAGCTGAAGTACTTGACGACTCCCGATGACAGCAAGAAGAGGATGCCGACGTGCGTGATCAGGATGCCAATCGTCGACGCCCCCTTGCGCAGGCGCAGGATGCCGCCGACCACGAGGTTCGTCATCAAGACGACCATGAGCAAGGCGCCACCCGGCAGCGGGAAGCCGAAGGGCCCCACGCGCTCGATGTAGAACCACGACTCGAAGTAGCGCACCTGGCTGCGGAAGAGGCCCTCGTCGACCTGGTTCAAGGTCCCGAGCCAAGTCGCGAGCGTCATGAAGAAGAGCGTCGCGACCGCGAGCTCGAAGCCGCCGAAGATGCGCAGCAAGATCGTCAGAACTCGTTGCATCACTTCCCTCCTCCCTGCGCGCCGGCCTTGGGTCGCAGCGACTTGCAGAAGGCCAGGAAGGCTTCGCGCTGCGCCTCGACGACCTCGCGCGGACCCAGCAACTTGACGAAGAGGCTCGAAGTGTCGCGAGCGGCGATCGCGCCGAGCAGCATCGCGTCTTCGATCGGCGCCGCCCCCATGCCGCCCGCGAACTTGCCCTTACCCTCGACGAGGACGGCGTCGTTGCCAAAGACCGACACGCGTGGCAAGGCCGCGAGCCCCGCCTTGTCGATGCGCGCGAGGCCGAGCTGGTCGAGCCAGCGATTGGTGTTGTCGAGCACGGTCCCGCCTGCCTCCGATAGGTAGCAAGTCGTACCGCTCGCATCGACTTGGAAGTTGAGGATGCGCATCGGACGGTCCTTTGCGCGCGTCCATCCGGACGGCAAGTCGAAGTCGATGAGGGCGCGCAGAGTCTCGAGCGGATCGGCGCCCTCGCCAGGACTGCTTCCGCCGCTGCCTGCACCTTGCGCCGCACCCGGGCTCGGGGCGCTGCCGCGCAGCGTCGCCGCGAAGCGCTCGAAGCTCGCGTAGGCCGCGTCGACGACGGCCTCGTCGCCAACGCAGACGAGGTAGTAGCCGGCGTCTCCCTGGTACCAGATCCAACCGATGAAGCGCTGCCCCTCCTTGGTCCCCCCCGTCATGCCGGTGTAGGAACCCCGAAGGTCGACGACCGTCGCTTCGACGCCAAGACCCTCGAGGCGGCGCCGCGGCAAGGCCGCGATGGCCGTTGCATCGAGCGGCGCCAGCGCACATTGGCCACGCCACCGATTGACGTTGTCCGCAACCGTGCCGCCACCGCCTTCGAGGCGGATCAGGTAGCACTGCGCCGGATCCGCCTCGGCGCCGAAGCGCAGGTCGACGCGCCGGATGCCGCTCGCCGCAGCGCAGCGGGCCCCGAGGGCCAGCCACGTGGCTCCGAGCGGATGCGCCGTAGTGGGTGTGTCGGCCATGTTCGACTCAAGCTTGAGCAGCTCCGGCGCCGACCGCGCGCGGGGCGTCGCTCCCGGCCTGGT
>CALLZN010000071.1 GCA_937858895.1 uncultured bacterium | reverse complement strand
CCTCACGGCAGTGCTCACGACGGTCGTGAGCTTTCTGCCGGTATTCACGATGGAAGGCGCCGAGGGCAAGCTCTTCAAGCCACTCGCCTACACGAAGACCTTTGCGCTGCTCGCTTCGATCGTCGTTGCGATCGTCATCATTCCTCCGATCGCGCACATGCTGCTGCGCACCAAGTCGCGTCCCCGTGCTTGGATCCGTGCAGCCATGACCATCGTGTTTCTCGGCGCGGGCGTTTTCGTCTGGGCCTCCTTTGCGTGGTGGGCCGGCGCGATCTTCGTTGCCGCGGGACTTTGGCGACTCGCGGAGTCAGGGCTGCCGGGGCGTGCCGTCACGGTGCTCCGCCACGGTCTGAGCTTTGTGCTCGCACTCTTGGTCGCGACGATCTTGGCACGTACGTGGAGCCCCCTCGGTCCGCCGCAGCCCTTCGAGACCCTCGTGTTCACTGTGCTCGTTCTCGGCGGTTGCCTGCTTTTCTTTCTGCTCTCCCAGCGGGTCTACGAGCCGATCTTGCGTTGGTGCTTACGCCACAAGCTGCTCTTCCTGGCCTTGCCCACCACGCTGCTGATGGTGGGGGCCGTCACTTGGCTCGGCGCGTCCAAGGTCTTGGGCTTCGTTCCGCGTGCCGTTGCAGCGCTCAGTTTCGGCGTCGTGTCGACCGATGACGTGCGCACGTCACGTCCATGGAGCCAGTTCGTTCATGCCTTTCCCGGCCTCGGCAAGGAGTTCATGCCTCGGCTCGACGAGGGGTCGTTTCTCCTCATGCCAGTGACGATGTCGCACGCGTCCATCGGCGAAGCGCTCGACATGCTGCAGACCCAGGACATGGCCATCCGGGCGATTCCCGAAGTCGAAGACGTCGTCGGCAAGATCGGTCGCGCCGAGAGCCCACTCGATCCAGCGCCGATCGGGATGGTGGAAACGATCATCAACTACAAGTCCGAGTACCTCGTCGACAAGGCCGGGAATCTGCGCCGCTTTGCCTATGACCGCGAGCGCGACGAGTTCGTCTACGACGCGCAGCGCAACCTCGTCCCCGACGACAACGGCCGCCCGTTCCGCCAGTGGCGCGACCACATTCGTGATGCGAGCGACATTTGGGACGAGATTGCCAAGGCTGCGACCATTCCGGGGATGACCACGGCGTCGATGCTGCAACCGATCGAGACGCGACGCATCATGTTGCAAACCGGGATGAGCGCCCCGCTCGGCATCAAGGTCTATGGCTCCGATCTCGCGACGATCGAGCGAGTCGGGCTCGAATTCGAGAAGCTGCTCCGAGAAGTTCCTTCTGTCCGCGCAGAGACCGTCTTCGCCGACCGCATCGTTGGCAAGCCGTACATCGAAATCGATATCGACCGCAAAGCCATTGCGCGATTCGGGCTCCACGTTCGGGCCGTGCAAGACGTCATCGAAATCGCGATTGGCGGTAGACGGATCACGACGACGGTCGAAGGTCGGGAGCGCTACCCCGTGCGCGTGCGCTATCAGCGCGAGTTGCGCGATCAAATCGACAGCCTGTCGAGCATCTTGGTTGCGGCTCCGAACGGTACCCAGATACCGATCGGCCAACTCGCGAACATCCGTTACACCCCCGGACCTCAGGTCATCAAGAGCGAGGACACCTTCCTCGTGGGCTACGTCATCTTCAACAAGAAGAAGAACTATGCGGAAGTGGACGTTGTCGAGGACTGCCAGCGCTACATCGCCGACAAGATCGCGCAGGGGGATTTCGTCTTACCCGCTGGCGTCAGTTATCGATTCACCGGCAACTATGAGAATCAAGTACGGGCCACGGAGAAGCTGCGCGTCGTGCTTCCGCTCGCTCTGTTCCTGATCTTCCTCATCCTCTACTTCCAGTTTCGATCGGTAGTCAGCACGCTCATCGTCTTCTCGGGAGTCTTCGTCGCGTGGTCCGGCGGCTTCTTGATGCTCTGGCTCTATGGCCAAACTTGGTTCCTCGACTTCGAGGCTTTCGGGACCAGCCTCCGCGATCTCTTTCAGGTCCACACCGTCAATTTGAGCGTGGCCGTTTGGGTCGGTTTCTTGGCCCTCTTCGGTATCGCGACGGATGACGGCGTCATCATGAGTACCTACCTGAAGCAGACCTTCGACGAGGCAAAGCCGGAGACCAAGGACGAGATTCGGGAAGCCGTCGTAAGAGCAGGGAAGCGCCGCATCCGGCCCTGTCTCATGACGTCAGCGACGACGATTCTCGCGCTGATTCCGGTCCTCACCTCGACCGGACGGGGCTCCGACGTTTTGGTTCCGATGGCCATCCCGTCCTTCGGGGGTATGACCGTCGTTCTCGTGACCGTCTTCGTCGTGCCGACGCTGCACTGTGCCGCGCAGGAATTCATCGCCAAGAGGAGAAGGTCGGATGCTGCCGAATGAAGCCCATGATCCCGTCTGTGGGATGACGATTCACCCTCGCGAATCCACACCGACGATTCACCACTACGGTGCCGATTACTACTTTTGTGCGACGCGCTGTCGAGACAAGTTCATCGAGCATCCCGAGCGTTTCTCACAGCCTCGCGTAGCAGACGTGGAGCCATCCCCAACGGGCCGCTTCACCTGCCCGATGCACCCCGAAATACAGCAAGAGGGCCCGGGGACCTGTCCGATCTGCGGCATGGCTCTGGAGCCGATGGACCCGGGTGCGCCGGAGGACGACGCGGAACTGGTCGACATGACCTGGCGCTTCAAGGTGGCGGCTTGTCTGACGGTGCCCCTCTTCGTCTTGGCCATGGGCGAGATGATTCCTGGGGATCCCATCGCACACGTGCTGCCGCGCAGCGTACAGCTCGCTGTGCAAGCCGTCTTGGCGACGCCGATCGTGGTCTGGGCCGCGCGTCCCTTCTGGGTCCGGGGGTGGCAGTCGGTGCTTTCGCGCCACCTCAACATGTTCACGCTGATTGCCCTCGGCGTCGGCGCCGCCTACGGCTACAGCCTCGTCGCACTCGTCCTGCCGTCGATCTTTCCTTCCGCGGTTCGCGATGCGCATGGTGGAGTTGCGGTCTACTTCGAAGCCGCCGCCGTCATCGTGACGTTGGTGCTCCTTGGGCAGGTCCTCGAACTCCGCGCGCGCAGTCGAACGAGTTCGGCGATCCGCGGGCTGCTCGATCTGACACCCAAGACCGCGCGAGTCATTGCGGACGATGGCAGCGAAGCGGACCGCCCGCTCGCCTCCGTGACTGCCGGACAGCGACTACGCATACGTCCGGGAGAAAAGGTTCCGGTGGACGGCTTGGTCCTCGAAGGCTCGAGCTTCGTCGACGAATCGATGGTCAGTGGCGAGCCGGCCCCGGTCGAAAAGTCTCCGGGCGACAAGGTCATCGGTGCGACCCTGAATGGTACCGGATCCTTGGTCATGGAAGCGCAGCGGGTCGGTTCCGAGACCATGCTCGCCCAAATCGTCGCGATGGTGGCTCAGGCACAGCGATCGCGGGCACCCGTGCAAAAGCGCGTCGACCAGGTCGCATCCTACTTCGTACCGACCGTGATCGGCATTGCCGCCGTGACCTTCGTCGTCTGGATGCTACTCGGGCCCGAGCCGAGACTCGCGCATGCGCTGGTCTCCGCGGTCGCTGTCCTCATCATCGCTTGCCCCTGCGCGTTGGGCTTGGCGACGCCGATGTCGATCATGGTCGCGACCGGTCGCGGCGCGAGCGAGGGCGTCTTGTTTCGGGACGCCGAGTCGATCGAGTTGATGCGCGATGTGGATACGCTCGTCATCGACAAGACGGGCACCTTGACGGAGGGCCGGCCGCGACTCGTCACTCTGGAGTCGCTGCAGGGCGCATCCGAAGACGACGTCCTGCGTATTGCCGCAAGCCTCGAGCAAGGAAGTGAGCATCCGCTCGCGGCCGCGATCGTCGCGGGCGCCCGGCAGCGCAGCTTGGCTCTCGAGGCTGCCGAGGCATTCGAGTCGATCACCGGCAAGGGTGTGCGCGGGCGTGTTGGTGGAAAAGCCGTGGCTCTGGGCAACGCCCGCTTACTCGCGGACGACGAAATCCCGACTGCGGACCTCGAAGCGCGAGCCGAGGCGCTGCGCAACGAGGGACAGACCGTCATGTTCGTCGGCATCGATGGCAAGCTCCGAGGCTTGCTCGGTGTGGCGGACCCGATCAAGGCGAGTACGCAGGAAGCCATTCGTGCTTTGCAAGACGAGGGCGTCCACGTCGTCGTGCTCACCGGTGACAACGAAACAACGGCGCAAGCCGTTGCCAGGCAACTCGGTCTCGAAGACGTGATCGCGGGAGTACTCCCGGCGCAAAAGGTCGAAGAGGTAAAGCGTTTGGCGGCCGCGGGCAAGATCGTCGCGATGGCTGGAGACGGCATCAACGATGCGCCAGCGCTCGCTCAGGCCAAGGTCGGCATTGCCATGGGGACCGGCACCGACGTCGCCATGGAGAGTGCCGGGATCACCTTGGTCCAAGGCGACCTACGCGGCATCGTGCGAGCGCGGCGACTGAGTCGAGAGACGATGGCGAACATCCAGCAGAACCTTGTCTTCGCCTTCGGATACAACGCTCTCGGTATTCCGATCGCTGCTGGCGTGCTGTATCCGGTCGTGGGTTTACTGCTCAGTCCGATGCTGGCCGCCGCTGCCATGAGCTTGAGTTCGGTCTCGGTGATCGCCAACGCGTTGAGGTTGCGAAGGAGCGCGGGCTAGGCGCTGCGATCACTGAGGTGCGCATCGGCGAGCAGCAGCTTGCGGACGGCACGGGCGATGCGTTCGTTGAGGCGCGCGATGGCGGCGTCGCTCGGTGGACGCGTCTGAGTGCGACTCGCTCACGAACACCTGTTTCGTGAACAAGGCTTGGGCCTCCAAAAGCGCAGCCCTCGTTGACAGCGAACGCGCATGCGTCGACGATTCGTTCCATGCTGCTTTTGCGATTGGCGCTCTTCGCGCTCTGTTCTCTGGCAAGCGTCCTCACGCAGGGCGAGTCGCTTGCCGACCGCATCGAGAAGGTCAAGTCCAAAGGCCCCGACGCCGAGGCGGCCGACCTCTACGCGATCGCCGACCTTGGCACGCGCGAGGCGATGCAAGCCCTCGTCGACTACTACAAGGACGCCCCCAACGTCTACTTGCGGCGCGAGCTGGTCTTCGCCCTCGCGCGCTTCGATGGGCGCAAGGACTGTGAGCAGCCGGCGCTAGAGAAGATCACCAACGTCGCGACGACCGCGACGCAGCCGGAGCTGCGCAAGGCGGCGGTCGATGCGCTGGCGGGCTGCGCTTCGCTCGGCAAGCACTTCCTCGCGGTCATCGTCCAATCCGAGGCCGACGATTCGGTGCGCAAGGCGGCGCTCGCGGCCCACACGCGCAAGGCGAGCGACGAAGACGTGCCCTTCTACGAGCGCCTGTGGAAGCCCTTCGACCCGAACGCCAAGGAGAACAAGCGCCCCAAGGGTAAGGACGCAGGCGACGCCAAGGTGCCGCGACCCGAGCTCGAAGACCTGCGCGTGCTCGCCTTCGAAGCCAGCGCCGAGAAGTCCGACGAGAAAAAGCTCATCGACATCCTCGAGAAGGACGTGAGCCAGAAGATGCGCAACATCGCCCTCAAGGCCTTGCATCGCCGCGGCTCCAAGCGCATCGGGGAACTCGCGACCAAGGTCTTCGAGCGCGTCGACGTGCCCGGCATGACGCGGTCCGAGGCAGCGAAGATCCTTGCCGAGATGCAGGGCAGCAAGCTGGCTGACGCCTTCGTCAAGCTCTCGAAGAAGCAGGCCGTTACGCCCGAAGACCTCCGCAAGACCATGGCGCAGCTCCTCGGCGCCATGCGCGACAAGGCCGTCGACCAAAAGCTCGAGAAGCTCGTCGGCAAGGGCGCCACGCACGAGAAGATCTTTGCGCTCTGGGCAACGCTGCACCTCGATGATCCCAAGCTCGTCGTCAAGATCCGCAAGGGGCTGACGGACAAAGACCCGGAGGTGCGGCGAGAGACGGCCTTGGTCTTGGCGGCGCGCAAGGACAAAGCCTCGCTGCCCGAGCTCAACAAGTGGCTCGACAAGCCCAAGGACCCTGGTGATCTGCGCTACCTGATCGAAGCCATCGGCGCGCTCGAAGGGCGGTCGTCCGCCTGGGCCAAGCGCCTCGAGGCCTACGTGAAGGGGGAGGACCGCGACGTGCGTAACGCCGCCCTCGTGCAGATCGCGCGGACCGAGGCCAAGGGCTTCCTCGAGTTCTTGCGCGAGGCCCTCGTGCACAGCGATTGGTCGACGCGCCACGTCGCGATCACGGCGCTGGCCGAAACTCGCAACAAGGAAGCCATTCCCCTCCTGATCGACGCGTTGCCGCGCGAAACGGGTCGCTTGCAGATCGCCGTGGCTGACGCGCTATGGAGCTTGAGCGGCCAACCCTTCGAGAAGAGCCTCGCCGCCTGGCGCGCGTGGTGGGAGAAAGAAGGCAAGACCTTCGAGGTCCCGACCGCGAGCGAACTCGACAAGCTGCGGCGTGAGCGCGAAGAACGGCGGCTCAAGGAGACCACCGTCGTCGCCAAGTTCTTCGGCGTCGAGATCACCTCACAAAGGGTCATCTTCATCCTCGACGTCTCGGGCTCGATGGTCGAACCCGTCCTCGGTCGTTACGAGGGCAAGCGCGAGGCGACGCGCCTCGAGGTCGCCAAACGCGAGCTCTTGGAATCGATCGCGGCGCTCGATCCGAACGCGCTCTTCAACATCTTGGTCTTCTCCTCGGGCGTCGAGCGTTGGGCCAAGGAGGACATCGGCGGCCTCACCAAGAAGACGCGCGAGCAAGCCAAGGTCTGGATCGAGCGGCTCGGCGCGGGCGGGGGCACGAACCTCTACGACGCCGTGCAAGAGGCCTTCAAGGACCCGGACGTCGACACGATCTACATCCTCTCGGACGGCGAGCCGACCGCTGGCGCCGTCACCGACCCGGCCCGCATCCGCGCGGACGTCGCGCGCTGGAACGAACACCGCAAGATCGTCATCCACACCGTGGCGGTCGGTGGTTCGCTGCAGGTGCTCGAGCACATCGCCCACGATGCGGGCGGGCGCTACGTGACGTTCCGCTGAGGGGCGGCTCGCGAGCGCCCCGCGTCAGCGACCCGAGTCGGGCGCTTCGAGTTCGACCGTCAGCACGACGGGCTTGCCGGCACGACGCACGCCGACCTTGACCTTGTCGCCGGGATTGTGCTGCATGAGCTTGCGCATCCAATCGACGACATCGCCGACCTTGGCCCCGTTCCAGGACTCGATGACGTCGCCTTCGAGGACCCCGCCCTTCGCGGCCGGTGTGTCGGCAGTGACGCCCGCTACCAAGACGCCGCTGGACTCTTCGCTGTAGTCGCCCGGCTTGATGCCGAAACGCACTTTGAGCGCCATGCGCCGCGGCGGGTTCGCTTCCGCTTCTGCAGCGTCTGCCGGCGGCTCCTGTGCCTTCGTCTCTTCGCCGCTGGCCTTGCCAGTGCTGCGCGTCGCGCGCGGCTTGCGGGCCTGCCACTCGAAGCGCTCGGGTCGCGCCGCCGCGGCCTTGACGATCTCGGTGTAGAGCAGCACGGCCTTGATTGCTGCTTCGCGGTCGATCTTGGCCGCGACGTCGTCCGGCGTGTGATAGTCGTTGTGGAAGTCGGCGATGATCGAGAAGAGGTAGGGCACCTGGCGCTGGACGAAGGCCAAGTGGTCGCTGCCGCCGAAGGCGAGCGGGTTCTTGACGATCTCGAGGCCGCAGTTCGCGAGCAGGGGGTCCAGCCACTGCTCCATCCCCTTGGCGCTCTCGGCGCCGTAGACCGCGAGGCGCTCGTTCTTCATGCGGCCGATCATGTCGAAGTTGATCATGAGGGCGTGCTTCGGCAGCGGCGCGATCGGATCGGTCACGTAGTGGCGCGAACCGACGAGACCCGACTCTTCACCGCTGAAGGCGAGGAAGAGCACGTTGCGCAGCGGCACCGAGGCGTCGAGCTCGGCTATGTGGCGGCGGTACTTGTCCGCGATCATGAGGATGCCAGCGACACCCGAGGCGTTGTCATCGGCGCCCGGATGGAGCTGGCCCGCGCCGCGCCGCGAGCCGAAGTTGCCATAGCCCAAGTGGTCGAGGTGGGCGCCGACGACGACCCACTGGTCCGACAGCACGCCGCGTCCGCGCACGACCCCGCCGACGTTCTCGCCCTCGAGGCGCTCGCGCACGAGATCGGCCTCGAGCCGCACGCGGCCGAGCGCGGCCATCGCCGTCCCGGCGTTGGCCTTGGCCGCGAGGGGATCGAGCGACGCCTTGCCGCCCGACGCCGCGTGGACGAGGCGCTCGGCCCCGCCAGCGCTCACGTGGAAGACCGGCACCGAGGTCGCGCGTTCGCCGCCGCCGCCCGGCTCGAAGAGCTCGCTCACGCGCGGGTCGTCGGCGCCCTGCGTATTGACGAAGAGGATGGCCTTGGCGCTGCGCTTCGCGCAGGCCGTGAGCTTCTGTTGGAGCCCAGCCGCGGGCGACCAAGCGCGCTCTTGCCACTTGCTGCGCCCGTTCTGGTCCATCGGTTCGAAGCGCAGGACGAGGGCGACCTTACCTTGAAGGTCGGTCGCGTCGTCGAAGCTCGTGTAGCCGTCCTTGCCGTCTTCGATGCCGTAGCCGCAGAAGACGAGCTCGCCTTCGAGCTCGACGTCCGTCGCCGCGCCGAGGCCCGTGAGGACGAAGTCCTTGCCGCTCTCGAGGTCGAGGTCTCCTGCACCGAGGCGCGCCGCCTGGATGACCGTGCGCTTCTGGCCGAGCAGGAAGGGCTGCCGCCACGACGGCCGCCCCTCGTCCTCGAAGGCCGGCTCGGTGCCGGCCCGGCGCAGCCAGTACTCGACGTATTCCTTGGCGATCTCCATGCCTCGGGTGCCCGGTAGGCGGCCCTCGAGGAAGGGGTTGGCGAGCGTCGTGACATGGCTGTCGTACATCGTGACGTCGGGACCGAGGGCTTCGAGCCGCTCGTGGATGCGCGGCTCTCGTTGCTGACTCGCCTGGCCGTTCGCGCGCGCCATTAGGATGGCCGTCGAGACGGCCGTCATGAAGAGCAGCGAGCCCGCGAGCTGCGCTGCCGCGGCTCTGCCGCTGCTTCGACTTGGTTCCTGCATGCAGAAGACGATAACGCTCCGCGCGCCGATCGGCAGGTGGGCTTGCTATTCTGTGCGGCAATGCTCGTGCTGCTCCGAAGCTTTGTCTGCTCTGTCCTCGGTCTGGCATCGAGCCTCGTCCCGAGCCTTTCTCACGACGGGGCTGCGGCCGCCCTTGCGCATCCCCAAGACGGGCCCGACGCCGACGTGCGCATCACGATCGGTCGCGAAGACGTGCGCATCAGCATCACCGTGAACCTGCTCTTCGCCGATGCCCTGGTCGGCGTGCTGCGCGAGAACCGCGACCGCCTCGAGCCCGTCGAGCACGAGGTCGTGCACCGGGCCCTCTTCGCCTACTTCGAGCGCGAGCACCGCGTGGTGATCAACGACAAGGTCGTGGCTCCGCAGGATCGAGGCTTCGACGTCGAAGACGCTGACTTGGCGCTCTTGCCGTTGTTTCCGCGCTTCGGCACGCGGGCCATGACCAAGCTGCGCTTGCTGCTCGTGCATCCAGCCTTGCAGCCAAACAAGGTCGCGCTGACTTGGGGGGCCTTCCCGCCCGACCTCGCGGTCGCGACCGACGAAGGCGTGCCGCCGGTCATCGTCAAGGGCGTCGTGCTCGCGAACGGTCGCGAAGACGAGGTCACCTTCACGGTCACCGACCCGGTCTTCGAGTGGCGGCGCGACGGAGGAAGCGAGGAGGCGCTCTTTGCGAGCGTGCCTACGCCGCCGCCGGCGCCCCGCGTCGCTGTACCGATCGTCAGTCTCGGCCTCTTGGCGTTGTACTTGGTGCTGGCCATGTTGGCCTTCGTGGTCGCCGACGCAGGGCGGGCGCTGTCCTTGCTGAAACGCAGCGCCCTGCCCTTCGTCGCGCTCCTCGCCCTTTGCTGGCCGCTCGCTTCGGTCGACGTGCCGCTGCCCTTCGTGAAGGCGCCTGTGCCCGAAGAGGCCGAGGCTCAGGCCGTCTTTGCGGCCCTGCACGGCAACGTGTATCGGGCCTTCGACTACGGCACTGAAGACGAGGTCTACGACGCCTTGGCGCGCAGCGTGCACGGTCGCCTGCTCGAGCAGCTCTACACATCGATCTACGAGGGCCTCGTCTTGCGCGACGAGGGCGGGGCGCTCTCGCGCGTCAAGAAGCTCGAGCGGCAGAGGACGGTCGTGAGCCCCGCCAGCACCGAGGACGGCAGCGCTGCCTTCGACGTCGACGCCAAGTGGACGGTCTACGGCGAGGTCATGCACTGGGGCCATGGGCATAACCAGACCAACGAGTACGAAGCAAGCTACCGCATCGCCAACAAAGACGACGCGTGGCGCATCGTGGCCTACACGCCGAAGGCCGCGCGCACGCTCGAGAAGAGCGACCTTCAGCTGCCCGACTCGATCGAGACCAAGGGCAAGTGATGGCGGAGGGCGCTTCGACGTGCATCGCGGTTCGCGGTCTCGTCCATGAGTATCGGCCCGATGCGGCCAGCGCTGCCTTTCGGCTCGAGCTCGCGCGCTTCGACCTCGAGCGCGGGCGTCCCTGTGCCTGGATCGGTCCGTCGGGCAGCGGGAAGACGACGCTCGCGATGCTGCTCGCCGGCATCCTCCTGCCGCAAGCGGGGAGCATCGACTTCGAAGGCCGTGACCTCACGCGCGAAGCGGAGCCCGCGCGCCGCGCCTTGCGCTTGCGGCGCTTCGGCTTGGTCTTCCAAGAGCTCGAGCTCGTGTCGTGGCTCGACGCGCTCGAGAACGTGCTCTTTCCGTTTCGCGTGCGCCGCGACTTGGGCGTCGACGCGTCCAAGCGTCAGCGCGCGCGTGAGCTCTGTGAGCGACTCGACCTAGGCCCCGTCCTCGGGCGCAAGCCCGAGCGCCTCTCGCAAGGCGAACGCCAGCGCGTCGCGATCGCGCGCGCGCTCGTGCACGAACCCGACGTGCTCTTCCTCGACGAGGCCACGGGCAACCTCGACGAGGCGCGTGCGGGCCTCGTCCTCGACCTCGTGCTCGAAGAAGTGCAAAGGCGCGATGCGGCGCTCTTCTACATCACGCACGACCGGTCGGTGCTCGGGCGCTTCGCTGCGCTGCTCGATCTCGGGGTCGTCCTCGATCGCGCCGAGAGGCTGCCATGAGCGGCCTCCTCTTCTTGGTGCGGCGGCGCCTCGTTCACACGTGGCGGCAAAACAGCATCCTCTGCCTGGCGCTCGGCATCGTGATGTTCTTGCCGCTCGCGTCGACCTTCGTCGCGCGCGCCTTCGAGGCCAAGTTCCACGAGCGCGCGGGTCGCGTGCCCCTCGTGCTCGGCGCGCGCGGCAATCGCTTCGACCTCGCGCTGGCGGTGCTCTTTCACCGGGATCTCGCGCTGCCGACTCTCACACGCAGCGAGGCCCACGCCGTCGAGAGCGATGGGCGAGCTTATGTGATTCCGGTGCAGCGGCGCTTCCGCGCGCGCGGCTGGCCGATCGTCGCGACGACGCCGGACTACTTCGAAGTCTTCGCGGCGCGCGTCGCGCGTGGGAGCTTGCCGCTGCAGCTCGGCGACTGCGTCCTCGGGGCCAAGGTCGCCCGCGAGCTCGGCCTCGATGTCGGCGACCGCCTCTTCTCGGATCCGGTCGAGGTCTTCGACCTCGCCAAGCCGCCTGCCCTCGAGATGCTCGTCGTCGGCGTCCTCGAGGGCGATGGGACCGCGAACGACCGTGGCGTCTATTGCGACATCAAGACGGGGTGGCTGCTCGAAGGACGCTTCCACGGACACGAGGATGCGCAGCAGCTCGACAAGCAGCTCGTGCTCGTCGAGGCGGACCAGCGCATCCTCAAGAAGACCGTCGTCGAGTACCAAAAGGTGACCGACGAGAATCGCGACGCCTTCCACCTGCACGGCGACCCGGCCGAACTACCGATCAACGCCGCCATCGTCGTGCCCCGCGACGCCAAGCAGCGCACCATCCTCGCCGCCCGCTACGAACAGTCGCGCACGCTCCAGTTGCTCGAGCCGAGCGGGGTCGCGCGTGAGCTCACGGACTACGTGCTCGGCATCAAGACCCTCGTCGATGGGCTCGCCGTCTTGATCGGCCTCTCGACGGCCCTCCTCGTCGGCCTCGTCCTCTCGCTCACGCTGCGCTTGCGCGCGGCCGAAACGCGGACCCTCGCTCGCATCGGCGTCGCCCGCGCGACCCTTGTGCGCCTCTGGTGCCTCGAGTTCGCGGTCGTACTCCTGCTAGCGCTCTTGCTCGCGATCGCGGCGACCTTGGTCGTCCTGCACTGGGCACCGACGGTCCTCTCGCTATCCTGAGCGCATGAAGAGAAGCATGAAACCGCGCCATGCCCACATGGCCGCCCTGCTCTTGCTCGTCGCCTGTGGTGGCGAGCAGGGAGCGAACGAGAGCAAAGGGGAGATCTATGTGAGCTTCCCGCCGCTCGCGCAGTTCGCGAAGCGCATCGTCGGCACTGCCATCCCCGTGCGTTGCCCCCTGCCAGGCGACGTCGACCCAGCGGCCTGGAAGCCGTCGCGCGACGAGATCGCGCTCTTCCAGTCGGCGACCCTCGTCCTCGTGCACGGCGCCGAACTCGAGGGCTGGGTCGGCAAGGCGAGCTTGCCTACGAGCCGGGTCGTCGACGTGAGCCGCGGTCTGAGCAGTGACTTCGTTCAGATCGTGCATCCAGGACACGCGCACGGCGCTGGCGGCGAGGGCACGCACAGCCACGTCGACTCGCACGTCTGGATGGATCCGACGCTCGCCAAGCGCCAGGCCGAGGCCATCCTCGAGGCGGTCGTGCAGCGCTGGCCCGAGCTCGAGAAGGACGCGCGCGCGCGCTTCCTGCAGCTCGCCGCGGACTTCGACACCCTCGACCAACGGTGGCGCGCCTTGGCGCCCAAGCTCGCCGCGGCGAAGCACTACAACGCGAGCCACAACTTCGCCTACCTCGCGAAGCGCTACGGCTTCGAGTTCAAGGCCGAGCTCCACGTCGCCCCGATGACGGCGCCGGTTCCCGAGGCGCTCGCCGAGCTGAAGAAGCAAGTCGAGGGCGAAGGCAAGAAGCTGCTCTGGTGGGAGACCCCACCGAGCGCCGAAGTGCGCCAAGTTCTGAGCGACAGCTTCGACTTCGTGCACGTCGTGCTCGACTCGGGCGAAGCCGCGGGTCTCGATGGCTCGGACGCCGACTACTTCGAAGCGCAGCGCAAGAACCTCGACGCGGTCGAGGCTGCGCTGTCGGCTTGAGCCTTACGTCTTCTTGTACTTCTTGAGGAACTTCTCGACGCGACCTGCAGCGTCGACGAAGACCTGCTTGCCCGTGTAGTGGGGGTGCGAGGCGGCCGAGATGTCGAGGCGGACGACGAAGTGTTCGACACCGTCGATCACTCGCGTCTCCTTGCTGCGCATCGTGGAACGCGTGACGAGCTCGTAGTTGACGGCACCGTCGACGAAGACCACCGGGTGGTAGTCGGGATGAGAGTCTTTCTTCATCGTTCGAAGGGGACAGATGACCTGTTGTGACAACGCGGCGCGTCGCAGGCGTAGGCCGACGCAAAAGGACAACGAGTATGCCGACCGCCAGGGCTTGCGGCCAGCCTCGAGCGCCGAAATCAGCGGCCTTCGAGCATCGGCTCGGCTCCAGGGGCGGTGACCGGCCGCTGCGCGCAGATGCGCTGGAGGCAGGAAGGCCCCTCGCCTTCGTCGAAGATGCCGGCTTCGAAGCGCAGCACCACGAGCTCGTCGAGACAGGCGCGGAGCAGTTCGTTCGGTCGCAGCAAGAAGTCCGGGTTGCTCGGCCGGCCGTAGGCCTCTTGGCCGCGCTGGAAGGTCTCGTAGACGAGGAAGCCGCCGGGCGCCACAGCGGCGACGATACTCTTGAAGAGCGGACGCCAGAGGTAGCGCGTGACGACGATGGCGTCGAAGCGTCGGTCGGCGGCGAAGGGCCAGCCGTTCTTTTCGAGGTCGTGTTCGACGACCTCGACGCGTTTGTGCTTGGCCAAGAGCCCGAGCCCCGAAACGTCGCGGTCGAGCGCGACAACGTGGAAACCGCGTTCGATGAGCAACCTGCTGTGGCGACCACTCCCGCAGGCGAGGTCGAGGACGAGGCCGCCCTCGGGGAAGCGCGCGAGCTCGTCGCGGACGAAGAGCGAGGCTTCGCCGGCCGCGTTGTCACGAGCGTCGTCCGCAACAGCCGCCTCAGTTGCGCCAGTCACGCCAGCAGGGTCGGCCAGCACTCGCGTCGCCACCGCGTTCGACACGACCTTCCCTTCGATCTCGTATTCGAGCCAGCGACACTCGATGCCGCTGTTCCGAACGACGAGCTTCTGGCTCGCCTTGAGGCCCAAGTGTTGGGTCAACTTGGGGTTGCCACAGAGCACCCAGGCCCGCGCCCCCGCACAGCGGTGGAGGAAGGTCCCGAGCTCGCGCCACGAATCGACGAGGTCGCTGCCAGCACCGAGGCGCTCGCCATAGGGAGGGTTGGTCACGACGTGGCTCGGCGCCGAGCGCGGCCTGAAGATCGCGGTGCTCTTCTGCTCGAAGCGCACGAGGCCCTGGACACCCGCGCGTCGCGCGCTGTGGCGCGCGATCTCGAGGGCGCCGCCGTGGCGATCGGCGCCGAGCAGGTCGAAGTCGAGGGTGGC
The DNA here is from genome assembly GCA_937858895.1 of uncultured bacterium. Lineage (GTDB taxonomy): Bacteria > Planctomycetota > UBA1135 > UBA1135 > JACKHW01. The sequence continues at coordinate 4,487 of CALLZN010000071.1, read as the reverse complement.
CAGAGCGCGGGCGCGCGCTTCGTCCCGCAGCTCGCGAAACAAATCGTGGTCACAGTCGGGCCAAGCCTCGCAGGCGAAGTGTTCGCGCAGCAAGCCGGGCGCGCGGTCGGTCGCGAGCAGGGCAGCTTCGATCAAGAAGGTTCCCGACCCACACATGGGATCGACGAGGCAGGAGCTGCGGTCCCAGCCACTCAAGAGAAGGAGCCCGGCGGCGAGGGCCTCGTTGAGCGGGCTCTTGACTTGGATGTCGCGGTAACCGCGCTTGTGCAAGCTCGGGCCCGAGAGGTTGCGCCAGAGCGTCGTCGTCTTGCCGTCGACGACGAGCTTCAACGGCAGGTCCGGCCGCAAGCGATCGACATCTGGCCGTTGGCCGCGGCGTTTCCCGCACTGGTCGACGAAGGCGTCCCTGCCGACGAGGGCTGCGTACTTGGAGTGGCGAAGCTCGGAGTCGTTCACGCTCGCGTCGACCGCCAAGGTCTGGTCGAGGCGCATGTAGTCGCTCCACTCGACCTCGCGCATGGCCGCGTAGAGGTCCTCGGCGTTGTCGACGCGACCCTCGAAGAGGAGGTCTTGGACGCGGATTCCCGATCGCAGCCAGAGATTGGCGGCGTAGCCGAGGCGGCGGTCGCCCTTGAACCGAACTCCGCCTGGCCTGGTTTCGATCTCACGGGCACCGAGGGCCACGAGCTCGTTCTCGGTGGCATCTTCGACCCCGTAGGGGCTCGGCACGAAGTAGGTGCTGCGCATCACCGACGAAGGTAGCACAGCGACGCCGCGCGACCTCCTGCTATGGTCTTGCTCTTTCGCTTCCCGTCTCCTTGCTCGAGACCTCTTACTCCTTTGCTGCCGCGCCGATGCCGAGAGAACGTATGGCTCCATCTTTCGTGACTTCGTCCCGTCTCCGCTCGATCACGCTGTCCGTCGCCGCGGCGTTTGCCATCTTGGTTGCGGCGCCGCGGCGCGGTGTGAGCCAGGACCCGACCGAGACAGCCACCACGGTTGCCGAGGCCGCCACGGTCGCTGTCCCGGACAAAGTCGACTTCGAAAAGCACGTCTTGCCGATCCTGCGCGAGCGCTGCTTCGAGTGTCACTCCGGCGACGCCGACGAAGGCGACCTCTTGCTCGACGACAAGAAGAAGGTCTTCGACCCTGAGCGCTCGGAGCCGATCCTCGTCGCTGGCGCGCCCGACAAGAGCTTGCTCTACCAACGCGTCACGCTGCCTGCCGACGATTCCGACGTCATGCCGCCCGAGGGCAAGCCGCTGACCAAGGAGCAGACCCTTGTCCTCGAGCGCTGGATTCGCGAGGGCGCTGCCTGGCCCGATACGGCGATCGTTTCCACCAAGCGTCGCGTCGAGCCCGAACTCTTGGTCCTCGAGGGGCTTGCGCCCGAAGCGGTCGCCGCGGCCGAAGCCGCTGCCCTGCGCATTCGTTCGGCGGGCGGGACGGCGACGAAGGTCGCGACCAAGAGTAATGCATGGTACGTGAACCTCGGCCTGCTCGGCGCGCGCGTCGACGATGCCTTCGTCGCCGAACACCTGCGCGGCTTGGAGTCGAGTCTCGTCTGGTTGAACCTCGGGCGCAGCGCCGTCAGCGACCAGGGCGTCGCCCAGCTCGCGGCCTTCCGCGAGTTGCGTCGCTTGCAGCTGCACGGCACCAAGATCAGCGATGCCGCGCTCCTGACGCTCGGCAGTCTGCCCAAGCTCGAGTACTTGAACCTCTACGACACGAAGGTCGGCGACGCAGGACTGCGCGCGCTGCACGGCGCCAAGCAGCTTTCGAAGCTCTTCGTCTGGCAAACGGCCGTCAGCGACGCCGGCGTCGCGGCGCTCGCAGCGGCCCTGCCCACGCTTGCCGTCGACCGCGGCGCTTCGGCCAAGGAGCTCGCCGAAGTGGCGCGGCGCATCGAAGAAGCCGCGCGCCCGGTCAACGACATCTGTCCGGTCACGGGTAAGAAGGTCGATCCGACCAAGACCTTTGCCTACGAGGGCAAGACCGTCGCGCTCTGCTGCAGCGACTGCCTCAAGAAGTTCGCGAAGGACCCGAAGACGTGGTTTCCCAAGGTCGTCTTCCGCGATGCGAGCGCTGCACCGGCCGCTGCGGCGCCAGCGCTGCTGAACGCCAAGTGTCCGGTCTCGGGCTCGCCGATCGACCCCACGCAGAGCATCGTGATCGGCGACGCGGCGATCGCGTTTTGCTGTGCGAAGTGCAAGGCCCAGTTCGAAGCCGAGGTCGCCAAGCACCCCGGCGCCAAGGCGCGCTTCGGCAAGTAGCCGGCTTCCGCAGCCGCCCGTGGGCCCGGGCGTTCGCCTGCTAAAAAGTAGGCGGGCGATCTGCCCGGCAGCGCTGTGCGGCGCTGAGGCTATGCTGGGTCGCCATGAAGCAAAGCACTCTCGTGGCAGCCGTCGGCTGCCTTCTCGGCGCGGCCCTGCCTGCGCAGCTCACGAAGATCATTCCGTCGGCGGCCAGCAGCGTCGGCAACTCGAGCTCCCCCTACTTCTCGGGCTACGGCGGCGGTATCGCGCAGCAGATCGTCAACGGGTCGTCGCTCTGCAACAACACGTCGATTCTGCGCGAAGTGCGGCTGCGCGAAGACGGCACGGCGGCGGTTCCGTCCCGGAGCTTCCAACGCGTGCGCTTGAGTGTCGGTGCCGCGGCCTCGGATGCGGCGGGGATGACTGCGACCTTCGCGAGCAATCGCAAGGGCACGCAGACGGTCGTCTTCGATGCGGCCTACACGCTGCCGGCGCAGACGACGACGCGGCCCTTCAACATCGTCTTCAAGTTCTCGACGCCCTACCTCTACCAGCGTTCGGCCGGCGACCTGCTGCTCGAGTGGTACGTGCCGCAGGCGCCTGCCAAGTCCAACTACTTCTTCGATGCCCACAGCCAGACCGCTGGCGCGCCCGGCGTCGTCGTGCCCTTCGGGAGCGGCGGGCGCTTCGCGAGCAACGACGCCTACGCGGTCAACGGTGACGTCCCGAGCCTGCAGCCGGGTGGTGCGGCGACCTTCCTCGCGACGGGTCTCAGCAAGGCCTATCCGGCCGTCTGCCTCTGGGGCTTCTCGAGGACGAACTTCGGAGCGCTGACCCTGCCCTTCGACCTGACGCCGCTCGGCGCGCCGGGTAACTGGCTCAACGTGAGCATCGACTTGACGGTCGCGCTGCCGCTCTCGGCACAAGGATCGACCTTCGGTGGCGCGAGCTCACTGCCGATTCCCTTCCTGGACTCGCTCGTCGGCGCGACGATCTACGGTCAGGCCCTCTTCGTCGACGCTCCGAGCAATGCCCAGGGTTGGGTGCTGTCGCAAGGCGTGTCCTTCAAGGTCGGCCAGGCCGGTATCGATTCGAACCACGTCGGTCACTACGACTTCAACAGCCCGACCGGCAGCATCTCGCGCACGCCCTACGGTCTCGTCATCGAGTTCGACGGCATCTTCAACTGAGCGCACGTCGTTGCAGCGAGGCCTCGACGCTCAGCAGCGCTGAGCGTCCGCGAGGGCGAGCGCCAGAGTGGCTGCCTTGCGCACGAGGATGTAGCTGTCTTGCGTGGCTTCTTGTAAGGCGCGGCGGACGCGCTGCTGCGCTTCGGCCGCGGCCGCGTCGTCGTCCGTGCTGACGAAGACCGCTTCGAGGGTTTCGCAAGCGCCCCGACGCATGCGCCAGTCCGTGGCGCGCAACGCACCGAGCACGGCGAGCGCGTGCTCGGGTCGGTCGCGCAGGATCCACGAGAGCGAACGCCGGGCCGCTTCCCGCACGAAGAGGCTGCCATCCCCAAGGCGCTGTGTCAGCGCCGCGACGATGTCCTGGTCGTGACGCGTTCCGCGTAGCTCGCCGAGTGACGTGATCACGTAGCTCCGCTCGCGATCCGAGCGCGCCTCCACGGCGTCGAGCAAGGCGCGGATCGCTCGGTCGTCGCGCAGCCTCGTCCATCCGAGCGCGAGGGCCGCCGCGCTCCGCACTTCACGATCGCCGTCGCGCAGACGGGCAGCGAGCGAAGCAACGATCGGCGCGCACGCTTGCCCGAGCGGGCCAGTCTCTAGGCAGGCCGCGCGGCGCACGAGTGGGTGTCGGTCGTGCATGGCCCGCTCGAGGCCGTGCACGTCGCCGAGGCGTCCGAAGAGTTCGACCGCGAAGACGCGCTGCTGCCAGTTCGAAGACGCGAAGGCGCGAGCCGCGGTCTGCGCCGAGCCTGTGTCGAGCGCACACCCTCGCGCCTGAGCAGCAAGGCCGCCGGCGGTGACGCCGAACGTGAAAGTGGAAGCGATGAAGAAGAGCGAGCAACGCAAACGCATCGTTGTCCCTTGTTGTCTGTGCAAGCTGTGGATCTGGGGAGGCCCGCCAGGCCAGAAGCGGCCCGCGGGGCGTCCATTGTCGCAAAAATCCACAGTCCGGTGCGGCGGGCAAGGCCTGAAATAAGCGCTCCGGTTCGCGACGCCGAGCACGGCCGTGAGCGCGGTGCTCTCGTGCGCAGCGCAGCGATCTCGC
>CALLZN010000070.1 GCA_937858895.1 uncultured bacterium | reverse complement strand
AACGCCTACCGAGGCGTTCACGGTTGAGGCGACAACTATCTTGACACTGGGGGGTGTGCCCCATCATCTTGTCAGAGCCGAAACGGCAAAAGACTCGCAGGAAGTTGCTGTCGTCAACACGCACGACGATCTCGCGGATCGACGCGCCTTCGATCACCTGACAGATTGCAAGCCGAAGAACGTGGTCTGACGTGTAGCGACATCGGCGACGTCGTTCACGATTCATGTGCTCCAAGCTCTTCTCGAGGTCGGCGTGGACGCACTGCAGAATCTGTGGAACGTCGCAGAGCAGCTCGTCGATCTTGCGGTAGCGGTCGTAGTATTCGTTGGTCAGGCTCAGTGTCGATCGTTGAAAAACAAGCGTGCCCTGTCCATCCTTTGCTCTTCGCATGCAGCCTCCCCGGCCTCGCGTTTATTGATCCAAACCTAGCTACGCAAGGACGGGTGGGGCTGCTTGCATATCTGCGCGAAACCTCGGATTCGGGCGCGAATTCGGTCGTTTCGACTAAGTCGAACAGGATCTAAGTTAGCAGCACATCAAGAGCCCCAGAGATGTTTCGGTAGACATTCGCCGTCCGAAGAGCTTTGATCACGAAGTGACGCCCACACCCACCTTGACGCTCGACTTCGCCGCCCCACCGTCCACCAAGGCCTCAGCCCATCCGAGCCTACATTTTCGACATGGCGACCAAGCAGGCCCGCCAGTTGTCAAAGCTCAGCTCAGCCTCGCCATCGCCCTTCTCCACGCGAAGGCCGTTCGAGGCATGGACCTCGTCATCGGAACTTTCGTCTCCGAGCAGCGGCTCGCGCGCCAAGTGCGCAGCCTGGCGATGAACACGAAGCGCGGCTCGGCCAAGAACCTTGGCTTTCTCGCAACCCTCGATGCCTACGCGCCGTGCACGACGCGCGTGCATCCGCTCGAAGCCATCCTCGACATCCGCGGGACACCGGAGCGGGGCAACGTCTTCGTGCGCTTCGCAGCGTGCTTCGCGGGCTTCTCGGCGATCACCTTCTCGTGCGCGGGTCGCCCGGTCCACGACGACGAGCTCGCGTTCTACCTCGACCACCACCTCGACTTCGACTGGCGCGCCTGCTGCATCGACGAAGAGGCACTGCTCGCGACCAGGGACCGTGTCGCGAGCCTGCAGGACCAACTCCGCGAGAGCGAAGCGCCGAGCATCGGGTCGATCGCCATCCTCGAAGAGCTGCTCCAAGAACTCGAAGCGCACGAGACGCAGCGCAACAGCAAGCTCGCCGACGAAGTGCGCGAGCGCCTGATCCGCGAGTCGTGTTGGCTCCGCGGCTGGACACAGGAGCCTCCCGCGGTCGAACGCGCGCGCGCCTACTTCGAGAGCCGGACGGACACGGCTGCCCTCGTTGCAGGCTTTTTCCAAGCCTGGCAGCAGGCGCACATGCTCGGCGATTATCGTGCGGCCAAGGTCTTTGCCCGACGCCTCGTGAGCCATGCCAGTCACGCGGGCGCGAGCGCGCGTTCGATCGTCGAAGCGCGCCTCGCCGCCGGTGCCAGCGCCTTCATGCTCGGTCAGCTCGCCGAGGCCAAGACCCACTTGACCGCAGCCATCGAGACCTACGACGCCGCTTTCGAACCGTCACACGAACTCGCCGCGCGCGATGGCAACGACATGGGCGTCGGCGCCACGACCCACCTCGCGTGGGTGCTCTTCTTGCTCGGCGACGAGGCCGGCTCGCATGCCAACGCCGCGAGCGCCCTCGAGCGCGCGCGGGCCATCGGTCATACGACGACTTCGGCCATGGCCACGGTCTTGGCCGCCGACTGCGCGCACTTCCACCAGGAACCCGACCGCGTCCTCGAGCTGCTGGACGCGGACACGTGTCACGACAAGCTGCCGTTCTGGAAAGAACTCGCGACGCTCCTGCGCCTCTGGGCGATGGTCGCGCTCCGCCGTCCCATGGATGATGCGATCCACAAGATGACCACCGCCCTCGATTCTTACCGCAGCTACGGAGCCCTCGGCTGTCCCTACCGCCTGACCCAAGTAGCGAGCGTCTGCATGCAGCTCGGCGAAGCCGAAGCCGCGCGCTACCACCTCGACCAAGCAAGGGCCGAGGCGCGCGGTACGGGGGAGCGCTTCTGGCTGCCGGAGATCCTGCGCATGCAAGCGGGCCTCGCGCAGGCGCGGGGCGACGTCGACGCAGCGCGGTCCTACCGAGCCGAGGGCATGGAGCTCGCGACCGAGCAGGGATCCGTCGCCTTGCTCGCACGGCTGCGGAGCGAAGCCTGACGCAGGACCTCGGAGCGCCAGCCGCGCTTTGGGGGCCGCGCTGCGGGGCGCACGGCAAGACAGAAGACGATGCCCGCTTGACGGGCAGGCCCCACTGCGCAATACTTCGGCATCCGAAATGTCGACACCGATCCACAAACGCCTGGCGGAAGCCCTGACGCGCTTCGCAGTCTTCGCGAGAGCCAGTGAGCAGAGCGCCTCGATACCCGAGAAGCTGAGCCCACTTCAAGCGCGCTTGCTCGTCGTCTTGGATCGACTCGGCCCACTGCGCATCGGTGCGTTGGCGACCGAGCTCATGGTTGCCTACGGCACCGCGAGTGAGGCGATCACGAGCCTCGAGGAGAAGGGGCTGATCTCGAAGGCGACGGCCGACGACGACCACCGCGCGGTCATCGCGCGCCTCACGCGGCGGGGTCGCAGCGCCTCGAGGCGTGCAGCCGACTGGACCGCGACGGCGATCGAGACGGTCGTGCGCGACCTCGCCATCGACGATGCCGGCGCCCTCCTCGCGGGCCTGATCAAGTTGCTGCAAGCCCTCGAACACGCGGGAGCGATGTCGGCGTCGCGTATGTGTGTCAGCTGTAAGCACTTCGCGCCAGGGGCTGGGTCCACAGCACAGCCCCACTACTGCCACTTGCTCCAAGCACCGATCGGCGGACACGAACTGCGCGTGGACTGCCCCGAACACGAGCGCGCATCGGCTGAGCAGGCGCAGCGCGCCTTCAATGCCTTCCACATCGTCTGAGCGAGCGCTGACTCGGCCGACCATGCCCCCCCTTCGCCAAGCCTGAACCACAACCCTTCATCCTTGACCCTTCATTTCGGAATCCGAACTAATGAAACGACAGATTGCTGCCACTTCGATGATCGCGCTGCTCGGCGCCTGCACGTCTGCCTCTCACGGTGAGCGGCACATCGCTGCTGGCCGCGGCGGCGCAACCCCAATAGAAGCGAGTGAACGACCGATGATCCCCGGCTACACGATGGGCACAGCTGCCCTCCAACGATCCCCCGTCACCCTCGAAGACTTGGCGCGCCTCAGCGAGGTGTTGCTCCTTGGCGACGAAGACCGCGCCGCCTTGCGCCGCTCCCTCCCCCTCCTGGAGGGCCAAGTCGAGGCCATCCTCGATGTCTGGTACGGCTTCGTGGGCTCGAAGCCCCAGCTGCTGACCTACTTCAGCGACGCGAGCACGGGCCAGCCCGATGCGGCCTACTTGGCTGCCGTGCGCAAGCGCTTCGGCCAGTGGATCCTCGACACCGCACGCGCCGACTACGACCAAGCCTGGCTCGACTACCAGCACGAGATCGGACTCAGGCACCACTCGACCAAGAAGAACCGCACGGACGGCGCCACAGCGACACCGATCATCCACTTTCGCTACTTGCCGGCTCTTGTCTATCCGGTGACCGCGACCCTGCGTCCCTTCCTCGAGCGCGGCGGCCACAGCGCGGCCGAAGTCGATGCCATGCAACAAGCGTGGATCAAGAGCGTGCTCTTGCAGTCGATCCTGTGGTCCTATCCATACGTGCGCGACGGACAGTTCTGAATCGCTCAGAGGTCGAGGTGCGGGCCTCCACGGGCCATGCGGTCGCTCAGCCGGGCTAGGCCCGCAAGATGCGCAAAAGCGTCACGAGGCGCTGCGCCTCGTCCGTCGCGTGGTAGTGGAACGCACGCATGGCCATGGCCTGAGCCATGGCCACGTCGCCACGCTGCAGCGCTGCGCGGGCCGCGCGGCAGCAGCGGCGCCCTTCCTCGTGGACGCGGTGCAGAGGCCGCAGGTCGGCGCCGCAGCGGTGGCAAGCCTCGGTTGCGACGCGAGCGCTGCAGGCCGGGCAGCGCAGCTTCACGCTCGACCTGCTCATGCGTCGCTTGCGTAGTGGAGGAGGTCCTCGAGCTCGTCGGCGACCGCGGCGGCGGCCTTCTCGTCGTGACGCGCGATGGCGTCGTCGGCCTCTTCGCAGAGCTCGTTGGCGTCGCTGCGCGCGGCGTCGTCGAGGGCTGCGTTGCGAACAGAAGCGCAGAGCGCGCGTAGTCGGGCGAAGACATCCTGCGAGGCGGTGGCAGCGCTGTCGGCAGCGCTAGCGGCAGCGCCACGGTCGACGTCACCAACGTCGACGACATCGTCGAAGTTGTCGATCTCGTCGATGTCGTCGTCGTCACCGTCCCAGGCAGCGCGGCGCAGCTCACGGTTCTTGGCACGCGACGCGGCGACCGCAGCCGGGTCGTAGTCCTTCGTCGCACCCTCGATCGTCACGGTCTTCTTGAGCCCCGTGGACCGCTCGACGGCCGTGACGATGAGCTGGCCGTTCAGGTCCAGCTGCATCTCGCAAACGATCTCATTGCCCGCCCGCACCTTGGACAGGCCACTGACCTTGAACTCACCGATCTCGATGTTGTCGAGGGCGTTGGGACTCTCGCCTTGGTAGAGCCGAAACTCGACCGTGTCCTGCTCGTCGTAAACCGTGTAGTAGCTGTCCGAGCGTCGCGTCGGCAGCGGCGTGCCGCGCTCGATGACCGGGTGGTAGCAATGCGGATCCTCGATGCCGTTACGAGTGCCGATGTAGCTCGGCCCGAACGAGTAGGGCGTCACGTCGATCAGCACGCGCTGTGAAGCGCGACCCTCGATGTTGGCGGCCTGGATCGCTGCGCCCAGCGCCACACAGAGGTCGGGGTGCATGTCGCGCCGCGGCGGCCGGCCGAAGATCTCCGCCAAGCGCCGTCCAACGAGCGGCACGCGAGTCGAGCCTCCGACGAGCAAGATGTCGTCGACGTCTGAGAAGCGCTTCCCCGCCATCGCGAGGGTTTCGTGGACGTGGTCGAGGCTGCGCTCGATCAGCGCCGCGATGTGATCTTCGAAGGCGACGCGGCTCAGCTCGTAGTCGAGGTGGCGGCCATCGAGGACGAACTCCTCGCGGATGCGGACCGACATCGACTCGGTCAGTTCTTTCTTCGCGCGCTCGGCGGCTTCGATGAGTCGTGCGCGCGTGACGGCATCAGCGAGTGGCGCGTCGTTCGGTTTGCCGTCCTTCGCCGTTCCGACGACTTCGGCCAAGTGCGCGGCGATGAGCTCGTCGAAGTCGTCGCCCCCGAGCCGCGTGTCTCCGTGGCTCGCGAGCACCTCGACGAGTTCGCCGTCGGCGCGCACGAGGCTCGCGTCGAAGGTGCCGCCGCCGAGGTCGTAGACGAGGAGCAAGCGTTCGCGCCCCTCGAGCCCTTCGTAGGCGAGCGCCGCCGCCGTCGGCTCGTTGATGACGCGCACGACCTCGAGTCCCGCGATCTCGCCGGCGATGCGCGTCGCCTGCCGCTGGGCGTCGTTGAAGAAGGCCGGCACCGTGATCACCGCTCGCCGCACGGGGCTGCCCGTGACGATGCGCGCGCGCCGCACGAGCTCTTCGAGAATGAGGGCCGAGACCTCGGGCGGCGTCATGCTGCGCTCGCCGAGCTGCAACGTGACGTCGCTGCCCATGTAGCGCTTGACGGACTTGATGGTCCGGCCTGGGTAGGCGAGCGCCTGGTTGCGGGCTGCTGTGCCGACGAGGACTTGGCCATCGGGCGACAAGCCGACGACCGACGGCATGATGGTCTCACCTTCGAAGGCGATGACCACAGGACGGCCGTCGATCACTAGGGCGATCTCGGAGTTGGTCGTACCCAAGTCGATCCCGACGATGCGATCTTCGCTCTTCATGTCTCCTTCCCCATCTCTCATTCCTGCTTGCCGCTCGCCACCTTGTCACTACCACCAACCCGCACCTCGGCGACGCGAACGATACGCGTCCCGCGTCGAAAGCCACTGCGCAGCGTTTCGACGACGCGCAGCGGACTGCTGGCCGAAGGCGAATCGCCGTCCGTTGCGACCGCGCGCATGCACTGCGGGTCGAAGGGACGTCCCGTCGACACGATGCGGTCGAAGCCGCGTCGCCCCAGACGCTCTTCGAGCGAAGCGAGGACGAGCGCGAGCGCGTCGGCGACACTCTGCGCGCGCTGCCGCGCACCGAACCAGCGCGGCGCGGCGTCGACGACGCGGCGGGCTTCGACCGCGCAGCGCTCGACGCGATCATAGTTGTCGAGGAGGTCGTCCATCGCCGCCTCGTAGCCGACGTCCGCGTCGAGGCGTTCGAGCAAGCGCCGCAGCAGCTTCGACTGGATCTGCGTGTCCTTGGCGCAGGCGATCACAGCTGCGGTCAAGCTCGCGAGGTCGGGCAGGGTCGTGTCGTCGTCGTCGCTCTGCGCTTCGCCCTGCGCCGTGTCGAAACCCTCGAGGCGCGCGTCGTCGTCCATCGTCTCGAGCCAGGCGGCGACGGCGTCGAGAATCTGCCGGCGGCGTTCGTCGTTCAACGGAGCACCTCGAGCCAGGCGTCGAGGCCGATGGCGTGGCGCTCGCTGCAAAGGCGCGCGGTGAGCTCGTCCTCGGAGTTGAGCGGTGCAGGCCCCAACACGCGGTCTTTGGCGCGGGCATCGGGATCGCGAACGATGTCGTAGGCCGCACGAATGAGGCGGAAGCGCTCGGGCTCGCGATCGGGCGGATGTAGCTTGCTGAGCTCCAAGTAGCGCGCGCGGACCTGCTCGTCGGTCGCGTCGTCATTGAGGCCAAGGTAGGCAAATGGGTCGGCTGCGACCTCTGCGTCGTTGCTCATGGTCAGGGTCTTGGTTCAGCTCGGGTCGGAGCTTGCGGCTTGGTCGGGCGAGGGTGGGTCGAGGCCTGGCGACGGCTCGGGATCGAAGAGCGATAGCTGCCGCGGCGCCGTGCGTTCGCTTCCGCGCTTTTTGCTTTTGGGCGCTTTCTTGGACTTCGCCGCTGCCTTGGACTTCGCCGCGGCCTTGGACTTCGCCGCTGTCTTGGACTTCTTGGCCGTCGTCGACTGCCGCGCTTCGAGCGTAAGGTAGTCGAGTTCGCGACGGAGCAACTTATCGATTTGCTCTGGCGTGCGGGTCGGCACGTCGCCAAAGGGCATCAGGATTCGCTGCAACACACCGAATGAATCCAAGAGGTCCATAACGCGCTCGGTCTCGGCTTCGCCCTTCGCGAGCGCCAGGGCTACGAGCACGCATTCCCTGACTTCGAGTCGCCTGGACGTCAAGTCGAGCGCCACGCTTCGATACGCGAGCGCGAGCGCGCGGTTGACGTCGGGCTGGCGTAGCCAAACGGAGGTCACCAAGTGCAGGAAGGCCGCGACGCGCCTCTTGCTCCCCACGTGCACGAACACGACCTTTTCACAGAGCAGGGCCAAGTCCCGGCTCGGCAAGGCCAGGTCGTCGACACTCACGGCTTCGAGCGATGGCCAGTCGGCTTTCAACTCACAAGGAAGCTCCATCGCTTCAGCGAAGCGCAGGGCATCACAGATCTCCGCGAGCCGATCCCTGCGGAGCAAGAGGTCCGTTCCGCCTACAGCGAGTTCGTCGCGGACCATGGCTTCGATCTCGGCGATGTCGGGTGCACGCTCGTCGACTGCGCCCTCGCCCGCAGCCACACCGCATACGATGCGCGCGGCTCGCAGGTAGCGGCTTCGGTCACCTTCGCGCGCGGCCGGCAAGGCCGCGAGCGCCGCGAGGTCGTCGGCCATGAGCTGCGTGTTCTTCTTGCGGAAGTGCTGCTTGAGTGCCGCGCGCAGGACGTCGAAGCGCAGCTTGCGCACCTCACTGTGCAGCGGATCGATGGCCTCCGCCGCGTTGAGCTGGGCCATCGCCTCGCCGTGGTCGCCCTGCCTGAGGACTCGCTCGATGAGCGCAATGCGCGGTGCGAGCGCCTGGGCATCCCGCTCGATGCAAGTCTCCACAAAGCGCTGACCGAGCCCTAGGTACCCTAGGTAATCGAGCTCATGGAGAGCGCGTAGCGCAACCTGGAACTGCGCATCGTCAGGCCGCAGCGCGTAGCGCTGACACTGCAGTTCGGCCAGCAACGCGTCGAAGCCGCGCTCCTGCGCCAAGACATCGAAGGGTTGAACATCGCGGCGCAGGACATGCACCAAGACGTGTAGGCCGACGACGGTGCTGGCCGCGTTGCTGCTATCCTCGTCGAGTTCGTAGTTCGACCGCGCCAGGATGGCCTCGACAGCATCCGCTGCTCCGACGATACCGAGACCCTCCAAGCACCACTCCAAGCTGTCCTGCGCGCTCGTTGCTGCGTCGACGAGCTCCGCGAGCGCCCACGCGAGTTCGCTCCGCGAGAGTTCGCGGAGCGCTGCTTGGCTCAGGAGCTTCTGCGCTTGTTTGCGGCGCGCGGAATGCGACGCGACCCCCAAGTCGCGCGGCCGACTCGTCAAGAGCCACGAGAGCATCGCTTCACACGCAACCGCTGCTTGGATGCGTCGGCCGTGGATGGCCAGGAGACGCTTTCCTTCGGCACCGATGGCGCGCAGCAGCAAGGCGATGAGTGCCGGTGCTTGCAGCGGTAGCTCCGCGACGTTGAGGAGCAGATAGCGCGCATAGCGAAGCGCGAGGCGCCGCTGCTTGATCGACAAGCGCGCCAAGAGCTGCTCGAGGTCTCGAGCAAAGACGTGACGGTCGCCGGACGAGCGCGCAGCGATGACCCGCTGCGCTAAGTCCAGCAAGTTGTCTTCGTCGCCGAGCACGCGCGCCCGCAGGGCACGGGCGCGCGGCTCCTGCATGGCCTTGCCCTCGATCATCGCGCCGAGGACACGCGCGAGCGGCGCGCAGGCAGCGTCGCTCGCGATACGGGAGAGCGCGCGCTGCGCTGTGCGGTCCTGCTTTTCGTAAAAAGCGCCGACAGCGATCGCGAAGTGCCGCCAAGGGTCGAGCGGTGAGTCGGCAGCGATGCCACGCAGGGCATCTCGCGCCGCGGCGCTGAGCTTGCCGTCGCACGCTTCTTGTAAGGCCGTGACGACGATAGCTGCCTCTGGTGTCGCGAGGCGACGCGGGTCCGTGAGGTCCCGGCGCAGGACATCAGAATCGATTGCCGCGCTCGGCATCGCAGCGCCGTTGCGCAGGGCAATGCCCGCCTCAATCTTGTTCCAACGTTCGGCGGCCCGCGGCAGCGCGGCACGGGCGGCCGCGAGCGTGTCCCTCGCTTCGCTGTCCTGGCCCGCGATGACGAAGTCCTGGATGCGCGCCGCGTAGGCATCGCCGAGCAAGGCCAGGGCCTGGTCGCTCGGGTCGACCTTGACCAATTGCTTGGCGTCCTGGAGCGCGCCCATGGACCGACCGCTCGCGAGCTTGCGCCGCACGGCTTCCATGGCAGTCGCCGTATCGAGCTTGGCCTTGCTGCGCTTCTTCGCCATCGCGCCCGACGCTAGCGAAGACTTGCCTCGAACGCTAGGGCGGCCAGACCTGACGTTCGAGCCGTCCGCGCACGGCGCGGGCGACGACCTCAGTTGCCGATGACGACCTCGAGCCCCTCGCTGAAGCTGAACTGCTGGAGGAAGGAGCCCTGTGGGTCGAGGACCGCCCACTGCGTAAAGAAGTGCACGCCGAGCAGCGCCGCCTGGTTGGGGATCGGCAGCGCGACGCTGCCCTCACCCATCGCGTTCGTCGGCGTCGCAAAGAGCACGAGGAGCTGCGGCACGTAGAGCACGCAGCCGCCGGGCAAGACGACGTTGCCGCGCTGGACATCGAGGATGGCAGCGGCGGCTGAAGTTTGGCGTGCTTGCCGCAGCTCGAGCGAGAAGCTCGAATTGCCGAGCAAGGGCAGACTCTGCGGCGTGTTCACCGGCACGAGGTTGGCGCTGCCCGCACAGCCGACGCCGAAGCGTTCGGCGAGGGCACCACCGAAAGACGCGAGCGGAGCCTTGTAGAGCTCGATGCCGCTGCTGCCGTTGTTGGCAGAGAGGTAAACGTCGGCGCCGACGCGCATGAAGCCTTGGGGCGAAGCGTTGCCCGCACCAGGGTTGACATCAGCGAGCTGCTGCGTGCCAGCCGCCGTCCCATCCGTGACCCAGAGCTCGCTGCCCTGCGAGCCATTCGTACCGGCAAAGAGCACGCGCACATTGTCCGCCGCCGGGTAGAGCAGCTTGGCTGAAACCAAGGACACAGCCGGCGGAATCCCGTGACCAGCGCCGCTGTTGATGTCCTTCACGAGGCTCGTCGTTGCCGCAATCCAAGGCGCTCGCGAAGTCCAGACCTCGAGGCCCGACGTCCCATCGTTGGCTGTGAAGAACAAGTTCAAGCCACTGACGACGAAGTTGCTGCAGCTCGAGCTGCCAGACCCAGGTTGGATGTCTTCGACCAGCGTAGTTCCGCTCGTCGTGCCGTCGCTCTTCCACAGCTCGATGCCACTCTGTGCATCGGTCGCGCTGAAGAAGACGAAAGACGAAAGCACGGTGAGGTTGTTCGGGTTCGAGCTGGCCGAACCAGGGTTGATGTCAGCGACGATC
>CALLZN010000069.1 GCA_937858895.1 uncultured bacterium | reverse complement strand
GGCCTTCTGGCTCCAACTCAACAGGCACCGCTACGACGCGAAGCTCGAAGGCGGCAACGCGGTCCACGCCGACAACCCGCTCGAGCGCCAGAAGCTGCAGTGGATCCAGACCATCCTGGGCGGCTACCTCGAGTACAAGACCTTCCCGCTCGGCCCGCGCGACCTCGCACTCGGCCCGGACGAACTCACGCTCTATTCCGACGCGAAGACCGGCGCGCCCTTCGTCTGCACGGACCTGCGCGTCGAAGGCAAGGCGCCCTTCCAGACCTTCGCCATCGAGACCGCTGCTGCCTACAAGGTCTGCATCCTCTCACTGGCCGGCAAGGCGGGTAGCGCCTACAGCGCGGGCGCGACCGCGGTCGACGCGAAGACCGCCGTCAGCACAGCGCTCGCAGCGGCCGGCAAGCGCGGCACGGACTACCACTGCGTCGTGCTCTTCGCTCACGACGGCGGTCCCGAGACCGCGCGCGACCATGCACGCAAGCTCCACGGCATCGACCTCGTGCTGTCCTTCGAGGACAACCTCGAGACCCGCGGCGAGCCCGAGCTCTTTCGTCACGACCCGCAGGAGCATGGCGTCGCGCTCACGACCCTGCTCTATCCGGGCTGGCGCGGCAAGAACCTCCTGCTCTGGACCGGCAAGCCCGACGCAGCTTCGAACTGGCACACGGTCGGGCTCGACAAGGAGGTCCTCCAAGTGCCGACCGGGACCGAGAAGGGCAAGCGGCCGTCGGGCTCCGACGCCGAGGTCTGGTCCATGCTCATCGCTTCCAAGCAGGAGATCGGCGAGCTCGGTTTGCGCGAAGCGATGGCCGAACGCAAGCCCCGCAGCGACGGCCTCCGCTACGTCGGCAGCTCGGCTTGCAAGGACTGCCACGTCTCGGCGACCAAGGCCTGGGAAGCGAGCAAGCACAGCCACGCCTGGGCAACCCTCGTGGAGCGGGAGAAGGTCGACGGCTGGCCGGTCTCGAAGCACCCCGACTGCGTCTCGTGCCACGCGGTCGGCTACGGCGAAGTCTCTGGCTTCGTCAACCCGGACAAGACCAAGGACCTCGCCGCCGTCGGCTGCGAAGCCTGCCATGGACCCGCGAGCAAGCACATCGAGGTCATGAGCGAGCTCGCCGCGCGCGAAGCCACGACCGGCAAGAAGGCCAGCAGCGACGAAGTCCTCGCGGCCTCGAACGCCGGCCGGCTGCAGAAGGCCGACGCTCGCGGCTGCACGCTCTGCCACAACTTCGAGCAGAGTCCCGGCTTCGACTTCCTCGAACGCTGGCCCAAGATCAAGCACGGCCTCGATCGCTGACCATGGACGCAACCGAGCGCCGCCGCGGTGATCACTTCGTCGTGCTTCCAGACGACATCGAGGCCTTCCGCCGTGACGGCTATGTCCACCTCGAGGGCGTCTTGTCCGAAGACGAAGTCCGCGAACTCGAAGTCGACTACGACCGCCTGCTGCGACGCGAGATCGCGGTCCCGGGTAAGGACTACTGCGACATGGCGGGCGGCTATGGCCCCGCGGCCGAGGACTTCTCGATCATCAACGTCATGCTGCCGCGGAAGTACCACCCCGCGTGGCAGGGCAATGTCCTCGAGCGCAGAGCGGCTTCGATCGCTGCCCAACTCCAAGGCGATGGCCTCGTCCTCGACTACGACCAGCTCCTCGCCAAGCGGCCGCTGCGTGAGGACGCTGTCTTCGCCTGGCACCAGGACATGGCCTATTGGCCAGCGACGCCCGATACGCGCACGGCGACGGTCTGGTGCGCCTTCGACGATGCGACGATCGACAACGGCTGCATGCGTTTCGTGCGCGGGTCCCACAAAGAGCCCAAGCTGCGGCCGCACGCGCCGGTCGGGCGGACGCGCGAGGAGTCGCATGCTTTGGGGACCACGGTCGACGAGGCGGTCGACGACATCCGCTACGCCGAGATCCGGCGCGGGGACGTGACGGTCCACGACGAGCGCGTCGTTCACGGGTCGGGGCCGAACTGCTCGCAGGGCTGGCGCCGCGCTTACATCGTCGCCTTCCGCAGCGTCGAGACGGTGGCGACCGAACGCCGCCTCGGCTTCACGCACAGCCACAACGACGAGAAGGACATCCTCGACGGGGTTGGCATCGACGGCGAGACGCGCTGATGGAGTTGGGCCGGCTCGTGCAAGCGGCCACTCACGTTGCATCGCGTTGTTATGGAAAGCTCGACGAGCCAATCCTCGACGACGGTCACCGGGAAGGCTGCGTGTCGAACGAGATGGTCACACCGTCCTGAGCTTCGGCTCGACGAGCCATCTCGGCCGCCAGGTCGCCATCGAGGTTCAGAAGTCGCGCCAGCTCGCTCACCTTGATGCCCGGCTTCGCACGAGCGAGGTCGGCGATTGTGACTCCCAGAGACGAGTCGAGTGGATCGACCCATCGAACGCTCCTCCCCGCCTCTTGGCCGATTTGGAGCAGACGCTCGTAGCGGTCGAAGTCAGGCGGCCACCGGTCCTGCTCCTTGATGGAGTGAAGCTCGTCCGCATCGAGGCGTCGCAGACAGAAGATGTCGTTCTGTCGCTCCTCGGAACCGACGAGCCATGCCTGTCCGCAGGCTGTGCATCGTGCGGCCCGCAGCCACCAATGCGGCTCGCCGCGGCTGCGGACCGTTGCCAAAGTGTCCATCACGTCCTCGTGGGTCCAGAGGCGGCCCTGCTCGAACGCCGGTGCAGGCGCGCGAAAACTGCCCATGTCGACAATGTCCAGGTCGCGCAGTCGGATGCAGCAGCAACGGGGTCCCGGCAACGATCGCAGGAGGGAGCCGAGACTCTCGCGCATCGACCGCACGGCCTCGGCGTCGTGGAAGTCCGTCGCGATCAGCTCCGAGGCGAAATGCTCCCCGAGTCGAGCCTCCAGGTTCGGCTCCTGAGAGAGCCAAGTCTCGAACGCCTGAGCTGCTTCGTCCCCTCGAACGAACTTCCACAAGCTGCGCTCCATGTGTGCTTCGAGCTGCTTCATCTCCGGCCTCAGTTGCCGAGCCCCGCGAGGGCATCGGCGATGGCCTTCGAGCCGGGGAAGAGCTGGAGCCCGCGCTGCCAGACCTTGCGCGCTTCGTCGACCTTGCCCTGCTGTGCGTGCAGGTTGCCGAGCGTCAGGTAGCTCTGTTCGAACTGCGGCTTGGGGCTCTTGCGCTCCTGCTGCTCGATCAAGACCTCGAAGTTCTTGATCGCCTCGGGCCGCTTGCCGAGCACGTCCGGCCAGAAGGACAGCGACATGGCCTTGGAGAAGCGCGCCGACCAGTGCTCGGGGTCGATGGCGAGCGCCTTGTCGAAGATCTTGTCGGAGAGCGGACCGAGGCGGGCTTGTTCGATGACCGGCGCATCCATGAGGCGCTGGCAGATGGCCTGACCGTAGGCGTATTGAGCGTCGGCGTCGTTCGGGCGCTCCTTCGCATACTGCTCGAACTTCGCGAGCATCGCCTTGCGCTCCTCTTGGCTCGCGTCCTTCCAGGCCTCGCCGAGCATGTGCGGTTCGAGCTCGCCGTTGACGAAGCGCGCCCAGAGCTCGTCGCTCGTCGGCGCCTTCTTCGACGCCTGGCCCTTGGCGCTCGCTTCGTTCGGCGCGCCGAGCTGCTGCGGATTCCGAGCGAACCAGGCTTCGACGGCGCGCGCGATGGCCTCGTCATCGACGCTCGTCCGTCCCTCGGCGGGCAAGGCGACCTTGGTCTCCTGGAGCTTGTCGAGGCGGGCCTCGGCCTCTTCGAGGCGCCGCGCGAGGGAGCTCAGCTGGGCTTCTTCCTCGGTCGGCGGCTCGCCGAAGCGCCGCTCGCTGGCTTGCCCCCCAGAGGCGAAGGTTACGACTGCGTAGGAAGTGCCGGCGGCGACGAGGGCAGCGGCGGCGAGGACGGGCAGGGCATTCATGTAGACGCGGACTCCGTAGCAAAAGGACTTTGGGGTCAAGGCTACCACTGCGGAGCCAAGATCCAAGCCTTTCCCAAAAGGCGTTCTTCTCGGGCACAAAGCCATGGCCCCGGACCCGGCCGCCTTGCGCATGGAGCTGCGAACCACGAAACGACGAAACGACTTCTAGCATGATGACGATGCACCCCCACCCCCGCCTCCACCGTAGCGCGCTCCCTCGCGCCGCCCCCCTGCTTGCTCTCTGCGCACTCAGCCTCTCGCTTTGGAGCAGCACGAGCCTCGCACACGCCCAATACACATCGCGGACCTCGCCGAACCCAGCCAAGGACGAAGGCTTCGACCGCGCGGTCGAACAGGTCATGGAAGGTGAGTTCGAAGCCGCCCTGCCAGCACTCGAGAAGTCGGCCGCGAACGGCAACGCGATGGCTCAGTATCTCTACGCCGCCCTCTTGCGCCGCGGCCTCGGCGGGCCTGCCGACCCGCAGCGGGCCATCGAGCTCCTGCGCCGTGCTTGCCAGTCGGGTCCGATCTTTCCGGATGCGATGCTCGAACTGGCCCAGGTCCTCGAAGACCGAGGTGGCGAGGCGAGTGAGTGGCTCGACCTGCTGCAGCGCGCGAGCACCTGCGGCAACAACGCGGCGGCGCTCGAGCTCGGCAACGTCCACTTCCTCGGGAAGGGCGTGCCGGTGAACCGCGAGGAGGCCTACGCCTGGTACTCGCTCGCCGCCAACAACAAGAACGAGTTCGCCGCCAACAACCTGCGCGCCTGCGAGCAGGGCATGGACGAGGCCGCGATCGCGCGCGGCAAGCAACGGCTCCAAGAGATCTACAAGCTGCCGGCGCCCACGGGCTCGACCCTGCAGTTCCAGATCAACATGCGGTCGGCCATGGACGCGGCCTTCGACAAGGGCCGCAAGGCCTATGAGGGGCGCCAGATCGAAGAGGCGCGCCGCCGCCTCGAGCCGCTGGCCCGCAACTACAATCCGGGTGCGCTCTTCTACGTCGCCCGCATGCACGAGACCGGACGCGGCTACGAGCAGGACTACTTGGAGGCGGCGCGCCTCTACGCGGCGGCCATCCAGCAGAACGAAGGCACCTCGCTCGGCAACCTCGCGCGCCTCTTCAAGCAGGGCCTCGGCGTGGCCAAGAACGCCCAGGCTGCCGCCACCCTCTACCACCTCGCAGCCTGGCGCGGTGATCCCGACGCGCAGAACGAGTATGCGCTCGCCTCGATCCAAGGCGAAGGCACGGAACGCGATCCGGTTGCGGCCTTCGTCTGGTGGTCGCTCGCGGCCGAGGCCGGCAACGAGCACGCGCCGAACAACCTGCGCATTTTGCAAGAGCAGGACCTGCCGCGCGACCGCGTCGACGAAGCCAAGAAGAAGCTCGAAGAAGTGCGCGCACAAAAGAAGCAGGGTGCGTCACCGCCGATGGCCAAGCTCGACCTCGGCACGCCCAAGCTCTTCGAAGTGAGCACGCAAGCGGTCGCGAAGCGCGGCTACAGCAGCTCGGTCGAGGAACCCAAGAAGGTGCAGTCGAACGAGGTCGTCATCGAGGACAGCGAGGACATCAACAATGACCCCAACAAGGGTCGCGAAGTGCCGAAGGGCCCGGGCCTCCAGCGCTGGACTTCACCCGACGGCAAGCTCGCGTTGCAGAAGCCGATGACCTGGAAGGTCCAGCACGGCGACATCTTCGGCGGCGGCACCTACGGCTGCACGGTTCAGAACGCGGACGAGAGCGCCGGCGTCCTCTTCGTCGTAGCGCCCGGTGCAGGACAGCGCTTCCAGAACGCATCGGACTTCGCCCAGGCGACCCTCGAGGCCATCGGCGAGGACATGCAGAACTTCCGCGTGACCAATCGCATCCAGGCTCCCGACGGCAGCAAGGTCCGCATCGACGCGACCTTCGTCGAAGACGGCAAGCCGACAGTCGGCACCTTCCAGTTCACGATCGACGGACAGGAAGGCCGCGTCATGGCGCTCGGCGCCGAGCAGCGGATCTGGAAGGAGACCGAGACCTTGCTGCAAGACATCGCGCTCAGCATCCGCTACCCAGCGCCGAAGGGCGAAGAGCAGCCCAACGGCCGCGGCGGCCGGCGCTTCTGAGCGCTGCGCCGCAGCGCGCGCCAGCGCCTATCGATAGTAAGCAGGCAAGCGCGGCTCGACGTCGAGCTTGCCATAGTCGAAGCCGCTCGCGCGCGGAGTATAAGGACCGACCAAGTCCACGCTGCTCTCGGCTGTGATGTGGTCCTCGAGACCCAAGCACCAGTAGGCGGCGTTGACCGTCAAGCGGCGCAAGCCCGCGCTCTCGTAGTCGCGCGCGCTGCCCATCGTGACGTGGAAGACCCGCGCCGCCTTGGCCAAGGCCCCGGTCCACGTCGTCGTCCACGCGACCGGCAACGCGACCTTCTTGGTATTGGGCTCGTCGGTCGGCTTCAAACCGAGCAGCGGCTGCCCCATGACGAGGGCTGTGCAACGTTCGGGCAACGACGCGCCATCTGGATACGTGCGATAGACATCGGAGGGCCCCCAGATGTCGTCGACTCCACGCAAGATCGGATGCGCGCGTTGTTCGTCGACCAGGATGCCGCGCGTCGCTTCTCGGTGCGAGCCGCCGTGGTGCCCGCGGAAGGTGCCGCCCAAGACGTCCTCGCGAAAAGCGCACGGGCCGACCGTCGACCACATAAGGAAAGTCACCGATGAAGCCGTGGTTCGCTGTGCGAATCCCGATGAGCGGCTTGCCCGAATCGAGGTAGTCGATGACGAAGCGCAGCTGTTCGCGAGGCAGCGTGATGAAGCGGTGGAAGAGCACGAGCAGATCGGCGGTTGCCAAGTGCTCGATGCCCGGGATGTCGTGCCAGGCATCGCGGACCTCTGGACGCGTCTTTTGCGTCGGATCGACGAGGCCGTCGGCGTTCTGCGCGAACAAGACCGTGCAGTCGAAGCCGTGGCGCGCGGACAGGAGCCGCGCGAGCATCGGCATGCGCTTTTCGCGGCGTTCCTCCGGGTGGGCGGCGATCAGCAGCATGTGCTTGCCGCGACCTGGACCCGCACCGCTTTTGTAGGTGAGCCAGCGCGGACTGTCGGGAACGGGATGCGTGTGGCCGGCGCAGGCCGCCAAAACCACCACCACAAACAAGAACGACACCAGGGTCTGACAAGGAGAGAGAACGCGCTTCACTTCGGGATCCGATTCAATGTGTAGTAGGCCTTTGCGTGCAACAAGGCTTGCCCGTTCGAAGACTTGACGTCACTCATGTCGAACTCATGCACGTGCCCCTGGACCAGGCCTTCGACGACCAAGTCCACGTGTCTCCGGTCGTCGGACACGCGCGCCGCGACGACCCGCGGCTTCGTCACGTCGACCTCGGGACTGCCATAGAACTTCTGATAAATATGTGTGTAGGCGAGCAAGCGATAGTTGTCGCTGACGGATGCAGTCGCCGGATCCACTGGCAAAGTAAAATCCAAACCAAAGCCGTCACGTCGAGCGACGACACGCTCGATCTCGAAGGGCGTCCGCCCGGTCCACTCGAGCCGTTCGAGCACGAAGCTGCGGTTGCCGCGCACGGGCCAGCCACGGTTCGTCCCCCCGGTGATCAGCTGTCCACCGCGAGTAAACTCCAACGCGAGGATGCCGTTGCCGAAGCCCTCCCGGAACGGATAGCAGGCGCCTTGCCAAACGCCGTCGACGAGCTCGGTCGTGGCGCGCATTACGACGCTGAGCGCGAAGTCACCCACGAAGAGCTGGCCCTCGAACGGCCCGAAGCGCCCCCCCGTCCGGTCGACGCGGAAGGTCGTGATCGACTGGCCCATCTTGCGATAGGGAAAGACGACGGCGTAGGGCACGAGCGCTTCGATGCGCTCGGCCTCGCTGTGCAAGCGCGACTGGTTCGTCGGCTCGAGTGGCTTTCCGCCCATCGCGGCGGCGAGGGGCAAGTCATAGGCCGGAAAGCTGATCGGATGCCCCATGAAGCCGCCGGGCTTCAAGTGTTTCAACGAACACGACCCGTTCCACGGACCCTGGCTCTCGGCATAGAACATCACACCGTGCTCGTTGGGAGCGACGGCCCCGGCGCTGCGGATGCCGCTCGCGATCGGGATCGAGCGTCCATCGCCAGTCACTTGGAAGGCCCAGCCGCGGAAGCGCGCCTTGTAGTGGTAGGACTCCGACAAACCCAAGGCGACGAAGACGCTGCCATCCGGCATGACCGGCGAGCCGAAGGCGAACTCGTGGTAGTGCTCGAAGCCCCAGACATCGCTGAGGTTCTCGAAGCGATCGGCGCGACCATCCATGGTCGCGGTCGCTGATGCGCGTGACCTCGCTTTGCTGCGTCGCGTAGAAGGCGCCGTCGCGATAGCCGAGCCCGAGCACCTCGTCCAAGCCCGCCGCGAAGCGCTGGATGCGCGGCTCGGGAATGCGTTCGGAGACGCCGTCCAGAATGAGGATCTCGCCGCGCCGCGTGCCAACCGCCATGCGGTCGTCCGTGCGGTCGTCCTTGCGGTCGTCCGCGAGCGCGCAAAGGCTGCCCGCTTCGATCGCGAGCTCGCGCGGCAGCGGCACTTCGACGATGCGGTAGAACTCGGCTTCGGCGCGACCGCTGCCCCACGTCGCGCCGAGCTCCTGCGCGGGCAGCGTGGCGGCAGGTAGCGTGGCGACGGACAACGTGATCGCAAGGAGAGCCAGCAGAGACTGGCACTGGCCGAAGGTATGGACCGTGCGCTTCACTTGCCCTCCTCGCTCCACGCGTACTCGATGACGAAGTCGCTCGGCGCGTCGCGACGGACCTGGACCTCGCGACGCAGCTCACGCGGGCCGCCAAGGTCCAAGACGCTCACCGCCGCGCCCGTGATGCTCAGCAAGAGCGAAGGACCGACTCGGACACGTCCATCCCCGGCATCCTCGATGCGCTCGGCCACGGCGGCCCTGAAGTACAGCGTCACGTCGACAGGACTCGAGAGTCGCAAGCTACGACGCAGCAGAACACCCTTGACGCCCAATACGTCCGCACCTGGCGACCCAGCTTCGCGCGGCGTATCGAGGATGTCGACGTCCGCGCCCGCGGCGCGACAGGTGTAGCGAAAGGTCGGTCGCTGCTCTGGATCGAGGTCGTAGCCAAGCCAGCGATGACCAAGGTCTCGCCGCGTCACCTCGGGCCACGGCGCGTCCGCTGCCGGCAACTCGGCGAAGGCAGGCCCCGTCGGCAAGGTCACGCGCTCTTTGCCGAGGATGCGCGCCTGGCCGCTCCCCTGCCCCGTCCACACCGGCGCCGCATCGATGAAGCGCCCCCACCAAACGTGCTGCAGCGCGAGACTCTCGGCGTCGAAGCCGATGTTCACGGCACCCGGGTAGCCGACGCTGATGCCGCGCTTGCCAGTCTTCTCCAAGCTGCGTCGCAAGAGGACCGCCTCGCTTCCGACCACGACCTCGATCGGCGCTGTGCGCATGCCGGACGGCTTGCGCACGTTGCGGCCTTGCGACAGGTACTGCCACAGGGCATCGATCTGCCGCGCGACATCCCCGTCGCCGAGTTCGGGCCGCAGCGACACGCCATCCGGAAAGAAGTGCGGCATCAAGGTGTTCGGCTTGAAGTCGAAGGGACGACGCAGGTAGGCAGCGAACCACTCGGGTCGCAGCCGCTGCCCGGTCGAGTCGACGAGGTCGAGGGCTGCGATCCCGCCGACCCGCACGCCCGCGAAGCTGTGGCAACTGATGCAGTTCATGCCCTTGTCGCCGACCAGCTCGCGGCCGAGCTCGCGGACGGCTTGCGCGGCCTTTTCGTCTTCTGGCAAGGACCGGAGCTCGACAGGCGGCAGCGCATCGCTCGCCGCAAAGAGGCCCGCGAGCGTCGTCGCGACGTCGATGCCAAAGCCCGGCATGCGCGTGGCGAGGTAGGGACGCTCGGCCTGTCCCGCGGCGATCGCGTCGACGAGCCAAACGCGTTGCAGCTTTGCGCCGACGTTCGTGAGCGTCGGCGGCAGCCGGCCCTCTTCACCGACGCTGCGTTCCTTTGTCGTGAAGAAGCGATTGCGCGCTTCGCTGACGCCGCCGACTCGATCGCGTTCGTGACAGGCATAGCAGTTGCGCGCTACGAGCACTTGCTGGATGTGCGCGCCAGTATCGAGAGTCTCGTCGAGAGCCGCGCATGCCGACCTGATGTCGCTCACCTGATCGTCCGTGAGGTCGTAGCGCGGCCAGGCACCGCGCTTCGAGGACAGGCAGCCACGGCTCGCATCGAGCCCGCGTAGCGGTTTCGACGCGGGCGACGCCGGACGCTCGGAATCGGCCACATCGTGGCAGCGCGCGCAAAGGAGCTCCGCGAAGTGCTGCCGCCCCGCCGCGACCTTGGCGGCCTCCAGGGGAACGGACGTCGCCGCGACAGCGCTCTTGCCCATCAAGAAGTGGCGCAGGTCATGCGCCTCGCTCGGCGACAGCTGGAAGTCGGGCATGCGGCCATCCGGTCGCACGAGGTGCGGCGCGAGGAGGAAGGCCTCGAGTGCCGCCGGTCGATATTTGCCCCGAAGACGGCCGAGCGGCACCGAGCCCGCCATTCTCGTTTCCACGCCTTGGTCGTTGCGCGGGGCATGACAAGCCTGGCAGCCAATCGTGCGAAAGAGGTCGCGCCCACGCGCTGCAGCGGCCTCGTCCCAGGGCGCGGGCTCGTCACGCGCGGGCGTGTTCCCGCCGCCCGTGCCCCCCCTGCGCGGGCGGGCGGGGGAC
>CALLZN010000068.1 GCA_937858895.1 uncultured bacterium | reverse complement strand
GACAGCGTCGCCGCCGCGGTGAAGATCGCGAAATCGTCGAGATCCACATCGAAGCGATGCACCATCTGGGTCATCTCGCCCTGGCAGATGACACGCACGGTCTCCGACAAGACTCGACTGCAACGCGGATCGTCGAGCTCGACCGCCATGTGGAAGGCGCGCGCGTAGAGATAGTCACCGAGCAAGACCGCGATCTCCGAGCCGGAGACAGCGTGAATGGTCGGCAGGCCGCGACGCAGTCCTGCGCCATCGAGGATGTCGTCGTGGACCAAGGTCGCCGCGTGCAGCATCTCCACGACGGCAGCGATCTGCAGGTGGCAGGGCCGAACTTCGCCGACCGCGCGTGCCGAGAGGAGAACGAGGGCCGGACGCAGTTGCTTGCCGCGGAAACTCGCGGCGTGATCGAGCAGACCCGAGAGTTCAGGACTGTCGGGCCGCAAGGCGGCCGTGACGATGCGCGCGACCTCGTCGAGTTCTTCGCGCACGAGCGCGGTGACGTCAGTCAGTGCAGTCGTCTCGGCCACAGTTCACTCGTGCGTCTCGGTCTTCTTGCTGCTGTCGCCCTCGATGCGCTTCTCGCCGTCTTCACCCTTGAGCCCCTTGCGGAACTCGACGATGCCCGATCCGAGTGAGCGCGCCATGCCCGGGATACGGTTGCCGAAGAAGAGCAGGACGATCCCGGCGATGATGACGATCTCCCACGGTCCACCGAAGAAGAGGGCGAGCGATGCGTACGACATGTTCTCTCTCTACCTTGCCGCCGCGCGCGGCCAATGCTGAGCCAACCTTAGGCTCAAAGTAGCCCGGACACACTCCAATGTGAGCGCGTCGTTCCGAGCGTCATCTTGCCGCAGAATCGCGACGCGCGCAGGCCCCTCGACCTGCGCTTCACCGTGTTCTCGCTTCGTTGCCGGTGAAGCTTGCCTTGGCATCGCGCCACCAAGCCTGCCACGGCTCGGCCTCGGCCGGAAAGTCGAGGCCCGAAATGCGCACGAGCTGCTCGTGCGCGCGCCCCCGAACGGTCGCGTCCGCGTGCTCGAGCGAACGGATCAGGATGTCGACAGCTGCGCGCTTCACCTTGTAGTCGTCGCCGTAGACCGAGCGATTGAAGCTCTCGAAGGCCTCGAGCAAGTCGCGGAAGGTCTTCTCCATGCGGCGGCGCTCGCTGATCGTCGCCCCGAGATACAAGAAGAGCACACCGACGAAGAAGGCGAGCAGCGTCGACACATGGGGCACCGCTACTCCAGCCACGAGGGCGAGGGCGACGAGGATCCAAGCAGCGCCGAACAGAAACAGGTGCACGGGCGTCGTCTGGGCCCGCTCGTGCACGCGCTCTTGAATCCGCTGCTTGGTCGCTTCGTCCATTCGCCCGCTACCTCGACGCCCCTTTCTCGTTGCGACTCGAGCTCAGCCGAGGACTTCGCGCATCGTGGCGCCGATGACCGATGGGTTCTTCGCGACGTGGATCCCCGCCGCTTCCATCGCGCGAATCTTTTCGGCCGCCGTGCCCTTACCGCCCGCGATGATCGCACCGGCGTGCCCCATGCGCTTGCCTGGAGGTGCCGTTTGGCCCGCGATGAAGCCGACGACGGGCTTCTTGACGTGGGCCTTGACGTAGGCCGCGGCCTCCTCTTCGTCCGTGCCGCCGATCTCGCCGATCATGACGATGCCTTCCGTCGCCGGATCCTGGTTGAAGAGCTCGATGCACTCCTTGTGCCCGAGGCCGTGGATCGGGTCGCCGCCCATGCCGATGCAGGTCGACTGACCGAGGCCGAGCTCGGTCAACTGCCAAACGGCTTCGTAGGTGAGCGTGCCCGAACGCGACACGACGCCGATCTTGCCAGGCTTGTGGATATAGCCCGGCATGATGCCGATCTTGCAGCCCTGGTTGTCGCCGGTCGGCGTGATGATGCCCGGACAGTTCGGGCCGATGATGCGCACGTCGCGACCGCGCAGCGTGTCCTTGACGCGCGCCATGTCGAGGACGGGGATGTGCTCGGTGATCGTGACGATGAGCTTGCAGCCAGCGTCCGCGGCTTCGAGGATCGCGTCCGCGCAGAAGGGCGCGGGCACGTAGATCACCGAGACGGTCGCCCCAGTCTCCTGGACGCAGTGCTCGACAGTGTCGAAGACCGGCACGCCGTGCTCCTTCTGGCCGCCCTTACCCGGCGTCACGCCGCCGACGATCTTCGTGCCGTAGGCGAGCATCTGCTGAGTATGGAAGCTCCCGTGCCCGCCGGTGATGCCCTGGACGAGGACCTTCGTATTCGAGTCGATCAAGACGCTCATCGCGTGGCTCCTGCAGCTTCGACTGCCTTGCGTGCGGCCTCGTCGAGCGAGGTCGCGCTGATGAGAGCGATGTCACTCTCTTCCAAGATCTGGCGTCCCTTTTGCACGTTCGTTCCTTCGAGGCGGACGACGAGCGGCACCGAGAGGTCGACTTCTTTGGCCGCGTCGACGACGCCTTGGGCAATGACGTCGCACTTCGCGATGCCGCCGAAGATGTTGATCATGATGGCTTGAACGTTCTTGTCCGAGAGCAGGATCTTGAAGGCGCCGACGACGCCTTCCTTGGTGACCGAGCCGCCGACGTCGAGGAAGTTGGCCGGCTCACCACCGTGGGCCTTGATCACGTCCATCGTCGCCATCGCGAGGCCGGCGCCGTTGACCATGCAGCCGATGTTGCCGTCGAGGGCAATGTAGTTGAGGTCGTACTTGCTCGCCTCGATCTCCTTGTCGTCCTCTTCGCTGAGGTCGCGGAGCTCGGCGAGGTCCTTGTGGCGGTACATGGCGTTGTCGTCGAAGGTGATCTTCGCGTCGAGCGCCTTGACCCCGCCGTCCTCGGTGACGATGAGCGGGTTGATCTCGGCAAGCGCGCAGTCGCACTCGACGAAGCAGCGGGCGAGGCCGAGGATGATCTTCGTCGCCTCGGAGACCTGCTTGCCGCGAAGGCCGAGCTTGAAGGCCAAGTTGCGCGCCTGGTAGGGCTGCATGCCGAGGCAGGGCTCGATGCTCTCCTTGAAGATCTTCTCGGGCGTCTTCTCGGCGACCTCTTCGATTTCGACGCCGCCTTCCTGGCTCGCCATCATGATCGGCTTGCCCGAGGCGCGGTCGATCGTGATCGCGAGGTAGAGCTCGCGCGCGATGTCGCTGCCCTTCTCGATCCAGACGCGCTGAACGACCTTGCCCTCGGGGCCGGTCTGGTGGGTCACGAGCGTCATGCCGAGCATGCGCGTCGCTTCTTGGATCGTCTCCTCGCGGCTGCGCGCGAGCTTGACGCCCCCACCCTTGCCGCGGCCACCGGCGTGAATCTGCGCCTTGACGACGGCGAGAGGCGAAGCGAGCTGGTCCCAGGCGGGACCAGCTTCTTTCGCGTCGGTGACCAGCACGCCCTCGCTCACAGCGACGCCGAAGCGCGCGAGCAACTGCTTGGCTTGATATTCGTGGATCTTCATCGGCACCTCGGAAGCGGTGGAGGCTGCGTCACGCGCAAGCTCCGAAAAGGGCCGAGACGATAGCGAAGGCGTGGCGTCGAAGCCACGGCCGCAAGTAGGATGCTGCTCATGTCTTCCGGCATCCTCGTGCGGCAGCAAATCCGCGAACTCTGCGACGCGGGTGCGATCCGCGCGAGCCAATCTGTCGCAGCTGCGCAGATCCAACCCGCCAGCCTCGACCTCCGCTTGGGACGCGTCTGCCACCGCGTGCGGGCTGGCTTCTTGCCGGAGCACTGCACGGTTCGAGAGCGCCTGGACGAGCTGAGTCTCTTTACGTTCTCGCTCGAAGAGACGGCCATCCTCGAGCGCGGACATTGCTACGTCGTGCCGCTGCTCGAAGAGCTCGACCTGCCCGAAGACATCGAGGCCCAGAGCAACCCGAAGTCGTCGACCGGTCGCCTCGATGTCTTCACGCGCCTCCTCGCCGACCACAACGACCGCTTCGAGTCGGTGCCGAAGGGCTATCGCGGACCCCTCTACCTCGAGATCGTGCCTCGATCGTTTACGATCCGCTTGCAGACCGGCTTGTCGCTCAATCAACTGCGCTTCTTGCGCGGCGCGGCCGAACTCGAGGGCGCCGAGCTGCGTGCCCTCCACGAGGCGACCCCGCTGCTCTTCGACGACCGTGGCGCGGCGCTGCGCTCGGGCTTCGACGAGCGCTCCGGCAGCTTGACCATGGGCGTCGCCCTCGCGCGGGACCAGGAGATCGACCGCATCGTCGGCTGGCGCGCGAAGCGCTACACCGCGGTCCTCGACATGACCAAGGAAGCGGCCCACGACGCGCTCGACTTTTTCGAGCCCATCGAGGCGCCGCCGGGCGGCCGTCTCATCGTCGAGCCCGAAGAGTTCTATATCTTCGCGAGCAAGGAGCGCGTGCGCATCCCGCGTGACTACGCCGCCGTGATGCTGCCCTATGACGTCGGCATCGGCGAGCTGCGGACCAACTACGCGGGCTTCTTCGACAACGGCTTCGGGGAGCCCCGCGGCACCCGCGCCGTGCTCGAGGTCCGCCCCCACGACGTGCCCTTCGTGGTCGAGGATGGCCAGGCCTTCTTTCGTCTACAGTTCTATCGATCCTGTGAGGCGCCGGACCGCGCCTACGGCGAAGACGGCCAGGGATCGCACTACCAAGGCCAGGCCCTCAAGCTGAGCAAGCACTTCCGAGAGACTGCGACCTGAGCAGCTCGCACGTCGCACGTCGCAGGCGTCGGGCGAGCGGATGTCCGGGCCACGTTACGGCATGTGCGCGGTGAGCTATGATCGCGGCATGCATCGACCTTGGCGGACCACATCGAGGGCTGCTTGGCGCCCTTGGCTCGCGGCCTTGGCGCTCGCGCTGCTCGGTAGCTGCGATGCCTCTTGGTCGGGTATCAGCTCTTGCTCGAAGGTCGAGGACGTGCCGTTTGGCCTTCACGTCGCCGTCCTCGACCCGACGAAGCTACCGGCGCTCGATGTCGAACTGCGCTGGAGCCTCTTTGACGCGACGGGGACGGCGACGGGGCGCGTCGCCGCTGCCGGACGGCTCGAGGACCTGAGTGCCGCGACGTCGTCTCGCGCGATCGCGAGCCAGCAGACGCGCCTCATCCTGGAGAATGTCGCTGGCCCGCACTTCGCCCA
>CALLZN010000067.1 GCA_937858895.1 uncultured bacterium | reverse complement strand
CAGTTCATTCTTACCTCCACCAGGCTTTCCTGGCGCACGCAACATTGGGGTTGAAGCTGCCCACACACAACGCAGCACCGATAGGTATGGGTCTTGCAACCAGCCATGGACGACAACGACGTTCGCTCTCGTCATGGAGCCGCGTCGCAATTTTGGACTCCAGCAAGAAGCAAAGACCATGACCAAGACTGTCTCGTACTTACTCACCGCGATGTTCCTGCACGGCGTATCCGCGGCGCAAACCGTGACGGTCACGACGGCTGCTGACGTCATCGACATACCCACCACCGCGACGATCGCGAGCCTGCCCGGGCCGGATGGCAAGGTCTCCTTTTCAGAGGCGATGATCGCGACGAACAACACACCTGGGCATCAGGTCATCGCCTTCGCCATTCCCAAGAGTGAGTGGGTCTTCCAGTTCATCTACCCCGGACGAGCAGTGCTGACGACTGGAGTTGGATTCTATTGGCGGGCCAGCGACTCGGTGACCATCGACGGAACGTCACAGACTCGATTCACCGGCGAGACGAATCCCGACGGTGGAGCCGAAGTCGCCTTCTATCGCAACGAGGTCTACCTGAATGCCGGCTCCTCGAGACTCGTCGGCATCGATGGGAGCAGCTTCTCGATCACGGGCGGCGGGTGCACGATTGAAGACAACACGGGCGGCATGAACATCTCGATCTTCCAAGGGTCGAAGAACATCATCCGCAACAACATCTGCGGAACGATCAAGATTGACGGCTCCAGCGACAACGTCGTCGTCGGCAACACCGCCCAGCGCATCCGCATCTGGGGAACGGGCGCGAAGAACAATCGAGTCGGTGGGCCGACGCTCGGCGAGCGCAATTTCATCACCGGCTACGGCTCCTACAACAGCGAAGGACTTCCTTCGGGCACTGCAGTTCAACTCTTCTCGACCGAGCAAACCATCATCGAGAACAACTGGATCGGGACGGCCAAGGACGGGTTGTCGCAAGGGAACGTCGCTTGCAACATCGGCATTGGCTTCGAAGGCGTCAATGTCGGCACGATCGTGCGCAACAACCTCATAGCGGGCATCCTCGGCCGT
The DNA here is from genome assembly GCA_937858895.1 of uncultured bacterium. Taxonomy (GTDB): domain Bacteria; phylum Planctomycetota; class UBA1135; order UBA1135; genus JACKHW01. The sequence continues at coordinate 3,579 of CALLZN010000067.1, read as the reverse complement.
GGGACCTTGAAGTACACGGGGTCGCTCTTCGGCTGGGCGATCTACTTTACAGGCAGTGGCTCCAACATCGCGATCACGAACAACACGATCGGCCTCGACGCGAGCGGCGCGCCGACACTCGGTAGCGTTTGGGGCATTGATGTCGGCTACAACGGTCGAGCGACCTACAACGATGTGAGGATTGACGACAACGTCATTGCCGGCCATCGCTACAACGGCATCACCGTCGGCCAGAACGCACGCGGTGTCCGCCTCGCTGGCAACTCGATCTATCAGAACACCCAGCTCGGCATCGACCTCGTAACGCCGCGCTTCGACCTCGGGCCAACGCCGAACGATCCAGGCGACACGGACACGGGCGCGAATGAACTGCAGAATTTCCCGGTCGTCACGGCGGCACAGTTGGACGGGAGCAAGCTCCGCGTCGTAGGCACATACCAGAGCATGCCGGCGACGAGGTTCACGCTCGAGTTCTTTGCTTCGCGGGTACGACACTCGAGCGGCTACGGAGAGGGCGAGATGCCCCTCGGGACCACGGTCGTCACGACCGACGCGAGTGGCACTGCGAGCTTCGACGTGCTTCTGCCGAAGACCGCGCCGGTCGGCTGGTTCGTTTGCGGTGTTGCAACCGACATCGTGCTCGGAAACTCGTCCGAGTTCGGTCAGAGCACAGGAATCGTCGAACGACCCGCGGCCGTCGTCTTCTACGGAAGCGCGTGCGCGGGCAGCGTCGGCACACTGGGCTTCGTGCACAACTCGCTACCACAGCTTGGCAACGCCACCTTCACCGTTGGCGTAACCCAGACGAAGCCGATGACACCCTCCTTCCTCTTCGCCGCGGGCGCGGCGACCAACGTGCCCATCGCAGGCTGCACACTGCTCGTGGACCTGGCATCGCTGTGGTTCGTTCTTCCAGCGATGAGCGACGCGACGGGTCGTGCCAACGTTGCGATTCCGATTCCGAGCCAGGCCTCGCTCTTGGGCCTACGCATCTATGGTCAATGGTTCAACCTCGATGCCGCGTCGGCCAACTTGCGACCTGTCGGCGGCGGCGCGGCGACCCGCGGCGCCGAACTCATCATCGGGCGCTAGCCCTGAAATAAGCGCTCCCGGTTCGTGAGAGCGCACGAGAGTGCCGTGGGCGTGGCCGCGCACAGGCGTTCCGAACCGGAGCGTGGCCGTAGCCACGTGAGGATTCGGGACGCCGAGCACGGCCGTGAGCGCGGTGCTCTCGCTGCGCAGCGCAGCGATCTCGCGGATCGGAGCGCTTGTTTCAGGGCTAGCCGACAAGCCGTTCTCGTTACGGCCTCTCGCTGCGTCGTGCTATTATCCGTACCGGACCCGCGTGCATTGCGCGCATCATCTTAGTCCGACAAGAAGGAGACAGTCACTTGCTTCGCAACCTCAGCATCGCGTGCCTCGCCCTGACGTCCATCGGCGTCGCCCAGGCGTTCACATCGCCCAAGGGCTACCTGACGGCGGAAGCCGCCTCGAACCACAACTACATGTTGTTCTCCAAGTACGAAATGTACTGGCAGGCCATCGACAAAACTCAGATTGGCGCGGGCACCAAGGTCATGCGCGAAGTCGCATGGCGCCGCGACGGCACCGGCGCCTCGAGCGCCTTCGCGGCGCGAACGATGACCAACTGGGAGATGTCGATCGGCAAGGCCAACTATGGCCTGCACAACAGCGTCGACATCAGCAAGAACGCACTCGCCGGCACGTTCAAGCAGGTCGTCAAGCCGACGACGCTCAATGTCATCGACATCTCCGCGCCGCCGACGACGGCACCTGCGCCTTGGACGACGGTCGTCAAGTTCGACACGCCCTTCATCTACGACGGTGCGGACGCCCTTCTTTGGGAAGTGCGCTACTCCACGAACACGCTGTCGACGAACTACTCCTTCGATGCCACGACCGGCGGCAACTACGCCTACACGACCTCGACGGCGACCAAGCTCGGCAGCGCCTGCACAGTGCGCGGCAACACGTCGCCCATCAGCTGGTCGACCCAGTGGCGAAACTACGGAACGGGCTTCAGCATCTACCACGGCACCATCGCGAACCTGCCGCTGAACTCGCCGGCCTTCCTCTGGATCGACTTCGCAGATGCCAACCTGAGCGTGCCTGTCGCCTGCACGACCATCCACGCGCTACCGACCATCGTCTTGCCGCTCGGCGTGAGCGACGCGAGCGGCAGCCTCGCCGCGGCCGAGTTCCCGCTCCCGTATGTGCAGTCCGCCGTCGGTGCGAACCTCTATGGTCAGGTCTGGGCCTTCGATCCCGGCCGCCAGAGCGGGCTGCCAATGTCCTTCTCGGACGGCGCGCGGTGGACGATCCCGGCCGACCCGACGACCCCGCACGACGTCGTGCGCAACTACCGCTACAAGACGACGTCGACAAGCACGACGACGATCAGCGGTCCTTGGACGGGCGGGCTGATCACGCGCTTCCAGTGAGGCATACGCCGTCACTGGCCTGAGCAAGACGCTCAGCGCCCGAGCACACTGAGGATCGCCGAACTCACGGTGAGCTCCGGCATGTTGCCGACATAGCGCGGGAAGAAGGTCTGAAACGCGACTTCGAGTCCGATTAGACTCGTGTCGTCAGGGATGCCTTCATCGTGTTGCCACGCCCCTGCGTTATCTGTGACGAGCGCGCGCAACAGGATGCCGCGCGTCACGTCGCAAACAACACGACAGCCGCCGTCAATGCCGATCGATGGACGCAACAGAGGACCGACGAAGGTTGCGCCAAGCGCAGCAGGTCGACCCGAGTCACCACGGAAGCGCAGCGCCTGACCCAAGACCGCGTCGGTCGCGTGCAGCGTCGGCCGCACGCCATCACCGCAGCCCTCTCCTCGCTCGAGGCTCGTAGCGCGGGTCGTCGCGACATCGACAGCAAAGAGCTCGTCTCCGACATCCAAGCGAGTCGCAGTGAAGAAGAGCCGTCCCCTGAAGATCCCGCCAACCCGCGGGTGCGAACTCGTCGGACCTGCAGACACCTCAACGAGCTCACGATCAAAGAGTCGCCAACTCGTGCGCCAAAGCTCGTAGCCATTCGGCGTGCTCGCGAACGACGTCCACGTATGCCTCGAACCGACGTTCGAGACGAACGTCGTCGACGACGCGACGAGACCGAGCGCCCGCGTGTTGGCCGGCGTTCCATCCGAAACATGGAGCGTCAACGACGACGGCGGACCAGTGAGGTAGAAAACACGATCTTCGATCGCACCGATCAACGCGATCGAAGTCAGGCTCGGGTCAGAGATCATGCTCGTACCAATCGCTGTGCCATCCGTGACGCCGAGCGTGAAGACTTGCGAAGCCGAGTAGTAACTGAAGAAACACAGCCCCTGCGTCGACACTACTTGTTGCGAGCGCTCATTACCGGTTCGGGCTGGCAAGTCGAGGATCATCGACGTGCCTTGCTTCGTGCCGTCGCTTCCCCACAGATCTGCCGTGCCTGCCGAGGACGCGGACGAGGCCATCAATAGGATCTGTCCACGATGGATGTCGAAGGAAAATACGTTTGTCACGACGGTCGTGTCCGTGACTTGATGGACTGTTGTGCCAT
>CALLZN010000066.1 GCA_937858895.1 uncultured bacterium | reverse complement strand
GGCGAGCGCCGTCGTCTCGAGATCACCCGCGGCCTCGCCACCAATCCGCTCCTCATTCTGCTCGATGAGCCTTTCGCCGGCGTCGATCCGATCTCGGTTCAAGACGTGCAGCAGATCCTCGAGCGTTTGCGCGACCGCGGCATCGGCGTCTTGCTCACCGACCACCACGTGCACGAGACCCTGCGCATCACCGAGCGCTCCTACATCGTCCACCAAGGTCGCGTCCTCGCGGAAGGCCCACCAGCCGAGCTGATCCAGAACGAAGAGGTCAAGCGGGCCTACCTCGGTGACAGCTTCGAGCCGATCCCGGGCCTACAGGGTCGCTTCGGTGCAGCCATGCGCGACGGTCTCGACGAACGCGAGGGTGCAGCCCTCGGAGGCATGCTCGACGACCCGACGCCCGACGACTTCGTCGATGCGGAGGAGGACGAGGAGCACGGCGAGGAGCACGACGAGGAGCGCGATACGGGGCGAAACCGACGTTAAAAAAAAAATGGCGGCCGGGACCCCCATCCCGGCCGCCGTGGGACCTCTCGTTCAGAGGTCCTCTCGTCCTTTGCGCGCCCACCTACGCGCAGACGGAGCGTGTACTCCCGTGACTTTTTCAGACGGGAAAAATGCCCGGCTATTCAAACCCACCAACGCCGGAAGAGCTGCGCGACGTCGATCTGGCGCGCGCGCGCCTCGTAGCCAAGGAGCACGCGGTGGCCGAGCACGAAGGTGCCGAGCTCTTCGAGGTCCTCGCGCGTCACGTGGAAGCGACCGGCCATGAGGGCGCGGACGCGGGCGACGCGCAGCCACGCGATGCCCGCACGCGGCGAGGCACCCAGCTTGACGAGACCTTCATGGCTCGGGTGGCCCGGCTGCGTCGCCATGAGGACCTGAGCGACGAGGTCGCGTAGGTGCGGACCGACGATGACCTCGTGACTCAACGCACGTAGCTCGAGGATGGAGGCTGGGTCGAGCACGGCGGCAGGGAGCTGCTCGTCGCCACTGCTCTTCTCGTCGAGAATCACCCGCAACGTGTCGAGCTCGGGATAGGCGACATCGAGCTCGAGGCCGAAGCGATCGAGCTGCGCCTCGGGCAACGGGAAGGTCCCTTCCATCTCGACCGGATTCTGCGTCCCGATCAAGAAGAAGGGCTGCGGCAAGGGCCGTGTCGCGCCGCCAGCGCTGACCTGCCCCTCTTGCATGGCCTCGAGCAAGGCCGACTGCGTCTTCGGCGTCGCGCGGTTGATTTCGTCGGCGAGGACCACGTTGGCGAAGATGGGCCCTTCGCGGAAGCGGAACGACAAGCCGCCGGCATCCTCGAGGATCTCCGTGCCCGTCACATCGCTAGGCATCAAGTCCGGCGTGCACTGGATGCGCGAGAACGTGCCGCCGAAGCCCGCGGCGAGCGCTCGAGCGAGCAAGGTCTTGCCAAGGCCGGGGATTCCTTCGAGGAGCACGTGCGTGCCGGCGAGCCCGGCTTGCACGAGCGGCACGAGCAGCTCGTCTCGCGAGCCGTGGTAGCAGCCCGCAAGACCAGCGAGCAGGGCCTCGACTCTGGGCAAGAGCGCGGTGGCTCGCTCCTCGAGTTGGGCGGCGCTGCGCCCACCTGTGCTTTCACGACTCATCGAGAACGAGTTGACAGCCGGAGGCCTCACGGGTCCAGTGTCGAAGATGCCCATGTCCAAGCGAGCAAAGTCGATTGCGTGCATCGTCGGTCTCCACCTCGCGCTCGAACTCGTGTCTTGCGCCGCGATTCCAAAGCCGATCGAGGCCGCGCTCCTTGCTCTGCCGCCCGGCGAGGCCGAAGAAGCCTCGGAAGCAGTCGCTGGCCAGCTCGCGCAAGCGGCGCTCGCGGTCGAAGCCGGCAAGGGCGAGCAAGTGGTCGACGAACTGCGGGCCATCGTCATCGACCACCCCAAAGTCGTCGCGGCTCGAAGCCTCCTCGCCACCATCCTCGTCGGTGACCTCGAGGCCCGAGCCCTCGACCAACACCGACGGACGAAGTCGCGACCACCTGAAGAGCGCATCAATGCCATTGCCGAAGCCGAGCTCCTCGTCCGCGCCGGCCTCGTCTATGCCCCGGACGATGCCCGCTTGCACGCCCTCCTCGCGCGCGTCTATGAGGTCGACGGGCACTTGGAGGCTGCTCTTGCTGCCTATCGGGAAGCCCACCGACGCGAACCAGGCGCCACGCGCACCCTCTTGTCGATGACGCGTCTCGAACTCGAACTGGGAGAGGAGCGCGCTGCGGTCTTCCACCTCGAAGCGCTGCGTTCGCGCATCGCGACCGTGCCGATCGACGTTTTGTTCTGGGAAGTCCGTTGCTACATGGCGCTCTATGACACGCTGCGGCGTGAGGCCGTCGCCGGCAACGCGACGAACGACAACAAGAAGACCTACCTCGACCGTGCGCGCCGCGCCTATGACGAGCTCGCTTCACGAAGTCCGGACGACGCGCGAGCGAGCGCCGGAAGCGCGTTCTGCCGCTTCCGTCAACTGCTCGACGGCGATCGCCCACGAAGTGACAAGGCGATCCGTGAAGTGCTCGACCTCTATCGCGAAGCGGCGCGCCTTGCGCCGACCGATGCGCTACGACGCTTCGACCTCGGCGTGGTCCTCGAGAGTGAACTCATCGATGACCCCGCGGCCGCGGCCCTCGAGTATCGCAGCGCCCTCGCGCGCGATCCCGAGCACATCCCGAGCGCGCTCAACCTCGCACGCCTTCTCTGGGCGCAGCCACCGACCGACAGCGCCGCGCGCAGCGAAGCGCGCAAGCTCTGGTCCATGGCGCTACCGCGCCTCGAGCCTCGCGAGCGCCGCCGCGTCGAGGCCCTTCTAGAAGGTCAGCCACCTGCGTGAGCAGGCGGTCTCACATCCCCATGATGTGGTAGCCGGAATCGACGAAGAGGATCTGGCCTGTCACTCCGCTCGCGTCGTCCGAAAGCAAGAAGCGCGCAGCCCGACCAACCTCGTCGATCGTCACGTTGCGGCGCATCGGAGCCTTCTCGGCGACGAAGTTGAGCATGGAGACCAAGTCACTGACCCCCGACGCCGACAACGTTCGGATCGGCCCAGCGCTGATCGCATTGACCCGGACACCTCGTGGTCCGAGGTCGCTCGCCAAGTAGCGCACACAGCTCTCGAGCGCTGCCTTGGCGACACCCATAACGTTGTAGTTGGCGACGACGCGCTCGGAACCGAGGTAGGTGAGCGCGAGGACGGAGCCGTTGTTTTCCTCGAGCAAGGGTGCCGCGTGGCGGCAAAGTCGCACGAGGGAGTAGGCGCTGACCTCTTGCGCGAGTGCGTAGCCATCCCAGGTCGTGTCGAGGAAAGAACCGCCGAGCTCTTCACGTTTGGCCGTGGCCACGGAGTGCACAACGATGTCGCAGCGACCGAAGTCATTGCGCACGGCCTCGAAATAGCCGGCAACAGCCGCCTCGTCGGTCACGTCGCACTCGCGGCGCCACGGGTTACCGAGGTCCTCCGCGAGCTTGTCGATCGACTTGCCCATGCGTTCGTTCTGGTAACTGAGCGCGAGCCTCGCGCCGGCGGCCGCGAGATTTTGGGCGATGCCGTAGGCAATCGACCTCTGATTGGCGATACCGAAAACGGCTGCGACTTTTCCTTCGAGACTGCCTTCCATACTTGCTTCGTCTTCTCAACAGGTCGCGCCTGTGCGAACTCAGTCGAACAGGAGATTGAGCACGGAAACTTCGTCGGGCAGCTTGAAGCCGGCGCTGGCGAGAAACAAGGGACCGCACTCGGCTCGTTCGGGCAGGAGACCATGCGAGCCCTTCACGAGACTCGTGTCCGTGCCGATGACGTCCATGAGGTAGCGGAAGCCGAGCTTCTTCTGGAGCAGGCGCTTGGCGATGCGCAGCTTGGGCCAGCGCAAGGTCGGATCGAGGAAGAGCTCGACAGGGTCGTACCCCGGCTTGCGATGGATGTCGACGGTGGGCGCGAAGTCGGGCCGACGCGCTTCATCGAACCAATAGGGATAGGCGAACCATGAGCCGCGCTCGGCCAGCGCCACGAGTTCGCCACTGCGTTCGTGGTCGAGACCGAACTCGCGCTTGCCGTCGGCGTCGAGGATGCGGCCCACGCCCGGCGTTTCGGCGAGGATGGCGCGCACGAGCCCGAGCTGGGTCTCACGCCGCACCGTGATATGGGCGACTTGATGGTCGCAGACGGCAAAGGCATCGCTCGCACCGGGGTCGAGCACTTCGCCATGGGCGGTCTCCTGGACACGCAGAAGGCCCCGCTCGCGCAGGACGCGGTTCAAGTAGACCGCTTGGTTGACGGCCTCGATCCCGTACTCGGACAGGATGACGATGTCGTAGCCGAGCGCCGACGCTGCATCGATGAGGCGGCCGACCTCGTGGTCGACATCGCGCACCGCTTGCCGACTCCGCCGGTCGTCTGGACCGTGGCGCTGGTGGTCGTAATCCAGGTGCGGAAGGTAGGCGAGACAGAGCTGCGGGCGTCGTTCGAGCGCCTTCAACGTCGCGCTCGTGATCCAGCGAGAACTCGCGATTCCAGCAGCTGGACCCCAGAACTCGAAGAGCGGGAAGGCGCCGAGCTCGCGCTCGAGCTCGACCACGAAGGAACGTGGCTCGCCGTAGAGGCCGGGCAGCTTGAGTCCGTTGGCGAAGTACTGCGGGCGCGGCGTGATGCTCATGGCCGCGCTCGAATACATGTTGAACCACCAGAACATCTTCGCGCAGACGAAGCTCGGGTCGCTCTCGACGGCGTAATCGTAGATGGCCTTGCGCTGCACCAGCGCGTTGCTCTGCCGCCAGAAAAAGACCTGTGCAAGGTCACGGAAGTACCAACCGTTGCCGACGATGCCGTGCTCTCGCGGCAGAGTGCCGGTCAGAATCGAGGCTTGCACCGAGCAAGTGACGGCGGGGCAGATCGTACGCAGCGGGCCGTGGCGGCCGCTGCCCGCGAAGGCGGCCATCCTCGGGGCGTCGACGAGGTCGACTTCCCGCATGCCGACGACATCGACGACCAACAAAGGACGATTCAGGGAGAGTCTCGGTACCGGGCTCATCGGCTCTATCCTAAGTCGCATGACCAGGCAGCCAGTCACGCTTCCCGATGCTCGCCCCCACATCCGCAAAGAAGACGAGTTCCCGCCTCCTTGGAACTACCTGATTCCACTCGGCCGACGCTTGACGATCTGGGGCATCTTCTTCGGCATCATTTGGTTGCTGCGGAGCTTCTTGCCGCTCGTGTTCTTGACCTTCGTCTTCGGCTACATGGCCGAGCACGGCGTGCATGGGCTGGCGCACCGCATCCACTCGCGCAAAGTGCGAACGGCCATCGTCTTCACGACCATGATCGCGATCATCGCGCTCGCGATCACCTTCATCGCGCCGAACCTCCAGAAGCAAGCCGTCGTCTTCGTCAGCAACATCAGCAAGTACGAAGAAGCCGTCGACAAGTCGATCGCCGACCTCAGGACGAAAAGCGACTTTTGGAAGAACATGCTCAAAGACGTCACGGCGAAGGGCGTCTTCAATGAGGTCATCGGGCGTAGTCCTGCGAAGGCCGACAGCAACCCGGAGGACCGCTCACACGAGCTCGCGCAGCTCGTCCTGTCGATCTTCCGCGACGTCGCTTCTGTCGCGACGACCTTCTTGCTGGCCCTCCTCTTTGCATTCTTGATCGTCGCCGACCGAAAACGTATCGGCAGAGGGATCATGTCCTTACAGGACACGAGGCTGGCGCGCTTCTACGGCGAAGTCAGTCGCACTGTGTTCCGCTTCGGCGGCGTGTTGGGGCGCTTCCTCGAGGCGCAGTTCTTCATCGCGCTCGTGAATACCGCCCTGACCTCTATCGGCATGTGGTTCTTGGGCATTCCCAACATGGCCTTCCTCGCCGGCGTGGTCTTCATTTGCAGCTTCATCCCCGTCGCCGGCACATTCTTGTCGACCGCGCCGATTTGCCTGGTTGCCCTCGACCATGCAGGCATCGGGCTCGTGCTCTGGGTCATCGGGATGGTGTCGATCGTCCACGCGGTCGAGGCTTACATCCTCAACCCGATGATCTTCGGAGCCCACTTGCACATGAACCCCGTGCTCGTGCTCGCCGTGCTCTTGATAGGCCACAAGCTCTTTGGGGTCTGGGGGCTCTTGCTCTGTGTTCCTACAGTTACATACTTCTTCGGCCACGCGATTCGCCACGACCCAAGGACACGCGAGGCCGATCCAGCGGGCGGATCCACATGACCACTGAGACAGAGACCGAACGCTCATAGCAGCGCACACACATGAGGGATCGAGCCTGTTGATCCGGCGACGAATAGATCGTCACTGCACGAGCGCCCCCATTTTTTGAGGTTTTGCCATTATTGCTATTGGGATTCTGGTCGAAGCGGAGGCTAAGATCTTTTCTTCGACCAGGCTTCCAGGGAGGAATAATGGCACAAGATAATGCGTTCGACTTTGCTCTCGCAGAGCTGAAGAAGGACATGGCTTCGAGTTTCGCCGAGCTGAAGGAGAAGGCCGCGGCCAAGAAACTGAAGCTCGAACCACTCGTTTTCGCGCGCGCCAAGCGCGCCCTCAGGCTGGGCTCGAGCCCGAAACAAGCGGCGACCAAGAACAAGAAGGACAAGTCAATGGCAAAGAAGAAGCCGGCGCGCGCGAGCGCCACAGCAGCACAGCCCAAGAAGCGCGGTCGCCCCAAGGGCGCGACCGTCGAAGGCAGCAAGTCTTCGAAGATCCGTGAACTCCTCGCCACCGGCATGGGCGCCAGCGCCATTGCCAAGAAAGTCGGGTGTTCCTTGAACCTCGTCTACGCCGTCAAGCGCTCGTCCAAGGGCGGCCGCTCCGCCGCCGCGCCGAAGGCCACGACCGCTCGTGCGACGACGCGTGCGAGCAGCACGAGCGCTCGTGCTGGCTTGGACGGCGTGCTGGCCGGCTTGCGTGCGATGGAAGCCGAGCGCAACGCGCTGCGAGACGCTGTTAGCAAGATCCAACAAGTCCTGTCGCGGCTCTGAGCACGCGTATCGACCTCGTTGTTGACCTCACCGCTGCATTCGATCCGCGCAACGAGGTCGCGCAGCGTGGGCAACAAGGTCGCGCAGCGTGGGCAACGAGGTCGCGCAGCGTGGGCACCGCCCACGCTCGCGCTCTTACAAAGTGATCTACGACTTGACGCGTGTCATGACATAGAGCAGCTCACGCGCGACCGTCGCGCAAGTCTCGTCATAGGCCTCCGCTTCTCGCGGTCGACCGTCCTCGGCCTTCGGATCCGCGTAGGGCAAGGCGATGCGCTGATCAGCACCCGGCACGACCGGGCAAGCATCAGCGGCCTCGTTACACATCAGGACGGCAATGAAACGCTCGTCCGGACTGTCGGCGTCATCAAAGCGCTTGGACCAACAAAGCACGGGGCTCGCGCCGGACTCGAGTCGAAACTCATAGACGGGATTGGCCTCGATCGGCACATCCTCGCCGACTGAGGTCAAGGCGGCTGCACGGAGACCTGCGCGGCCGAGAGCTGCCACCGCACGTGGCTCGAAGGCCGTCACGACTGTTCCACCGGAATGACAGCGCAAGCCTTCGACCCCGACGTACCGCGCGCACGCTGCTGCCCAAACTTGGCCGAAGTGACTGCGTCGCGAGTTGTGCGTGCAGATGAAGTTGAGCCGTGCTTCGCCTTCGACCTCTAACGCCCTTCGGATGTGGTCGGCCAATGGATCGAGCAGAGCGAGTCGATCCGTCGTGATGCGTGAGAACTCTCTCGATCGACGCTCCAAATAGCCCCGCCACCCACCTTGTCCGTGTTCGCGTTCATGTCCGTGTTCGCGTTCTTCGTCGTCTTTCATGCGATGAGCGCCTCGTCGCGTCGGAAGCGATCACGCAGCCGTAGCGCGACTCGCACGAAAGCCACCATGATCGGGACCTCGACGAGTGGGCCGATGACGGCCGCGAAGGCAACGCCGGAATCCAAGCCAAAGACGCCCACGGCGACGGCAATCGCCAACTCGAAGTTGTTCGAGGCCGCAGTGAACGAAAGCGTCACCGTGCGCGCATACCCAGCGTGGACCCTGCGCCCGATCCAGAAGCTCGCAAGAAACATGACGACGAAGTAGATCGACAGCGGCAACGCAATGCGCAAGACATCGAGCGGGATGGCAACGATGAGCTCGCCCTTCAAACTGAACATCAAGACGATGGTGAGCAACAACGCCACGAGCGTCAGGGGACTGATCATGGGTATGAAGACACTCTCGTACCAGTGCCGCCCTTTCGCGCGTACGAGCAAGACTCGCGACAAGAAACCTGCCACGAATGGGATGCCTAAATAGAGAGCGACGCTCTCGGCGATCTGCCCGATCGTGACGTCGACGATGACAGCCTCGTGCCCGAAGAGCGGTGGTAGCACCGTCACGAAGAGCCAGGCATAGAGGCTGAAGAAGAGCACTTGGAAGATGCTGTTGAACGCGACGAGCCCGGCAGCGTACTGACCATCCCCGTCGGCCAGGTCGTTCCACACGATGACCATGGCGATACAGCGAGCCAAGCCGATCAGGATGAGCCCGACCATGTATTCAGGTCGATCGGCGAGGAAGATCAGCGCCAAGCCGAACATCAGCAGCGGCCCCAGGATCCAGTTCTGCAACAGCGAGATCGCTAGCACTCGACCATCTTTGAAGACGTCCCCCAACTCCTCATACCTGACCTTCGCCAGCGGCGGATACATCATCAGGATCAACCCGATGGCGATGGGAATATTCGTCGTTCCGATTTGGAAGCGGCGCACGAACGCTTCCACTCCGGGTACCAAAGCACCGAGCGCAACGCCGAGTGACATCGCAAGGAAGATCCAAAGCGTCAGATAGCGATCGAGGAAGCCAAGCCGCTTGGGTGCGCTCATGCCTGCTCCCCCTGGCGCTCTTGACGACAAGCGCTCGCGTCGCGCAGCTTGGCGGCTTTGCTTGCGACGACCGCGATCTTGGTGTCGGCGCACGAAACCTTGCGCACGGTCTCGAGCGTCGTTCTGATCGCGAGTTCCGGGCGTCGCGGCGCGCTGTAATGAACCCAAGCCCCGTCACGTCGATCGACGACCAAGCCCGCCCTTCGCAGCACCGCCAAGTGCCGCGACGCGCGCGACTGTGTCAAGCCGAGCGCCGCTTCGATGTGACAGCCGCAGAGCTCGCCGGCGAGGAGGATCGTCGCCAAGATGCGAACTCGCGTCGGGTCAGACACGGCCTTGAAGAGGCTCGCGATGCTCTCATGTGGACATGCGCTTATCTGCATGTCTGCAAGCCTTGCGCCCGACCGGCCGGACGGCAAATCAAGAGCCGGAGAATCCGACCATCACCACGACCAAAGCGTCAGCCCCCTCGTGATCCGGGTCACTGCACGAGTCGGTAGAGGAAGTCGTCCTTCGACCGCTTCCCGACGCTCGCGTACTTGCCGGCGTTCCGTCGGGAGGCTTCTCGCGTGACCGCCTTCAAGACACGCTGCAGGCCCATGAAGATGGCAGCATCTTCTTCGTCCATCATGGCCATCGTCGCCTCGGCGAACTGGGACAGCTCGTCGTCGCTCGCGACCAGGTCGACGATGCTCACCGATTGAAAGTCCTCGGGAGCGTACTTTGCGAGGTTGCCGAGTCTCGTGGCCCACGTCGTCGGACTTGCTGCATTCGATCCGCCTTGCCCCGCCCTGAGCAACATCTCCGCGACGCGGGTGCGGGACTTGTCGCCAAGCCCTACGACGAGGAAGGCGTCGGTTACAGCGTAGTAGACGCGCATCGCGCCATAGGCTTGGAGGTTGTAGAGCTTGACGCCCTCCACGACCTCGTGCTTTCGCGTCACATGAAGCGCGAACGAGCGCAGGATGCGGTCGACGCCCTTCTCGATCTTCGCACGGTCACGGATGGTGAGACCATAACATGCCCCATCTGTGGCCGCGGCGTTGACTTCGACTGCGTCACCTCGCTGGGGCTTCAGCGCCGGCGCCGAGAAGTAGGTAGACCCGATGTGGGGCACGAAATCACGGCCCACGTCCATGCGCAGCTTCTTGGCCAGAGTGGCCTCGACTTCTTCACGCGACATGCCGCGCAGCCCCACAAAGATGTCGATCGCCGAGGCGTAGCAAGTCGCAGCGTCGATCGGCATCGATGTGACTTCGCTGGCTTCCATCGGTAGGAGGCCGGCTGTCGCCTCGTCGAGCTTGGCGTCACGCGCCCAGTAGATCGAGCCGAGCAAGCCGGCATTTGTCTCCCCCGCGAAGAAGCTCATTCGAGCATCGAAGACGAGGCGGTCGTCGACGACGTGCATCGCCAACTCGAGCTTCTCGATCGCATCCAGCCCAAGAACTCGACTGACCTGACCGAACTGAGGTCCCGTCCTCGTTCTACGCGCTTCGTCGAGCGCGGCTGCGGCCAACACGCGCTTCGCGTCGATTCGGGACGTCATCACGACATCGTCAGCGAGATCCTCGAGGGGCGTCGTGCCACCTGGGTTCGCGAGGCTCGATGCCACGACCTTCTCGATCGATTGTCCGAACCAAACGACGAAGGAGTCACGCACGCGGCGGGGAACCGTGAACTTCAACTTCTTCGCGTTGACCTCGCCCTCGCCCCCTTCCTCGCCTGACGGATCCAGGTCAGCGACCCGAAGATCGAGACCCGCGATGCGCTCGGCCTTGGCGTGCTCGACCACTTCTTCGATGCTGTTGCAGAGAGCATCGGCGTTGGCGCGATCAGCGTCGGTCGATGCCTCCAACACGAGAATGCCGGCGAAGCCATCGGCGTCGTGGCGCAACGCAGCGATGCAGTGGCCGTCGATATTGGCGAAGCGTGACCACAGCTTGCTCACGACGGCGAGCTCGACTTCACCAAAATCGGTCGCGATATCGGCCAAGAAGGCCGTGGCTTCGTCACGCACGGCGGGCGCCAGATAACTCTGCCCGATCGCCGACTTACGCAAGATCCGCTCGAAAGTCGGCCCGGTCCTGGCTTGGAGGACGACGAGGGCATCGCTCCAAACCAGCGAGCGTGCTCGCGCATCGGCGACGACGAGTTCGCCGCGGTCGCCCGCGCCATCCTGGGCAGCTCGCGCTGGCAAGGCGAGCGCGACGAGGCCGAAGCTCGCGATAGCGAGCCGCGAGACCAGCCGCTTGGAACGGCGACCCCGCGACTCGATTGGCGTTGTAGGTGACAACAACGTGTGAATCATCATCAGCGACATACAACTCATGTAGCGAGGTCGGGCTTCAAGCCTGCTTCTTACCTCGCCGCTGGTCGGACTTGGTCGCCTTGCTGTGCTTGCGGTAGGCTCGCCGCCCGATCGTGACGAGGTTGTATTGATCCGGATGCATGTGTCGCTGAGCGACGTCACGCACGTCCTCGCGCGTCACGCCTTCGATGATCGATGGGTAACGCGCTACGAAATCATCCCCGAGGGCGAAGCGCTCGGAGCGCAGCAAGAACGATGCGAGGTTCGAGTTGCGCTCGAGGGCCCAGACGAAGCTACCGGTCAGGTAGGCCTTGACATCTGCGAGCTCTTCTTCGCTCGGCAGCGACTCACGAATCGCACGCATCTCGGCGAGGAAGCCATCGATCGCGCGCTCCTCCTGTCCCGGCGAAGTCCCGATGTAGGCCGTGAAGAGCCCGCGCTCGCGGTCAGCAGAACCGCTGATGCCCGCAAACACCGAGTAGCACAGGCCCTGCTCGTCGCGCAGCTTCCGTGCGATGCGACTCGTGAAGCCGGGACCTGACCCCAGGATGTGGTCCATGACTACGAGCTTGTAGTAGTCCGCATCATCGCGCTTGATCCCGAGGTGCCCCAGGTAGACGTGCGCCTGCTCACGATCGAAGTCGATGTGCTCGCTTCGCGGTCGCGCTGGTAGCGCTGGCATGGTCGGCGCTTCGATCGCCTGGGACGTACCGCGCCACGACGAGAAGGTCTTGCTGACCATGTCCAGCATGGCTTCGGGGTCGAGGTCGCCGACCGCAGCGATCCGCGAGTTGTTGGGCGTAAACCACTTCTTGTGAAAGGCTCGCAGCTTCGCGCTCGTGAGCGCCGACGCGGTTGCGCGGGTCCCCTTCGAGTCTCTGGCGTAGGGATGTGACCCGTAGCAGAGCTCTCGATAACGCTGGTAAGCGACAGTCGTCGGGTTGTCCTCGTCCGCTTCGATATCGGCGAGGACCAGGGACTTTGCGCGCTTGACTTCGACGTTCGGGAAGGTCGGCCGGCGCACGACCTCTGCGAGGACGTCGATCGCGACCTTGGCATCCTCGGCAGCGAAGCGCACCGAAGCGCCCGAGCCGCCCCATCGCCGCGCCCCGCCGAGACCCTCGACGAGCTCGGCGAGCTCATCACCCGTGTGCTTCTCGGTGCCTTCGTCGAGACAATCTCCGAGCAAGGACGCAATGCCTGCCTGCTCGGGGTTCTCGTTGAGCCTGCCGACTTCGACTTGGCAAGTGACTGCGATCGTCGGCGCTGCGCGATTTCGCGTCGCGAGGATCGTCAAGCCGTTGGGCAGGATGCGGCGATGCACGACCAAGGCCATGCGACCAGGACTGCTCTTCGCCTTCACAGCGCGTGTACGCGAAGCCATGATCACTTTCCCTCCGGCAGAGACCAACCGACGCTCAAGCCGTCACGGTGTAGGTAGCGTTTCATGACGTCTTGAACATTCTTGGCGGTGATCGCTTCGAGCTCAGCGGGGTAGCGCTCGAGCACGCGCCACCCGTCCTTGCACGAGGCTTCGTAGCGGCCGATGCGGTTTGCCTGGCTGTAGACGGTCTCGAGATCGAAGAAGAACGAGGTCGCGATCTGCTTCTTGACGCGGCGTAGGTCAACAGCCTTCGGTCCCTCGTTCGCGAGACTCTGGACCTCTTCGAGGACAGCTTCTTCGATGCGCTGAGCGCTTGCACCTGGCTTGCCTTCGGCGACGATCGTGAAGAGCCCTGGATCGAATCGGGCTTCGTTCATCGCGCTGGCCATGGTGACGATCTCGCGCCCCTGCACGAGCCCGCGGTAGAGACGCGAGGCCTTGCCGCCGCCGAGTAGGGCCGAAATGACGTCCAAAATCGGATCTTCGTGGTCACCGACTCGCACACCCTTCCAGCACATGCAGATGCGCGCCAACTTGTGGGGCGTGCGCAAGACAACTCGGCGCTCACCTCGCTGCTGCGGCTCGGCAAGTACGGGTGGACGCGCTTGCCCCGAAGGCGGAATTGGACCGAGCTCGTCTTCGATGCGCTGCTTCGCCTCCTTCGGGTCGATGTCCCCCACGAGCACGAGGATCGCGCGATCGGGCGAATAGTGCCGTCGATAGTAGGACAGCATGGTCTCGCGGTCCAAGCGCTCCAGGTCTTCCCGCCAGCCGATGATCGGATGATGGTACGGATGCGTGAGGAAGGCGATCGACTCGACCGCTTGATAGATCGGTCTCCACTCGTCGTCCTCGCCCATCGAGAGCTCTTCCAGGACGACCTTCTTTTCGTTCAGGAACTCCTCTTCGTCGAGGAGACACCCGCGCATCCGGCTCGCTTCGATCGCGAGCGCTTCGTGCCAGCGATCACTCTTGAGGTTGAAGTAATATGCAGTGGTATCACTGTCGGTAAATGCGTTGTTGCTCCCACCCAGACGAGCCGTCGTCGCGTCGATGCTGCCCTTCGGATAACGGTCCGTCCCCTTGAACATCATGTGCTCGAGGAAGTGAGACAAGCCAGTTTCACCGGTCCGCTCATCCCGCGAACCGACGGTGTACCAAATCATGTGGCTGACCACGGGAAGCTCGGGCGCGCGCACGATGAAGACCCGAAGTCCGTTGTCGAGCACCGTCCGGTGGACGGGCCGCATCTTCATCGAGGACTTCGAGGTATTGCGTTTGGAAGGAAGACGCCCGAGCGAAGGCGGCTCGCCTGATTTCTTGTGCATCCCCCAATCTGAGACGATCAACGCTGTCTGCACAAGTAATCGACTGCGAACTCGAGCCGCGATCAGCACGTGATCAGCCCACGGACAGCTCCGCCGTCGCGCTCACGGCTGCAACGGCCAGCTCGTGGACACGGCGCAAGTCGAGCTTGCCCGTCCCGAGCATCGGCAGCTCTTTCACGCTGAAGACGCTGTCGCGCTTGGGCAAGAAG
>CALLZN010000065.1 GCA_937858895.1 uncultured bacterium | reverse complement strand
GCCTTCGAGGCCTACGCGCAGGACGTGCGCGAGGGCAAGTTCCCGAGCGCTGAGGAGTCGTACGACTGATTGCTGCTCCGATCACTCACCCAAGAGTCTGCACTGTCCATCGCATGCCTGGCTTGTGGAACCCAACACAAGGCAGCATCACCCGTCATGTTTGGTATCCAGGCGACGTTGCGCGACATGCCACAGAACGCCAGCGGGGTCGACCACATAAGCAATGCGTAGCCCCCACGGCTGGACCTTAGGCGGCTTCGGTTCGGCTATGCCGAACCTTGCGGGCAAGTCGAGCGACGCAACGTGCGACCACCAAGCGTCAAGGTCGTCGACCATGAGTTGCATCATGAAGTTCTCTGCCCAGTCCTTTTGGAAGTAGTTCTGCAGAACGAAGCTGCTTGCTCCAACTCGGAAAATGGCCACGTCGTCATCCAAGACTTTTTCGAAGCCGAGCGCTTCATAGAAACGCTTGGACAAGTCGAAGTCGCGAGCTGGCAGGAAAGGCCGGGCAAGCTCGGTGCCCGTGGGAACGGTTGCGTTCATGGAAGTCTCACGTGTGGTGCCACACACCATATCGATCCAAAGCTCATTTTCAGCCCGTGCGCCAGGCTGCGTTGCTCCATCCCAAGCTGCAACGCAGAGCTGCCCCAAGCTGCAACGCAGAGCTGCAAGCTGACTCAAACCCCAATGTCGCAGTGCCTCCACCCGTCTGGCAGCCGCTGGACCGCACCCTGGGTGACATCCAGCGACACACCAGACAGTCGCGCAACGAGGGCAACGACGCCGACGCTGCGCGACTGCGGGCGGATCTATTGCAACAGTGGGGTCAACGCTCCTCGCAGTGAATGCTCTCGCCGGTCGTCATCGCGCGCTCGGCGAGCAGGCGGCCCTGCCGGCGAACAGCGACCCGGTACGTCCCCGAAGGCAGATTGCGCACGAGTCGCGCAGTCGCGCCTACTAGCTCCGACGGGCCACCCTGGTAAACGATGCGGCTCTGTTCATCGCGAACCGTGAACAGGATGCCCCGCGACCACGACCAGACACTCGTCCCTGAACCGAGATGCGACGATGTCGCGACCGTGACGCGAAGAGTATCGAAGCGCACGACCGGCAGAGCGATCGTCCGCGCTGTCGTCGCTGCCTCGAGGACGACCTCGATCGGTGCTAGCGATGCATAGCGTTGCGCTCTGTCCGACCGACCCCAGCGATCGAAGGCTGCGCTTTCGATGGGATCGACGGCAAGCAGGTATCTACCGGGCGCCATCCCTCGGAACGTGAAGCGTCCAGCGCGGTCCGTGCGCGCGATCGCGAAGCGCTTGCGCGCAACATCCTGGGCGGCCACTTGCAGCGGGCCAGTGAGTGCGTCGTCGGCGCACGTCACGATGCCTGAGACTTCGGCACCTTCGCCGAGCCGGACTTCGATGCAACGCGACTCGGACAAGTGGACGCTCGTACTCCGACTGCCAAGGCCTTCGGCAGCAACAGTCACGTCCCACGTAGCGCGGGACAAATCCTCGAAGCGAAGCTCCGGTCCTTGGCCTACCCTGCTCATCGTTGCGTCCTCCGAGGCAAGCGTGACATGCACGAGACCGTCCACACTCTTGCCGGTGAGCGCATCGTCAACCCGAACAGTGAGCGTTGCTCGGCCTGCCGCGACGTCGAGTGTGCCGAGGACGACCCGAAGCGGGCCCGATCCCGCGTCGACGGCTTGCTTGATCTGTCGGTGTTCTCTGGACCAGGACTGCGGGTATTCGACGAGGACATCACACGTCCTCGGAACACTCGTGAAGCACAGCATTCCGCGATCGTCGGTCAGTCCATAGGCGAGACCAAGAACGGACGCGCGGGGGCCGCCGTTCTTCAGCTCAGCGAGGGCGCCCGATAAACAGAGCTGCACGTGGGCGTTGCAAACCGGCCGATCCTGGCGATCGACGACGGAGACCCTGAGGTCGACGGCTGGGTCGAGCGTGATCGTGAGACCCTCAACCGGGCACTCGCAGAACAGCGCTTGGCCGTCGGCGTCGCTCGTCGGTCGAAGCTCCCTTTGCGTACGTGCATACCCGGACGCGCTCGCCCGCAGTGGCAAACGTCCCTGGACGTTGGCGCCAAGCTCGAGATCGAAGCGACCTTCGGCGTTCGAGAGCGTGCGGCTGCCTCCCAACTCGACCGTCGCGCCGGCAATCGGGCCGCCCCCAGGATCGCGCACGATGCCATACCAGTGGCGGAAGGCGTCAGACTGGACAACGAGATCGGGTGCGATCGCGGTGGCTTCCGCCATCGCCACCGCGGTCACGCGCGGCCTGCCGCGCGCCAGCGTGATCGTGACTTCGCCACCTCCGGCGGGACACGGAATCCCATCCAACAAGTACTCACCCTTCGAGTCCGTGAAGACGTCCCGCTCGGTGTGCCATGGAGCAGTAGGCATTGGCCTGCGCTGGCTCCACATCGGCGAGCCATAGCCAGTGTCATGCCGTCGGAGTTCGAGGTCGGGCCCGTCTTCGCAGAGCGACTGGACAAGGGCTTCCGCCCAAACGCGCTCGCGCGCGAGCGGCGCGCCCGACGCGTCGACGACCTTGCCGCGAATGCTGCCCGCTCGGTAGAGCGCAACTTTCAGTTGCTCGGCCGTCTCAGGGAAGCGCACGATTTTCCAGTGTGGTGCTCGTCCGGGCGCCGTGACCCACAAGTAGGCTTCGGGCCGCTTGGTGTCGAGCATGGTCGGGAGTCGCCGTAGGCGGAAGCTTCCGTCGACCTGGGACTTCGCCACTTCGGCTCGCAGCGACGACGGGCTGCGACGCCCCGCGGCATCGAAGCTGCTGCGGTAGTACCACAGCTCGACTATCGCGTCGCCGATGCCGCCGCCGCTCTCGGCGTCGACGACCATGCCGCTCTCGCTGCGACCGTCGTCGACGACGATCACGATCTCTGAAAGGCCCCAGGCGACACGGAGGTAAAGGAACTGCGGCAGCGCATCCGGCGCAAGCACCTCAAAGTTGACGTTCCACGGGAGACCAACGAAGTCAAAAGTCCCATCTGCAGCCGTTAAGGTAGTGCCTCCAGTGGCTAGCGCACCGTTCGCATTGGACCAACGCACGAGCGCGTCGGCAACCGGGCTCTCGTCACGGCGCACGACGCGGCCGAAGAGTCTCGGAGAGCGTTCGAGGATGACATCGTGGCCAATCGATTCCGCGCGCACGTGCCGCTCGGTCGGCCGGTACCCAGCCAAAGAAAACGTCAACGCTGCGTGGGCATCGCGGGGCAACACGATCGCAAAGCGTCCCGCCGCGTCGGTCGAGGTCTCGCGGATGGGCTGGTCGAACTGAGCACCTCTATCGCGATCGCTTGGCTCCGTGCTTCGCTGTCGAATCGCAATTTGCACGCCCGCCAGGGGCGTGCCACCTGCGTCTCGGACATGGCCTCTCACCGCGGGTGCAGAATCTGGGACGTCGAAGTGCGAAGAGAGAGAGATGCGCTCTGCGTTGTCACCGGTTACAGGCGCTTGTTCTATCGGCGCCGTGTATGCAGTGTCGTCGTCCGACAGACCATCGACCGGTGAGCTGACATTGCGAATACCGATGGCACCTTGGAAGAGCCAGATCAACAAGGCGAGCAGGGCGGTGATTACGATCACACTCACTGCCCGTGTGCGTCCCATCGGTGTCGGCATGACAGGTTGAACCTCGAAGTCACTGTATCAACGTGCTTCTCGATGGCAACGGCGGGCGAGGCTCGCGAGTTCATCCGCTTCTGGGAAAGCTCAGCTCATCTCTTGCGCCTCGCCCGCCCATGTCCCGCTCTCTCGGATATCGTGGGCGTGGACAATCCCATGATGAAAACGACACGACCCTTCCACTTCGGCCTCGGCCTTCTTCTCCTCGCGACCGGCGTCGCTAGCAGCGCGATGTGCGCGGCCCAAGGCAGGACACTGCGGCACGTGCACGCCAAAGGCAGCTTGGCCTTCGATCTTCGCTACCACGAGGCGCGGGAAATCGTCTGCAAGCTCGTCGAGCGGGAGACGCGCGATGCTGCGACTCGCGCGGAAGATCTGGCCGCGCTCGAAGCCACGCTCGGGCGGCGCTTGGTGCGGAGCTACTTTGCCGGCCTCGAAGCCGAGCTCGATGGGATCGAAGAGCGCATTCGCGCTTCGGGCACCGAGGATCTCGGCGCCGATCTTCGCCGCTACTTCATCGTGGAGACGCGCGATGTTGCCGACACGCGCGCCATGCTCGCGGCCCTCAACGCGCTTCCGCTTGTAGAGCTCGCCTATCCTCGCGAACGCCCGACGCCACCTCCGGGTGATCTTGCGCCGCTGACGCCGAGCTTCGTTTCCCAACAGCGCTATCGAGGGCCGGCGCCCGGCGGCTTCGATGCCTTCGCCGCTTCAACGGTTGCCGGTGCAACGGGCAGCGGCCTTACCGTTCTCGATATTGAATGGAGTTGGCAGTTCGAGCACGAAGACCTGGCCGTGTTGCGCGCGACTTCGCTCGTCGGTCCACCGCACAATGGTAGCTATGCAAATCACGGCGCCGCCGTGGTCGGCGAACTCGCTGGTGATGACGACGCATGGGGCGTGAGCGGCTTGACTTCTGACATCAAGCTCCGTGTCGCGAGTGACTATCCTGCTGGCCAGAACTACAGCGTCGCCCGCGCGATCGTCACGGGCTTGCCCGTGCTCAAGAAGGGCGACGTCATGTTGCTCGAAGCGCAGACCAACACGCCGCTCGGCCTCGGCCCGACAGAATGGAACCAGGCCGACTTCGATGCCATCGTCGTCGCCACGAAGGCCGGTGTCATCGTCGTCGAGGCCGGTGGAAATGGCGGCGTCAACTTGGATTCACCGACTCTCGGTGGACGCTTCGACTTGACGAAGGCGGATTCGGGCGCGCTCATCGTTGGCGCGAGCGTCAACAGCAGTCTCAATCGGGCAGGCTTCTCGGCCTACGCCTCCCGCATCGATGCCAATGGCTGGGGCGACTCCATCGTCACGAGCGGCTATGGCGACCTCTTCGACCCGACGCGGGATCTCAAACAGGACTACACGGCTTCGTTCGGGGGAACGTCCGGCGCGTCGCCGATGGTGACATCGACCATCGTCATGCTGCTCGCGAGCGCGCGCGCTCAATTGTCCGCAGTCGATGCCGACAGCTTTGTCGACCACCGACAACTCCGCGGCCTACTGCGCAAGTACGGAACGGCCATGAATGCGAATCAAGGTATCGGCCTCCGACCCGACATGCGTGCTCTGCTCGAGGCGACGGGCCTCCTGCGCGGCATCGAGGTGAGCAACGAACCCAAGATCGGGGCGTCGTTCGGGATCGTTGTGAAAGCCGACTTTGCGGCCACGCCGCAGGACGCCTGGATGCTGCTCTTCGCTCCTGCCCTCGGCAACATCGAAATCCCGACCCTACAAGCTCCTTGCAACCGCCTGCTCGTCGACCTCGCGACTCTCTATCCGGCAGGCACGGGCATCTTCGCGACTGGCAACAAATCGACCTTCACGGTCCAGGTGCCAAACGACACGAGTTTGGAGTACGCGACCTTCTACTGGCAGGCACTGACGCTCGACACAGCGAAGAGCCGTGCCTGCCTCAGCAGCGCCGTGCGAACGCGCGTGCGCAAGTAGCCCGCGGCTCGATCGAGTCCTCAAGGCTCGACGCGGCGCACGGGCCGCACCCCAATATCGTGTCGATCGATCTGGCGGCGAAGCGCTGAGCGAGCCGCCGAGCGCCCCTTCGCCGGCAAGGCAGTGTAGGAGCCACCACGGAGGATGCGGACGCCGACATCAGCACTGTCGCGCGGCTCGTCCGTCGAATCACTTGGCGCTTCGTATCCGAGTTGGCCGGTCCATGAATCCCGACACCACTCGAAAACGTTGCCACAAACGTTGTGCAGACCAAAGCCGTTGGGTCGCAGCGCATCGATCGGCGCAGTCAGTGGATAGCCGTCATACGACTGGCGAGTGCGAAGACCGGACTTTGGCGTCGAGCGACCGCGGGTATTGGCAGCGTCTTCGAAGGTCTCGTAGGGATACGGTGTCGTGGTTCCACCACGTGCCGCGTACTCCCACTGACGCTCGCTTGGAAGCTCGTACAAGGACCTCGCGAGGACTTGCTCGCATCGATCCCAATTCACATTCGTGACCGGATGGAAGGCCGTCACGCCGTCGAACAAGTCTGGATCGAGAATGCTCGGCCGATCGCCGCCCGTCATGCGCGCCCACTGCGCCTGAGACAACTCATGCTTGGCGATGAAGAACCAATCGAGCGAAACTTCATGAGGCGGCCCCTCGAAACGCTCCGCGTTCGGGTCGAAACCCGGGAGCTTCGGCTGGCGCGATTGCGCCCCCATCAGAAAGGTCCCGGACGGAATGAGGACGAAGACGATGGCCGAGGCTTCATCCAGGACGAGCTGCTGCTCGCTGTTCCGCGAAGGGACAGCACCGGTGGTCGCGTCCGCGAACTCGAAGAGCCCCGATCGAGGATCGGCTCCCAGGGGTACGAGACCGACTTGCGGCCTCAGCTCGCGCTGCCCGTAGGTATCACTCTTGCGGACCTCTTGGATCGTCTCTTGCCAAGCCGCTTCGTGCTCATCGATGCTGCGCTGTCGAATCGACCTCGCGATATCGAGGCGTTGCTCGACGTGGCCCTTCGTAGCGCGAAGCTTGTCGAGGGCCTGGACGAGTTCGCTCAGGCGGTCGTGCAAGAAGCGATCGAGGCGGTCTTCGAAGCGCCACGTGCGTCGTTCCTCGAGCGTCGCTTCGATCGAGTCGATCATCGCAGTGGCTTTTGCGATACGTAACTCCGCGCTCGCGGACATGACCGGGTTGCGACTCGCATTCTCGACACGTTCGAAGGCCTCGAGATTGGCATACAGCTGCGTCAACCGCTGCTGGTCCGGATGCGTCGTGCGATCGAGCACGCGTTCGGTTTCGTCATAGGGCAAGGCCTTCTCGCGAAGCGCCTCGAGGGCATGACGACGCTCGTCGTAACGGGCGAGCAGCGGGTCTGCGCGATAACGCAACCAAGCCTCGAACGCCGGAATGCGCTCTTCGCGTGCCGGGTAGAGCGCATCTGCATCTTCGATCGCCTGCGTGACGAGCACCAAGTCGGCAAGTTGCTCATAGCGAAGGTTGGCGTCGTGCGTTCGCTGCCATGCGGCGGTTACCAGCGTCATACCGATGACGAGTGAGAGGAAACCGATCGCAACACTGACAGCCAGCGTCGGCTTGCGCCGAATGAACTTCTCGAGCCGGAGGAGCAACGTCTGACGGCGCGCTCGAACTGGCTCGTGCGCAACGATGCGCCGCAAGTCGTCGCCGAAGGCCTCCGCGCTGCGGTAGCGGCGATCTCGGTTCTTCTCGAGTGCAGTCGCTAGCACGGCGCGCAAGTCGCGAGACGCCTTCGCAGACGGCGGTGGGATGCGTGCTTCGGCGGCCAGGATCTGTTGATAGAGCGCCTCCCGGGTCGGCCCGTCGAAGGGGCGTTGGAGCCGAAGACACTCGTAGAGAACAACGGCCAAGGACCACACATCGGTGCGGCAGTCAAGACCGATGCGTTGTGCTGTCAACTGTTCGGGTGACATGTATGCCGGCGTACCGATCAAGTCGCCGGTCAGCGTGAGCGCTTCTACGTCATCGTTCGAGCGCGCGAGGCCGAAGTCGAGGACGACGGGACGGCCGTCCGTCGTGATCATGATATTGCCGGGCTTGACGTCCCGGTGCACGAGGCCCTGGGCATGAGCGGCTTCGAGTGCGTCGGCGATGTCCGCGAAGAAGAGCAAGAGTCGATCGATGTCGCTCTGCGTGCCGCCGCCAACACCACGCAGGCCGTTGGTCCCGAGCATGCGCCGCCCCTCTGACTTCGACCGAGCCAGGCGGGCAGCGAGACTCTCGCCTTCGACGTAGCGCATCGCCAGATACGCTGTTCCACCTTCGACACCCCACTCGTAGATCGTGCACACGCCTGGATGGTCGATGCGCGAAGTGATCTCGGCTTCGCGCGCGAGCCGCGCCCGGGCTTGTCGCGTCAACGCACGTCGTTCGGGAAGGACCTTGAGGGCAACGCGTCGCCGCAGCGCCTTGTGCTCAGCGAGGTAAACCGTGCCCTGAGCTCCGTGACCGATTTCGTGGAGGATGCGGTAAGAGCCGAGCGCTTGCTGTTCTTCGTTCGATTGTGGCGTTTCTGAGATTTCGCCTGCCGCGACCAAGTGTTGCCACCAACGACGAAACTGGGGTGCGTGACGAGGATGACGCTCGCAGAGCTGGTCGATGCTCGAGTGATCGCCCGAATGCCAACTCTCGAGGAAGTCTTCAAAGAGACGCTCGGACGAAGACGATTCTCGAGTCGCGTTGCTCATGCTTCGGCGCTTCCTGTATCCATGCGTTGTGCGAGCCGCAGCTGTGCGCGAGAGAGCAAGGCTCGCACAGCTCCGTCGGACGCGAGGGAGAGTTCTGCACGGATTTCGCTCGTCGTCAAGCCCGCGTAGCGCTTGAGGACGATGACCGAGCGCTCTTGCGCCGGCATGTCATCGAGGATGGCTTGGACTTGGGCTTCGAGTTCGCGGCCGACCGCCGCCTCGGAGGGCGTCGGGTCGTTCGCTCGTGGTTCGGAGACGCTCTCGAGGTGACGCTCTGTGCCGCTCTTGCGCTTCTTCGCTCCTAGAACCTTGATTCGTTGCCGGACTTCGTTGCGCGCCGCGGTCAGGAGCCACGCCAAGAAGGAGCCGCTGCCGCGATACTCGAAGTCGTCGATGCGCTTCAAGGCCGAGAGGATCGCGTCCTGCGTCGCGTCCTCGCTGTCGAGGACGCTGTTGCGATAGGTCGGCCCGAGCATGCGGCGCAGACCGCGGCGCAGAGGTTCGCGGTAGCGCCCGAAGAGCGCATCGATCGCGGCGCTGTCGCGCGCGCGAATGCGCATCACGAGTTCATGGGAGGTCTCGTCGTGAGGGTCGCGGTCGCCCATGGCGGCGATTCTACGCGGCGGAACATCGAAGACATGGGCTCGAAAGTGCAAGCGCCTGGTCGCGCGGCGCGACTCTGAGATTTTCTCGAGGCGACGCGTGCGCTCGCGGTCCGACCCGCCCTTAGGGGGCATTCACAACTCCCCTTTCCAAGGACTTCGACATGACACGCATGACCGCATTCGCCTTGTTGCTTCTGGCCGCCTCGGCCTCGACGCAAGGCATCTACTCGACCGACTCGTTGGCTGGCTGGGAAGAGCCCGGCCGCATTCAGATGCAGGAAGCCGGTGGCAACTGCCTTCGCCTGAAGACCTGCAACACGGTCCTCGGCGTAGCCACGAGCGCCGTCTCGGGCGGCTCGGCCTACGACTCGCGCTTCCAGGCGCTTTGGGTCAGCAATGGACAGGGCATCCAACTGCGCTCGCTCGACACCTGCAATCCGATCTGCTCCTTCGCGGCCGCGCACTCTGCCGCGAACATGCACGTCTCCGGGCTCGCCTTCGATGCCGATCACAAACTGCTCTGGCAAGTCGAGCAGGACGGTGCGGGTCACTTCGGCTACGTCGTTTATGACGTCTCCGGCGCGCCGACGACTTGTGCAACACCGCTGCGTCGCTGCAGTGGCAACCTACCTGTGACAGGCGGCTTCGTCGCTGGCCTTGCCTACGACGTACTGCGCAACGTCATCTACACGACGATTTCGTGGAATGACAATGGCTACAAGCACGCCATCATCGTCACCGAGCCGAGCGACCCGTGCAGAATCGTATGTCGCTGGACGCTGCCGAGCTCGGCGTGTCCGCAGCGCATCTTGCAAGGTGCCGCCTACGACGCGTGCAACCGCCGACTGACGGTGACCGACGGCATCGTCGTGCAGACGATCGTCGTCGGCGATCCAAGGCTTTGCCAGATGACACTCGGGACGTGCTGCCCGGCCGCAGCGCTCTATCGCGGTCTTGCCTTCGTTCCGGGTTGGGGAGCGCGACGTGCGGGCGCCTCGTGCCTCGGAGCTGGCTGCCGCAGCTGCCCGACGATGCGCGGTTCGGTCATCGGCGGTGCCCCGGCGCTCGGAAGCGATCGCTTCGGCTTCTCGCTGATCGACGCGCCCTCGGGCGACATCGGCGTCCTCTTCGTGCAAGTCGGGGCTTGCTCGCCGCCAGTGACCGCGTTCTGCGGGCAGTTCTACGCGTGGAACGCACCTCTGATCTTCGCCCAGCCAATCGTCGGCGTCGGGTGCAACGGCACGGCGGAACAGCGCTTTCCGATTCCGGCCATCCCGGCTGCCTGCGGTCACCCGCTGTGCGCGCAATGGTTGGTCGTGTGCGGCGGCGGAAGCCTGGGCTTGAGTGACGCGGTCGAAGTGCTGATCACGCAGTAGACCGCAGAGCGTAGCCCCGGCGAGCGCGCACGTTGGCGCAGACCGGGGCACTGCGAGCATCAGTTCTTCGTGCCAGCGAGCGGGTACTTCTCTTGACTGTAGACGCCTCCATAGGCATCTCGTAGGTGCGTGCAGCGTCGACGCATGACTTCGAGTTGTTCAGCGTGCGCGGCGTCGTGCGCCAAGTTGACGAGCTGGTTTGGATCGCTCTCGAGATCGTGCAAATACTCGTAGACGGGTGTCTGCTCGAAGTAGCGCGCATAGGTCCAGCGCGCACTCGTCACACCTTCCCACTTGGGAATGCCATCGTTGTCGACATGCATGAGGTGTTCGCAGAAAAAATCCTGCCGCCAGGAATCGACATCCACCCCATGGACAAAGCGCTTGAGGCTGGCACCTTGATACTCCGCAGGAAGGCTCACGCCGGCGAAGTCGAGCATGGTTGCCGGCAAGTCGACGTTCAAAGCGATGCGCTGTTCGACTTGCCCGCGCAGACTCGCCGCAACTCGTGGGTCACAGATGATCATCGGGACGCGCAGCGACTCTTGATAGTGTGACCACTTGCCAGCAAAGCCTCGCTGCCCCATGTAATAGCCATTGTCACCACAGAAGATGATGATGGTGTCGTCCGACAGGCCGAGTTCTTCGAGCGACGTGAGAACACGTCCGACGACTCGATCCACGCCAGAGAGCAAACGGTAGTAGGCCCGCAGGTTCTTCTCGTACTTCTCGGGACTGTCCCAGCGCCAGAAGAAGCGCTGACGGTTGAAGGACTTCTTCAAGAAGTCCGGATGCGCTTCGAAGATTTCCGGCGACGAGAGACTCGGCCCCGGAATGTCGACGTCGTCATACATTCCACGCATCGCTTCGGGGCAGGGATAGGGATTGTCCTTGTCGCCGTCTTCCGCGTGCGGTGCGTTGAAGCTGATGGAGAGCGCGAAAGGCCGGTCCTTGCTTTGCCGGCTCAAGAAGTCGATCGCGACATCACCTGTGATTTCGGCCACGTGACGCTTCGAACCATCGGGGCGCTCCTTGATGTAGGGCGTCCGACTGAGCGGCTTGAACTCGTCGAACCACTGCTTCGTCGTCCCAGCTGGCACACCCACTCCGAACTTGCCGACGAAGCCCGTGCGATAGCCTCGATCTCGCAGCAGCTGCGGGTAGCTACGGTCGCAGTGCTTGCTCGCGAGAGGCCGCGTCCGAAACGTGTAGCCGTGCGTCCGTTCGTAGAGCCCCGTCAAGATCGAAGCCCGGCTCGCCGCGCAGATCGGCGTAGTGACATAGGCATTGGCAAAGCGCGTTCCACGAGCCGCCAGCGCGTCGAGGTTGGGCGTCTTCAGGATCGCGTGTCCAGCGCAACCGAGCTGGTCCCAACGATGATCGTCCGAGAGAATGAAGACGATGTTCGGGCGTCGCTCCTCAGTAGAAGTTGACGCGGTCGTCTGGGCAGTCAACAGAACGGACAACGCGAGCGCGAACAGGGCAACTTGAATCATCACTTGCTGCACAAGGCTACAGACTTCGCCACTCTTCGACGACGACCTGATAGTCATCTTCATAGAGGATCTTCCCAGGATTGCGCGACCGAAGAACCCTCACTTGGAGACCGTGCTCTCGCAAGAGCGCAACGATACCCCACACTCGCGTGATCGACTCGCCTGCGTTGTCCTTGAACCAACAGACTGCGTCGCGAGACCAATCACTTTCACGGAACGGCGGACACGGAAGATGCGCATTGAGCCACGCATAGGTCTCCTCTAGCCACTCGACCTCGTACCTTTCGAGAGCATCGTCATCTCGCAGCAGCCTTGCCTCAGCGATGACACCCGTCAACCAACGGTGATTCTCTCCACTCGTGCCAACAACGAATCGTACGAACACAGACCACCTGATGCTCAGCTCGAGCCGCGACGCGTAGGGATGTTTGCCTGCAGGATCAGTCACGGCGCTGCCGACGCACTGCATTCTATCCTGGTCATCACTTCATGGAACGGATCGTCGCCGCACGACGTTCGAGTGACCTGGCTTCATTGGCCCTCTGCGTGGCTCGATACAGTGCTGCAAGCTGATACAGGATCGTGGCCACAGTCGGATGCATGGGACC
The DNA here is from genome assembly GCA_937858895.1 of uncultured bacterium. Classification (GTDB taxonomy): domain Bacteria; phylum Planctomycetota; class UBA1135; order UBA1135; genus JACKHW01. The sequence goes on along the minus strand of CALLZN010000065.1, from coordinate 3,380 downwards.
GAGAGCTGTCTCGTAGATCTCCAACGCGCGCTTCTGGAGCGGCTCTGCCTTCGCGTAGTCGCCTATGCTGCTGTAGATCCAGGCAAGATTGTTCAGGCTCTTGGCCACTTCGGGGTGATCGGGCCCGAGAACCGTCTCCCTGATCGCCAGCGAGCGCTTGTCGAGCAGCTCAGCCTTGGTGTAGTCACCCTGACTGCGATAGAGGTCGGCCAGGTCGTGGAGGCTCGTCGCCACGACGATGTGGTCGAGGCCCAAGGCGTTCTCGACGATCTGCAGCGCGCGCTTGTAGAGCGGCTCGGCCTTCTCGTAGTCGCCTTGAGTGCGATAAATCCCGGCTAAATTGCGCAAGCTCATGGCCACCTCGGGATGGTCGGGACCAAGCGCCTTCTCGCATATCGCTATCGAACGCTTGCTGAGCTGCTCAGCCTTGGCGAAGCCACCCTGCCTACTGTAGAGATCGGCCAGCTTGTTCAGGCTCTTGGCCACATAGAGATGGTCTGGGCCCAGCGCCTTCTCGTAGATCTCCAGCGCCCGCTTGTGAAGCGGCTCGGCCTTCGCGAACTCACCCTGGGTGCGGTAGAGCCCGGCCAGATGATTCAAACTCGTGGCCACATCTGGATGGTCGGGACCGACGGCTCTCTCGCAAATCGCTAGTGAGCGCTTGTCGAGCTGCTCCGCCTTGGTGAACTCACCCTGGACGCGGTACAGCGCCGCCAGACTGTTCAGGGTCTTGGCAAGAGAGGGATGGTCGGGGCCAACTTTGTGCTCGGCGACCGCAACATCGTGCAGCGCGACCGACACTGCACGGTCAAACTCGCCTGCTTGGCGCAGCTTCACGACTTCTTGGTCGAGGGCGCCAGAACCTTGTGCCGGCGCAATTGACGACACACCCCCGAGCAAGGCAAGAGCGAGGATGCATACTCGACTAACGACAGAAGTGCTCGCAGCGATGCGGAACGGACCGATGACGAGCTTCATAGGCCTACTTCCACTATGCGTTCATTGGCTCGCTTGGTCGCAGCAATATCCACGCACAACGCAGCGAAACTAGAACCCGCGGTAGGACCGCTCGTCCGCAACGTATTTTTGCACGCGCTGGACCAAGGCCTCGGAGCGCAGGCCTGCGCGGCGAGCTTCGTCGAGGGCTACGTCCGGGCTGACGCCTTGGTCGAGCACACGCGACACGTACCAGATTGCGCCGACGCGATTGGACGAACCGCAGTGGACCATGACGGGCTTTTCTGCGTCGCGCAGAAGGGCGCGCAGCTGCACGAGGCGCTCGTCCGTCAAGTCTGCGACGCCGGCGATCGGCTCGTGGACATAGTTCATGCCGAGGCCTTCGACGACGCGACGCTCCTCCCAGGGGAGCTCGCGATCGAGGCGCAGGTTGATGACCGTCTTGATTCCGGCGTCTTCTACGAGCGCGAAGTCCTCCTGGGAGGGCTGGCTCGCGAACCAATAGCCACCTTGCGTCGTGAGCTTGTCGATGGATCCGAGGGTGCGGGGCGTCAGCTCTTTCATGGTGTCGTCGTCGTTGCGCTGATGGGCGCAGGCGAAGAAGAGCGTCGTCGCGAGCGCGAACGCAGTGGCGCGAACGTAGCGTTGTTGGATCATGCAGTCGTCCTATCTCTGGTCTCTGTTGAATGATTTTCTATGCAGTGTTCTCGCTGGCGTCATCCGACGGTCATGCCGCCGTTGACCGCAATGTTCTGCCCCGTAATGAACGAGGCCGCATCCGACGCGAGAAAGCGCACGATGCCAGCCACGTCCGCGGGCACTCCCCAGCGTTGCATCGGGATCAGCGCCAAGTAGGACGCCTTCTGTTCTTCGGGGTCCTTTTCGTGGCGCTCGACCGGGATCCAGCCTGGCGCGACGATGTTGACCGTAATGTTGTCCGGCGCGAGTTCACTCGCCATCGAACGCGTCCAACCGTTCTGTGCGCCCTTCGCTGCGACATAGGCCGAGAAGGGGGAAACGCCGCGCTGGAAGACCTCGGACCCGATGTTGATGATGCGTCCCCAGCGCTGTGCGCGCATGTGCGGTAGCGCGGCGCGCGTCAGCAAGTAGGGCGACTTGACGAAGAAGTCGAGCATGGACTGGTAGAAGGCCCAGTCGTAGTCCTCGATGCGTCGCTGCGGCTGGTCGGGGGTCGCATTGACGACCAGGATGTCGACTGGCCCGAGCTCGACGCTGATCGCGCGCGTGAGCTCGAGGACGCTCGCTTCGTCGGTGACATCGGCGCGGAAGAGGCCAACCTCGAGGCCTTCGTCGCGAAACGCGTGCAACACCGACTCGGCGCGTTCTCGGTTGTTGGCGTAGTTGAGCGCGACCTTGGCGCCCGCGCGCGCGAGCTCGCGCGCCATGGCCTTCCCGAGGCCGGTCGTGCTGCCTGTGACGAGGGCCACGCGGCCTTGGAGTGACAAGGCCCCGACGGTCGTTTCCGATCCCTGCATCGAAGCGACGATACCCGCTGACCCGAGAGGCGCGATAGACTGCTCATCGCATTCTGGACCGCTTCGTCGCGTCCGTTCTCTCCGTCGCTCAGGGTCGTCCGCTTCGGGCACATTGCGCGCCAGTCCTCGATTTCGCACACATGCGCGCAGCACGAGCGCGCAGCACACGACCATCGCATGCAACGAAGGCTCGCCGATCTCCGCCGTGATCTCTCCGATCTCTTCCGTGCGCCACGACCGACCGTCGTGGCCCTCCTTGCCACGGCCTTGCTCGGAACCGCTAAGGTCGGCACAGCGCAGAACCACGCAAACCTGAGCGAACACTTCGAGCAGCACGTCCGCCCTATCCTCGCCCGCCGCTGCCACGGCTGCCACGGAGCCAACAAGAGCCGCTCCGGCCTCCGCCTCGATCACCGCGACTTCATCCTCGCTGGCGGCACCCGCGGCCCCGCCGTCAACGTCGGCGAGCCCGAAGCGAGCCTCCTCCTGCACGCGATCCGCTACGACGACGTCGACCTCTCGATGCCGCCCAAGGGCAAGCTAGAGCCCGAGGAGCTCGCCATCCTCGAGCAATGGGTCCGCGATGGCGCACCATGGCCCGACGAAGCGCGCCCCGATGCAAGCACCGCGAAGCCTGTCTTCGACCTCCAGGCACGCAAGGCCGCGCACTGGTGCTGGCAGCCGCTCCCCGAGACCGTGCCCGTGCCTGCGATCGTGCCTGCGCCAAAGGCCCGCTCCGAGCAGAGCTCCGAGATCGACGCCTTCCTCGACCGCGCACTCGCGGACGCGGGCCTGCGGCGGCGGGCTCCGCCCCCTCGCCGCACCCGGTTCGGAGCCCCTTGGTTCGCCTTCACGGCCCCTCCCCCTTCGCGCCCCCCGCGCGCGCCGCCTCGCGTCGCGCTGCGTCAACCACCCCTGCTACCTCGT
>CALLZN010000064.1 GCA_937858895.1 uncultured bacterium | reverse complement strand
GTCGCGGCGTGGGAAGAGAAGCTCAGCGAGTACCTGCGAGCCGACCTGAGGCGCGACTTGTTGCCGGCGCTGGGTCAGAACTGCGCCTTCGTCCCGCCAGCCGTCCCCGCTCACGACATCGACGAGCTCGCGGTGAAGCGCGAAGCGGCCAACGGCTACTTCTTTGCGTTCAGCCTCGCCAACGAGGAGAAGTTCGCAAAGACCTTCGACAAGCTCCTGCGGGCACGCGCTCTCCACGTGTCTCGCCGCTCGACGCAACATGCGGGGGCCAAGCTCTTCTCGCTGCCCTTCTTCGGATGGACCACCGTGCACTACGCGGTCGCGCGGGGGCACTTCGTGCTGGGAATCGGCGCGCTCGGCCGCGAGCGCGTCGTCCACGCGCTCGACAAACTCCTCGCGGCCGAGACGAACGCGCTGCCGACGACTCCTTTCTCTTCCCGCACGATGGAAGAGGTCTCGTCGCAAGTCTCGCAGTTCAGGGGCACGATCTACGGCTATTCGATCTCGCGCTTCTCGTCGCTCCTCGAAGGCCTCGAGTCCACGCTGACCGCGGTCTTCAGCGAGCTTGTCCTCGAGGGCGTCGAAATGAAGAAGTCCGAACTCGAAGACGTCGATCGCATCGTCGTCGCAATGCGCGACATCGTGAAGAAGGCCCAGGACCTAGGCATGAACACGAGCCTCGCCGGCATCACGGTGCGCGACGGCAAGATCCTCTTCCGCCAGGTTTGGTAGCGAGCGCCGCGACGTGCTGCTCGGCTACAACAGCAATGGCCTGACCTCTCACCGCCTCGAGGACGCCTTGCGCCTGCTTGCCGACCTCGGCTACGACGCCATCGCCTTGACCCCGGATGTTGGCCACCTCGACCCGCTCCGCAGCAGCGCCCGCGAGGTCGACGAAGTCGCTGCGCTCTTGGACTCGCTCGGCCTCCGCGCCGTCGTCGAGAGCGGTTCGCGCTTCTTGCTCGATCCGGCGCGCAAGCACCGCCCCAACCTCCTCGAACGCTCGGCCACGGAGCGCGGTCGTCGGGTCGACTTCCTGAAGCGTCACATCGAGATCGCAGCTGCCATCGCTGCGCCCGTCGTGTCGCTCTGGTCCGGGGTCTTGCCCGACGGCGTGCGGGACGAAGAGGCCCGCGACCACATGAAGCGCGGCCTCGACGAGCTCCTCGCCTGCGCCGAGCAGCACGACATCGTCCTCGGCTTCGAACCCGAACCGGGCATGTGGCTCGAGAGCGTCGCTGCGGTCGAAGAGATGTGGACGGTCCAGGGCCGCCCCGCGCGCCTGGGCCTGACGCTCGACGTCGGCCACCTGCTCGTGACAGGTGAAGGTACGATCAACGACATACTGCCCCGGCTCTCGATGCAACTCGTGCAGGTCCACCTCGAAGACATGCGGCCGGCGATCCACGAGCACTTACCGCCAGGCGAAGGCGACATCGACTTCGCGCAGGTCTTCGCCGCCCTGCGCCGGCATGGCTACGCGGGGCCCGTTTGCTGGGAACTGAGCCGCTCTTCCCACGACGCGCCGAGGCTGCTGCGGCTCTGCAAGGAGGTCTTCGACCGCCTGGCAACGAAAGATCAAGACCTTGATTGACAAGGACTTATCGCGTCGAGGCCAGGAACCATTGACCTGCGACCGCGCGGCGACCTATCGTCTGCGCTTCTTGAATGGTTGCCGCCCGCGCCTCTAAAGCAGTCAGGAGGCGCGCACGCATGAGAGGGAGGAAGTGTTGGAAGAATCGATCCTGGGCGCACCGACCGGAGTCGGCGTCGCCATCGAGCCTGGCCGCAAGACTGATCCCAGCCAAAGAACGTCGCGACGCGCACCGCGACTCGATCGCCCGGACCTGCTCGCCAAGCGTGAAGCAGCGCAGTCCGTGCAGGCACCGGAACGAAAGCACCCTACGAAGGCGCCGAGCCGCACGGCCGGGCTTTCTGGCGGCGAGACTCGCAGCCAAGCGGTACAGCCAGCCCGCCGACCCGAGGTCGCCCGACGCGAACCCGTCGTCGTCCTGCGCCCGGAACCCATGGCGCCGCCCGGCCACCGCATCTGCCCGTCTTCGCCGCACGGCCACGGCCTCGTCCACCAGACCATCCCGGTGACGATGTGCGAGCAACGCCAGTGCGGCAGCTATCACAAGTGCTCCTCGTGCGTGCACCGCACGCGCCCGCAGTGGTCCGGCCGCGAACTGAGCCAGCTCGACAACAGCCCAAGCGCTCACGCCCGCGACCGCCTCTCGACTCGCTGAACAATAGGCCTTCGCGATCTCGCGGAGCTCGCTCGTCAGCTCTGCGCGATCTCGCGGAGCTCGTCGTCATCGAGGAGACGCTTGCTCGACTTCGCGCGGTCGAGCACGCGCGCGACCGTAGCCTCGTCGACGGGTAGCCCGAGTCGCTCGAGACAGAAGAGCACGTTGGACTTCCCGCTCATCGGCCCCACGCCGATCGACTGCTGACGTCCGACCATCGATGCGGGCACTCCCGAGTACACGAGGTCCGCGAGGGCGGCATCGCCCTTCTTGAGGGCCTTGATCACTGCTGCTGCGTGCACGCCCGTGCCCGTCTCGAAGGCGTCGGGGCCAAAGACCGGGTAGTTGGGCGGGAAGGGCACGCCACAGGTATCGGCGGCGAGCTGGACATACTCGGGCAAGCGCGTCAGGTCCTTCGACGCCCAGCCGAGGAGCTGCAGATTCACGAGCAGCAAGTCCATCGGCGTGTTGCCAGCCCGCTCGCCGAGGCCTAAGGCCGAGCCGTGGATGCGCGTCGCCCCGCCCTCGATCGCCGCTAGACAGTTGGCGATGTCGAGCCCGCGGTCCCGGTGACCGTGCCAGTCGATGCCGACATCGACTCCGTACTCGTCGACGATCGACTTGACGAAGCTCACCACCGCCTTGGCACCCTGCGGCGTCGAGTGGCCGACCGTGTCGCAGACGCAGAGGCGCTTGGCGCCAAGCTCGATCGCGAGCGAATAGAGCGCGCGCAGCGTCTCGGGGTGAGCGCGGCTCGTGTCTTCGGTCACGTACATGAGCGACAACTGTTGGTCGCGCGCGAACTCGAGGGCAGCGCGCGTGTGACCGATCAGCGTGTCGAGCTGCCAGTCCTCGGCATACTGCCGGATCGTGCTCGACCCGATGAAAGCGCAGACCTCGATCGGCATCCCCGTGCGCTGGATCATGCCGGCCACGGGCTCGATGTCGGAGACGACCGTGCGGCACGCGACGTTGAGGCCGATACCGAGACCTGCGGCCTTGACCTCGCGGGCGAGGATCTCGATCTCTTCGCGTGGCTTCCCGCCCGCTCCTGGCAAGCCGATGTTGGCGGTCTCGATGCCGATCGCGCTCATCAGGTGCAGGAGCTTGAGCTTGTCGTCCGTCGAGGGATCGAGCGCGCTCGGCGACTGCAGGCCATCGCGCAAGGTCTCATCGTCGAGTTGGATCTTGACCGGCGGCGTGAAGCTTCCGTTGACGCTGTTCCAGTCGTAGATCAGGCCACCGTCGCAACCACCCGCCGACATCCCGCGATCGTCTGCTGCAGAACTCATACCTTCCTCGTAGGATCCTGCGCGCTGAGCCACCAGACCCCAGTTTGCTTCGAGAATCCGTCCGCGACCATCATAGAAGTGAGAGCCGAGAAACCTTGATCGTAATGAAGTTCGGAGGCACGTCGCTGCGCGATGCGACGGCAATTCGCAGCGTCACGAAGCTCGTCCGCGACCGCCGCCAACTGAGCCCCGTCGTCGTCGTCTCGGCGCACGCAGGCATCACGAACAAGCTCGTCGCCCTCGCCGACGCGGCGGCGAAGACCACGGTCGACCTCGAGACCATGCTGGGCGAAATCGAAGCGCAGCACCGATCCATCCTCACGGACCTGGCCCTCGACGCGTCGCTCCTCGACAGCCTCTTCCAAGACCTCCGCGACCTTTGCCGCGGGATCCGCCTCGTCGGCGAATGCTCGCCGCGATCCCGTGACGCGATTCTCTCCTTTGGCGAGCGCTGCTCGGCCCGCGCGGTCGCCGCGGCCTTCGACGCAGACGGCATCGAGGCGACGGCCGTCGACGCTTTCGACCTCGGTGTGCGCAGCGACAGCCGCTTCGGCAACGCTCTACTCCAGGTCGACGATGGCCGCATTGCCAGCGCCATCGCGAAGCTCCGTGGCGTGCCGGTTGTCACGGGCTTCATCGCCAAGGACGCGAACGGCAACATCACGACGATCGGACGCAACGGCAGTGACCTGTCGGCGGCCTACCTCGGCAATGCCATCGACGCGGACGAGATCCAGATCTGGACCGACGTGGACGGCGTGCTGACGGCCGACCCTCGCGTCGTCCCAACCGCACGCCCCATCGCCGAGATGTCCTACGACGAAGCCGCCGAGCTCGCGAACCACGGCGGAAAGGTGCTTCATCCTGCGAGCCTCGCACCAGCGATCGCCAAGTCGATCCCCGTGCGCGTTCTCAACACGCACCGCCCCGATTCACCGGGCACGCTGATCGTCGAGCAGAGCGACGACCCGAGCCTCGTCGTGCGCTGTATCGCCCACAAGCGCCACGTCACCCTCGTCAACGTCGAGAGTTCGCGCATGCTCGCGCAGGCGGGCTTCCTCGCCAAGATCTTCGGCTGCTTCCAGCGTTGGAACATCTCGGTCGACATGATCGCGACGTCCGAGGTCTCGGTATCGGTCACGCTCGACAACACGGTCACGCTCGACAACACAGACCAGCTCGAAGAGGCCGTGCGTGAGTTGAACGACTTCGCGAGCGTCACCGTCGAACAGGACCTCGGCTCGATTTGCGTCGTCGGCCACGGCATCAAGAACCGCCTCGGCGTGCCTGCCCGCGTTCTTGCCCCGCTGCAACAGAGCGGCATCGTCGTGCGCATGGTCAGCCTCGGGGCATTGAAGGTGAACGTCTCGATCGTCGTCGGTGGGAACGACCTCGACGCTGCTGTGCGGGCGCTTCACGACGAGTTTTTCACAGAAGACGGACAAGCTTCCTGAGGTCGCCATGACGAAGGTGCGATTGCGAATCGTCGACGATGCCACACGCGCAGCGTTCTTGCGTGCCGAGGACTTACAGGCGGCGACGCGGAAGAACCCCGAGCTGGTTCTGGTTGGCAGTACGGGCAAGACCCCGATCGCGACCTATGCGCGCCTCGGCGAGATCGGCGCCGACCTCTCCTCGATCAAGCTGCGCATGCTCGACAGCTACCTCTCGAGTCCATCTCGTGGCTTCCAAGCCCCCGAGCACCGAGGCAGCTTCACGCGCTACGTGATCGAGAAGATCCTCGAACCCCTCGACCAGAGTCGACGCCCGATCGACTGGGTCATGCCGCCCGAAGAGATCACGACCTGCGAGCAGGTCTTCGAAGAGCTCGAGGCCCAAGTCGGCCGCTGGGAGCGCCCACGCCATCCGATGAGCGGCGTCGAAGGATCCGAGTTCGTCTTGCACGACGATGTCGAAGGTCAACTCGCCCTCGTGCGACGCACTTGCGCCGCTTACGACCGCCTCCTCGAAAGCGCGCCGATCGACATCGTGATGACGGGCCTCGGTCCCCTGCCGTATCCGCACTTAGCCTTCAACTGCGGTCCTTACACGCGGCACGAGGCGTTGACGCACCTGGCGCTCCTCGACGATGCGACGCGGCGCGCCAACTGCGCGGACTTTGACAACGACATGGAGAACGTTCCGCCATTGTCGATCACGATGGGACCGCGCTCGGTGACGCGTGCGATGTCGATCTGGATCACGGCGACCGGGTCGCAGAAGTCGACGGCGGTCGCGCACGCCTTCTCTGATCCGCGCGCGGAGGACTTCGAGCTGCGCTCGTCGATCGGCTACGTACTGCGAAGCCGCGAGGTCGACCTTGTCTTCGATGAAGAAGCCGCCGAAGACCTGCTCGCTGACGGTGGCTTCCAAGGCCTCGAAGCGCGCTACGCCGAAGTCGGCCATGAGCTCGTCGCCCGCCGCATTTGAAGCGCGCATCGCGCTTCACGCATCACGGCGCGTGCGCAGGCCGTAGTGACGAATCTTGCGATACAGCGTCGCGCGTCCGATCTCGAGCGCTTCGGCGGCCTTGGACACGTTGCCCTTGGTGGCCGCGAGGGCATGGGCGAGGATGCGCCGCTCTTCGGCCTCGAACGGCAGAATGTCGTGGAGCTCGGCTTCGATCATCGTGTCGACGTGCGAACCGAGACTCTGCGCCTTGAGCTGCAGGGACGCCGGTAGCTTCCCGCCTGGACCGATGAGGCAGCGCCGACCGATCTGACGGCCGCCGCAGAGCTTCCAGGCCGCGGCGACGACCTGCTGCAGTTCACGCAAGTTGCCGGGCCAGCTCCAAAGCTGGAGCAAGGCGATCGCACGCAGCGAGAAGCCCTGGTGCGGGACGTCTTGCGCCAAGTCCTCGAGGAAGGCCGTCGCGAGCATCGCGATGTCCTCACGGCGCGAGCGCAGCGGCGGAACCTGGACGAAGGACAGTTTCCGTCCGGCGAAGAGCCGCTCCTCGAGCTCGCTCTCCTCCCCTGAGGTCGCCATGACGATGCGCGGGCAGCGCTCCATCTCGAGCAAGCGGCCGAGCTCAGCGATGCAGGCGGCGCCGAGGCGTTGGAGCTCGGGCACGTAGATCGTCCGCTTGGTCGACAAGAAGGTGGCGTCGACGGCCGTGTCGACGACGCAGAAGCTGGACTCGCCAGCAGCTCCGACGGACGCGGTCGTGACATCGTGCACGTAGCGCGCCAAGGTCCTGCGACCGGTCGCGGGCTCACCGATCAAGACGATGGGTGCATCGCGTTCGATCGCCTCGTCGAGGGACCGCAGGGCGTGGCAGAACATCGGTGCGTGGCCGAGCGGGCGGCCGAGGTGACGCGCGTCTTCGACGCAGCGCAAGAGGCGCGCGCTCTGCCGACACTCGCGCCCCGCGAAGACCTCTTCGGCCACTGCATCGACGAGGCGTATGAGGTCGTCGTCGCCCTCGAGCAAGAGGAGTCCAGTCCCGTGCGTCAACCGGCTCGGCGCTTCGGCCCCGACGACCGCGATCGATAGGGAAGGCGCGAGCTCTCGGGCCTCGGCGGCCAAGTCGAGGAGCAGCGGCGAGGCTCCGCGGCCGTCGACGACCAAGGCGTCGCAGCCTTGCGAACGCAACAAGGGCCACGCCTCGTCGACGTCGCGGGCGATGTCCGCCGTAAAGCCTCGCTCCGCGAACTGCGTCGCGACGCGCGCCGTGAAATCGAGAGACGGAGACAGCAGAACGACATGCAGCCTTTCGATTCGCCTCTTGTTCACCACGCAGCATCCCCCCGGCGCCTCCATCGACCGGCGAGAGGTCGATATTGAGCATGCGTCCATCTTGCATGGTCCTGACCGCAGCTATGCTCGCCGCATGGCCCGCCCACTCGAGGATCGCCGCTTCTTGTGGCTCGACGATGCCGTCGGTGTCGTCGACAAACCCGCGATGCTCCTGACCACGCCAGCGCCTGGGCGCAGCGAGCCGGTCCTCCTCGATCGCATCGCCGCGACCCTCGGTGACCGCGGCGAGTCGCCGTCGGTCTTCGCGGTCCATCGCATCGACGAGGAGACGAGCGGCAGCCTGGCCTTCGCCCGCAGCGAAGAAGCGCGCCGCGGGCTCGAAGCGATCTTCAAGCAGCACCGCGCCGAGCGCGTCTACCACTGCCTCGTCCACGGAGCACCGCGGCGCTCGAGCGCGGTCCTCGAATGCCGCCTACAAGAGGAAGGCGGCATCGTGCGCGTCGTCGACCGTGATGGCCAAGTCGCGCGCATGGAATACAGGGCCGTCCTCCGACTCGATGGCATGACCATGCTCGCCTGCCGCCTCGACACCGGGCGGCGCAATCAGATCCGCGTCCAGCTCGCGGCCATCGGCTGTCCCTTGGTCGGCGATCGCAAGTATGGCCGGCGTGGCAAGACGAGTGCGCGCCGCACGATGCTGCACGCGACGGCGCTCGGCTTCGATCATCCGTTGAGCGGCGCTCGCATCGAGGTCATCGCGCCCTTCCCCGAGGACTTCGAGCGCCTCATCGGCGCCGAACGCCTCGCTGCGCTGCGCCTCACTTGATGAGGTCGCGCATCTGCACTTCCCAACGGGCGTCTTCGCCCTCGGCGAGGACGCGGGAAGTCTCGCGCACCGCGGTCTTGCCGCCCTCGATGTTCTGCTCGACTTGCAGCGTGTAGCGATCCGGGGCGAGCTCGCCCATGTCGAGCCAGTCCGAGGACCCGTCTTCTTTCTTGCCGCGGAAGAGCGAAGCCATGACGCCGAGCAGGCTCTTGGTGCCGCCGACCTGTTGCCCACGGGAATCGAAGACACGGATCGCTCCCGTCGGCAGGACCTTGCCATCGAGGCCGAGCACGCGGATCGCGAGCTTGCCGGCGCGCACGAGGCTCAGGTCGAGTTCGGCGTTCTGGCCGAGCGCGACCGCGAGCGTCGGGCGATCCTTGACGCTGTAGCCCTGCTTCTCGACGACGACGTCGTAGAGGCCAGGTTCGAGGCCGCGCACGACAAAGCGCCCGTCACGCCCCGAGCGCCCGGACGCGCGAAGCTGCTTGGCGATGCCACGCAGGGCCTTGGTGTCGACCTGGCCACTCGCGAAGTCGGCGGGGCGCGCGGCCTTCTTGCCGCTCGCGTCGATCGCACCACTCGCCTGGGCCGTGCCGCGCGGCACGAGGCGCACGCTCGCGCCGGCGACGGGCTGACCTGTGCCATCGCTCACCCGGCCGCGCACGAGCGCCGCGCGGCGCAGCACCACGCGCACGTCGTCGCGGCGCTGTCCGGCCGTGACCTGGAGCTCCGAGACCTCGGCGCTGCCGTACTCGTCGGCGAGAACACCGTTCGGCTCGGCGCGTACGACCCAGGTCCCCGGCGCCAACGACTCGAGCTCGAAGCGACCATCGGCCCCGCTGCGCGCGCGCGACGCCCCACCGAACTCACCGGCGAGCGCGAGCAAGCCCCCCGGCGACGCTGCGCCGGCATCGCCGCGGACCGCGCGGAGGCGCACGCCTTCGACCGCCTTGCCGTTGTCGTCGACGACGATGCCCGCGAGCACCGCACTCGGCACCTCGAGATCGATGCGCTGCCGGGTGCCGGCTTGGACGACGATGTCGAGCGAGGACAGCTCGGGCCGGGACGGACCATACTCGGTGATGCGACAGATGTAGGAGCCGGGCGGCACCGAGGCGATCTCGTAGCGGCCCTCGTCATCAGCCGTGCCCGTGCGCAAGCCGATGCCGAAGGGACCGCCCTGGTCCTGGCCGAGCAGCGTGACGACGGCGCGCGGGACCGGCTTGCCCTGGCGCGCGACGACGCCGAAGACATCGACGCCACCTTCGCTTCGGTCTTCGATGTCGACGACGCTCGCGCGTCCTTCGCGCACGCTCGTCGACTTGAGGCGGACCGAGCCGAGCATCTTGGCGAAGATGTCGCTGAGCGCGCCATCGACTTGGGCCTTGAAGACGACGTAGGGACCGGGCGCGAGGCCGCTGATCTCGTAGTGACCGACGGCGTCGCTCGTCGCCGACTTGACGACGCCGTTTGCGATCGAGAAGGCGACGATGGTCGCCGTCGCGACCGCCTTGTTGTCGAGGCCGCGCACCGTGCCTTCGATCGAGCCACCGCGGGACAGCGCGATCGCGAGATCGAGGCGATCCTGGCCGGCGACGACTTCGACGCCCTTCTGGGCGCTCTTCGCAAAGCTCGGATGCCGCGCGAAGACGTCGACCGTGCCCGCCGCCACACCCGTGAACTCGAAGTTGCCGCGTGCATCCGTGAGCACCGACCTCGATCCGAAGGTCGAGTCGAGGGCCATGAAGTCGAAGTCCTCGGGCTGGATGTCGATCTTGAACGGCAAGAAGCTCGGCCCACCACCACGGTCGGTGCGGGTGCGCCGCCACGTGACCTGGGCTTCGGCAACACCGGGTCCACCGACGCCGTCGCTCACGCGTCCGCGCACCGTCACGCCGCGCGTGAGCGCGACCTCGAGCCCGACCTTTTCCTCGCTCGGCTTCAGCTCGAGGGAGAGCCGCTCGCTCTCGAGGTAGCCCTCGGCGTCGATCGAGAAGGCGATCTTGCCGGGCTCGAGCGGGCCGACGCGGAACTCGCCGTTCTCGTCTTGGACCTCGAACTCGCCCTGTCGCAGCCAGGGACTACGGTCGTTGTAGGGGTTCGGTCGCTCTGGCGGCCGCCCCCATTCGGGTCCGACCCGCATGCGACGCACGTTGTCGCTGCGCGCGAGGACGCGGAAGCGCTGCACCGGCGCTTGGCCCTCGCTCGCGACCACGCGCCCGGCGAGGAAGGCGCCGCGCTTCAGCTCGAGCACGAAGTCCTTGCCCGGCCCCTGGTCTCGCTCGCGCCAGATCTTGTCGGCCTTGAGATACGACGGGTGCTCGGCCTCGACATGGAAGCGATCGGCGAGCAAGCCGCGCAGGACGAAGCGGCCGTCTTGGTCCGTCTTCGCCTCGTAGCGCACGAGCTTGGTGACGAGGCTCAAGTCGAAGCCGCGCGGCTGCTCGAGCGTGCGGGCGCGAACAGAAGCGCCTTCGACAGGCCGACCGTCCGAATCGATGACGCGCCCCGCGAGTTCTTTGCCGAGCGAGAGCGTCAGGTCCACGTCGTGCTTCGCTCCTTCGACGATGACGAGCTTCTCGATCGGCGCGAGCCCGAGTTCTTTGCTGAGCGCGGTCACGGCAACCTGGCCCGCGGCGACGTGTTCGATCTCGTAGCGACCCTCGTCGTCGGTGCGCACCGGGTTGCCAGCGTGAACCGAGAAGAGAACCCGCGCGATGTCGAGGTAGGCGAAGCCGACATAGGCGCCCTTGGCGACTTCGCCATCCGGTCGCCGAACGATGCCGCTGATGCGGGCACCCGGGCTCGCGCGGAGCGTGACTTCGATCGTGCGCCCGAGCGCGACCGACACGTCGCGCGCTTGCGTCAACGCGACCTGCGGCGCAACGCCCGTGATCGCGTAGCCCTCACCGGGCGGCACGCCGACGAAGTCGAACACGCCCTCGGCGTCTGCTTGCTGCTCGAACCAGCGAAACGAACGCGACGTGATCTGAGCCAAGAACGACGCCGCCGACGGCCGCAAGACGACCCGCGCGCCAGCAATGCCCTCGCCGAGGTGGTCGATGATGCGGCCTCGCACGCGCCCGCCGGGGCTGAGAACGATCTCTTCGCCTTCGCGAACCTCGTTCTTGGCCAGGCGCACCGCAGGATAGGTGCGCGCATACGAACGATCGGAGCGCGCGTCGAGGAAGACCCGGCCAGGGTCGAGCCCTACGAGCTCGAAGCTCCCGTCGGCCTTGGTCTTCGTGCGCGCGAGCACCTTGGCCTGGGGGAGGTCTCGCGACTTCCAGAAGCCCTCTTCGATGAAGTCGCGTATGCGCACCTCGAAGTCGGCGAAGGCCGGATGCCGGTCGAGGGCGAGGACATCGACGCCGTCGACCGGCGTTGCGGCCTCACCGCGCACTACGCGTCCGCGCAGAATGGCGCCGCGGGCGCGCGCGGCGACGCGATCGTCCGTGTCCGCGGTCGGCGCAGCCTCGCCGGCTTCGAGTCCCGCAGCAGCCGTCGCTTCGATTCCGGCTCCACTCTCTTGCGACAGTTCGAGCTCCGAGAGACCACGGCCGTCGTCATTGGTGCGCCCAAAGAAGAGCCAGAATGCCGCGGCCAAGACCATGACTGCGACGACAACGAAGGAAACACGGCGCATGAAGGAAGTGCTAGTGACGGGGCTCGAGGAAGGGCTGCGGTAACGCGAGGGTTGTCCCTAGTTCGGGAATGGGGACGAAGAAAAGGGCACGGGCAAGCGGTTGGCGCAGCGAGCAGGGCCAGCGCGGCGCGCGATCCGGCTAGACTGCGCCCTCTTCTACTCTTTGGAGCCACCGATGCGCATCAGGACTTCTGTCGCCTCTCTTTCACTCGCAGCCCTCGTTCTTCCATTGGCGCTCACGGCCCAGCAGAACATTGTCTACCACCCGGACAGCGCGCTGACGGGTTCGGGCAATGCCTTCCCGTGGGGTAGCAAGGGCATCCGCTACCAGACGATCATCGACGCCTCGAAGCTCGGTGGTCGTCCACAGGTGATCCAAGACATCTTCGTCACGGGCGACATGACGCGGGGTCCTCTCGAGATCATCTACGAGGACATCGAGATTCGCATGGGCATGACGGCCCAGGCCGTCCCCACGACCGATTGGAACACCAACAATCCGAGTCCGAAGACTGTCTACCGCGGCCCGTTGCGCGTGCGTTTTGACGCGACCAAGTGGCAGGGCATCGGTCTGCCCAACAGCTTCACCTACTTGCCGATCGGGACCGCGACCCACCTCTGCATCGAGCTCATCAACTGGAAGATTGCGAACACGACGACGAGCGACAACTTCTACTATCCGCTCGACACATCAGGTGCCAACCGCGCCTTCCGCTACCAGTGGACAAGCGGCCAAACGCAGGCCCCGCTGACGTCGACGACGAGCGGTAGCCGCATGGCCATTTTGCTCGGCAGCGGCAACGCGGTGGTCGTCGGTACAGGCTGCAAGGGCTCCAACAGCGCGACGCCCGAGATTGGCGCGAGCACGTGGCCGCAGGCGATGATGCCGCTCGACATCACGCTTCAAGGCGCGATCGCGTCGCGGCCCGCCCTCGTCATGCTCGGGACGAGCTTCACGAGCTACGCTTCGATCCCGCTGCCCTTCGACATGACGCCGCTCGGCGCGAAGGACTGCTTCCTCTGGAACGACCCGACCTTCGTCTTTCCGACCGTGACGAATCCGAACGGTGACGGCAAGTTGACCCTGACCGTGCCGTCAGGCCTGAACGGCGTCCGGCTCTACGCGCACTACTGGATCCTCGACACGGCGGCCAACAGCTTCGGCTGGACGACTTCGTCGCAGCTCAAGCTGATCTTCTGAGCGGTTAGCGTCACGCGCTCGCGAGCTCTAGCGTGACGCGCGCGACGACACCGCCGCCCTCTCGAGGGCGGAGCTCCATGCTGCCGCCCATTGCGTCGATGTTGCGACGACAGATAGCGAGGCCGAGGCCGGTGCCGCCGGGCTTGGTCGAGAAGGACGGCTCGAAGGCCTGCTCGGCAGCGCCGTCTTGCAGGCCGTGGCCGCGGTCGCGGATCTCGCAGACCCACTGGTCGCCGACGACGCGGGCCTCGACCTCGACAACACGCGTCGAGTCGCCGCCCTCGCTCGCTTCGATCGCGTTCTTGACGAGGTTGACGAGGACTTGCTGCAAGCGCAGCGGGCTGCCGATGAGCTCGGCGTTCCCACTCTCGTCGTGGACGACGACGGTCGCCTGCGTGGCGCCGCCGACCGAGTAGAGCGCGACGAGCTCGGCGAGCGGAGCCGAAGCGCGGAAGCGTCGTCGCTCCTTGACCGCGAGCCCCGCCTGGGCGTAGTCCGAAAAGTCCGCCACGATGCGTCGCAGCGCATCGACCTGCCGCAGAATGACTTCAGCAGACGCCTTGACGCGCTCACGCTGGACTTCGTCGACGCGCTCGCCGGCGGCGACCCGCGCGATGAGCTCGGCGTGCAAGCGCACGGGTTGCAGCGGATTCTTGATCTCGTGTGCGACCTGGCGCGCCATCGTCGTCCACGCCCGGTCGCGCTCGGCGTGCTTGAGCCGCTCTTGCTCGGCGGCGAGGCGCTCGGCCATGCGATTGAACTCATCGGCGAGCGTGCGTACTTCTCGCGGGCCGGCAACCTCGGCGCGGGCGTGCAGGTCCCCGGCACCGAGCTTGGCCGTCGTCGCCTCCAGACGTGAGAGCGAGTGGGTCGCGCGGATCGAGATCCAGGCACCGATGCCGAGCGTCGCCGCGAGAACGAGGACGACGAGGCCGAGAAAGAAGCCACTGAGGGTGTCGACGCTCTGAAAGAGCTCGAGCGCGTCGACCGTGATGCCGACCTGCCAAGCCGGCAAGCTCGGTTGCACGAGCGCCGCGCTCGCGTGCGCGCTCCCCTCCGCGACTTCGAAGCCCGCGAGGTCGACCTGCGCGCACGTTTGGCCGATGAACTCGCGCCCGCTGTGCAGCAAGAAGCGCCCGGTGCTGCGATCGGCGATCCAAACGCGCGCGCTCGCGATGTTGGCGCCTTCGACGAGCGAACGCCTCGTCTCTTCGATCTCGTGCTGCACGTCGGCCAGCGGCAGCAAGAAGACGCAGGCACCGAGTGCCACCTGCGTGTCGTCCCGCATCGGGATGACGAGGGGCAGGACCCACGAAGTCGGGTCGCGGGGCGCGCTCACGCTGCCTTCTTCGCCGAGGGGATCGGGAATCGGCGCCATGAGAACCGGCGTGCCGTCCGTGCTCGCGCCGAGCCAGGCAAAGAGCACGCGCTGGTCCGGCCGGCGCGCGCGCGCACCCTGGAAGAGCACACGCGGTCCGTCCTCGGCGCCGTTCGGGACCGTAGCCGTGGACTTCGACGGCTTCCCCGTCGCGACGAGGAGGACGGCGCCCATGAGTTCGGACACGCGCGAGTGGAAGCGCTCAAAGGCCGCCTGCGCCTCGGCGCTGTCGTCGTAGCGACCGCGCAGAACGGGCGCCGAAGTGAAGGTCACGGCCAGTTCGCGCGCCTGGGCGAGGCGGTCGCTGATGCGCCGGGCTGTGCCGCGGGCCTCCGACACGAGGAGGTGGCTGCCGAGCTTGTCTTTGGTCGCGCGCGTCAGCTCACGATTGCCGAGCCAGGCAAAGAGCGCGAAGGGCACGACCACCGCGACGAAGAGGCCAGCGAGCAGCAGCACGCGCAGGCCTGCGCCACGGCGATTCGTCCGGCCTTCCATGGGGCGATCTCAAGGGATGCGTCGCAGCTTGACAAGGGGGCGCTTCTCGTGACCGCGCCTTCCGGGTTCCATTCGCACGACGCCTTCCGGATGATAGCCCCACCATGATCCACGATTCGATCCTCACGACCGTCGGCAACACGCCGCTCGTCCGCCTCCAGCGCATCGGCCGCGACCTTCCGGGCGAGCTCCTCGCCAAGTGCGAGTTCATGAACCCCGGCGGATCGGTCAAGGATCGCATCGGGATTCGCATGCTGCTCGACGCGGAGAAAGAAGGCCGCATCAAGCCCGGTGACACCCTGATCGAGCCAACTTCAGGCAACACCGGCATTGGCCTCGCGCTGGCGGCCGCCGTCCGCGGCTACCGCATGATCATCACGATGCCCGAGAAGATGAGCCGCGAGAAGCAGGTCGTGCTCGAGGCGCTCGGCGCCGAGATCATCCGCACACCGACCGAGGCGGCCTGGGACAGTCCCGACAGCCACATCGGCGTCGCGAAGCGCTTGCGCGAGGTCGTGCCCAACGCCCACATCCTCGACCAGTACGCCAACCCCTCGAACCCGCTTGCCCACGAGGAGACGACCGGCAAGGAGATCCTCGAGCAGTGCGGAGGTCAGGTCGACGCCGTCGTCATGACGGCCGGCACCGGCGGAACCATCACGGGCGTCGCGCGCGCCATCAAGAAGGTCCTACCCCAGTGCCTGATCGTCGGCGTCGACCCCGAGGGCTCGATCCTCGCGGGGCCCGGCGAGATCTCGAGCTACAAGGTCGAGGGCATCGGCTACGACTTCATACCGGACGTCCTCGACCGCAAGCTCGTCGACCGCTGGATCAAGTCGAACGACAAAGACAGCTTCCGTGTCGCCCGGCAACTGATCCGCCAAGAGGGCCTGCTCTGCGGCGGCTCCTGTGGTGCCGCCGTCTGGGCAGCGATGCAGGTCTCGCGCGACCTGGGGCCAGGCAAGCGCGTCGTCGCGATCCTGGCCGACTCGATCCGCAACTACTTGACCAAGTTCGTCGACGACCGCTGGATGCGCGAGAACGGCTTCCTCGAGGCCGA
>CALLZN010000063.1 GCA_937858895.1 uncultured bacterium | reverse complement strand
AAGGTCGGCGTGGCCGTCGACGGATTGTCGATGCGCTGCACCCAAGATTCGACGAAGCCATAGGGTGCGTTCTTGACGTTCTGCTCGCCAAAGATCTCGAAGCGAGCTTCTCCCACACCTGCGAAGAGGTCTCCCGACGAGGTCGCCGCGAGGGCGAGACCGGCCGTGCCGATACCAGAGTGGAAGGAGAGCGCGAAGTTCGTCAGGTCGACGCTCCAGAGATCCATCATCTGCTGGTTGAAGGGATCACCGAAGCGCGTGCCCTTGTTGGCGAGGACGTAGAGGCGGTTGCCGATACGCTGGATGCGACGTGGTTCCTTGATCGACTTGGTCGCTTGGGACCAACTGTCGACAATGGTCACCTTGCCGGTGCCGGGCAAGAAGGGCTTCAGCGTGAAGGCATCGAGCCAAGCGATCGCGCCGGCTGTGTGCAAGGTGACGAAGCACTGCAGGCCGTCGGCCGAGAACTCGATGTCCATCGGTTCGTCGCCGACCCACTCGGTACGATCGAGACGCGGAACCAGTCGGCCCTGGGCATTGACAGTCAAGGAGATGACCGAGACCGAATCGCCGACCATGTTCGTCGTGTAGGCGCGTGAGAGGGCGGCGTTCCACTTGACGCTCACCGGCTCGAGGCCGACCGCGATGCGATCGATGCGCCCGTTGGTCTCGCAGTCGTAGATCTCGAGCGAGTTGTCCGGCGTGTTGCAGCAGAGCAGCCAATCGCGGCCGCCAATACGGGCGACCGTGATCGGCTTGACTTGCGGAGTCTCGAAGTTGAGGTAAGAGCTGCGACCTTGGGCTGTTGCGTCTGTGACGGTGATGCTGGTCGCGGCGCTGCTGATTACGCCGATGATGAAGGCCAGGCCAAGGCGTCGGCGACTCTCAGCGCGCGTGCATGCTCGTGAGCTGTCCGAGCGTTGCGCGTGCGGCGTGTAGCGGTGGGGGGATCGTTTCATGTGAGTCCTCGTGGTCCAGGCGATGCGTCGGTGGAACGCGGCTGCGACGCATCGGGGACGAGGAGGGGTTCCGTCACTCGGCCGAGCTTCTTCGACGACTTCGCGATGTTCGGTCGAACTTCGTTCGGTCTTCGTTCGCAGAACGCAGCGTCCGCGCTGCCTCAGGCGTGCGGCGCTAGCTTCTCGACGATGGCAGCCAGCTTGTCGCTGATGTCGCGCTCGCGGCTCTTGACCCCGAGGATCGCGTCGGCCCCGCAACGGAAGGCTCTCGCGACCGCGGCCCGAGTCGGGTCGTGCACGAGCAGTACGATCCCAGTGCCCGCCGTGCGCTTCAGCCTGCGGCACCATTCGTAGCGGCGGTGATCCCCAACGCCGATCTCGAGCACTACGACCGTATCGGCGAAGAAGGCCGGGTTGGGCACTTCGCTCTTGGGTCGCTTGTCGAAGGTCAAGCCGACGCGGCGACAAGAGCGACGCAGTGTGCGCACGAGGTCGGGGCTGTGGACGAAGCCCGCGAGCGCTCCGCGAATCTCGGCCGGCTCGAAGTCGTCGAAGTACTCGTCCTCATCCGGATCATCGAAGTCGATCGACGTGCCCTCGATGCGCTCGGCTTCCAGAAGCGGCAGCGCGAGCACCGCCGTGTCGGCCGGTAGCGAGTCGGACAAGAAGGCGAAGGGCACGGCGTAGCGCACTTCGTCGTCGAGGCTCGCTTCGAGGCCTTCGATCACTTCCTTGCCGTCGAGCTGGACCTCGACACCCTTTCCGAAGACGGATTGCAGAGCCTCTTGCACCGACGCGTTGAGGAGGACCGCGATCTCTTCGAAGGTCGCCTCGTCCTCGTCGGACCAGGCGAGGGCTTCGCGCTTCTGGATGACGACATCGGCTGCCGTTCCGCGATAGACCTGTGTGAGCGAGATCGCCGCCGGGATCGGCCAGTAGAGCTCGATGTGGCCCGCGAGGGACTTCGTGATGTGGCAGCGGATGCGCGCGAGTTTGCCCGCGCCGAGGGTCTGCTCGAGGTCTTGCTTCGCGGCGCGCAGCGGACGGCGTCGCTGCACTCGCAGACGACTCGCGGTCAGCGCCGCGAGGTTGTCCCCGAGCAAGAGCAGGACCGCCGACATCGCCTTGGCGATTCTTGCTTCGGGCTTGCTCATGGATCGAGGAGGCCCTTGAGCGTGTCGACGAGCTCGCCATGGGCGAACGGCCGTCGCAATGACGTAACGACTCCCGCTTCGCGCGCGCGATCGAGGAGCTCTCCCTGCTCGAGGCAGGTCAAGAGCACCAGCGCCGTGTCCGCGCAGGTCGCGGCGATCTCGAGGAGCAGGTCCATGCCTTCCTGGTCCGGTAGGCTCGAGTCGCAGAGGACGATGTCGAAGTCCTCCTGGGCGAGGAGCTCGCGCGCCCCACCTGCTGTCGTAGCGCGGCGGATCGCGTCGATGCCCAATCCGCAACGCACGATGCCGCGCTCGAGCGTCGCCCCCTGCGCCGCTGAATCGTCGATGATCAGGATCGAACTCATCACCTACCCCCGCTCCTTCATCGGAACTGTGGGATAGGGCATGGAGGCCGGGCGGGCGGGCGCGATGTCACGGCCCTTGCCGCGCCGACCAAAGCTCGCCCGACGCCCGCGGAACTCAGTCCGCGATCGCGTCCAGCTGCGCCTTGAGGCGTCCCATGACGTTCGAGTGGATCTGGCACACACGCGACTCGGTCAAGCTCATGATGTCCCCGATCTCGCGCATGGTGAGGCCCTCGTAGTAATACATGATCACGATGAGGCGCTCCTTCTTGGTGAGGTTGCTCGTGATCAAGTCCAGCACGTCTTGCTGGTGCAAGGACTGGAGCGGGTCACAGCCCTTCTTGTCCTCGATGATCTCGACCTTCTCCATGTCGCGGTCATCGTCGCTCTCGTCGAGCTTCTCGGAGAGCGAGAACATCGTCTTCGGTGAGGCCTCGACCTTGAGGTTGGCGAGTTCCTCCATCGTGATCTCGAGGTCCTGTGCGAGCTCGTAGTCGTTGACCTCGCGTCCGTGCAGAGCTTCGAGGCGCGAAACGGCCTTGTCGAGCTTGTGGGCCTTGAGGCGGACGAGACGGGGCACCCAATCCTGCGAACGGAGTTCGTCGAGGATGGAGCCGCGGATGCGCGTCGAGCAGTAGGTCTTGAACTTGATGCCGCGCTTGAGATCGAAACCGCGGATCGCGTCGAGGAGGCCGAAGGTCCCAGCGCTGATCAGATCGTCGACGTCGATCGACTTGGGCAAGGTCTGGAGCAAGCGCTCGGCGATGTAGCGCACGAGCGGGTAGTGGTACTCGACGAGGATGTTGCGCAGGTTCTCGTCGCCGGTGCGCTTGAAGGTCTTCCAGATCTGGTCGATGCGCTCTTGCTCTTGGCGTTTGCGATCGGCCGGGCTGAGCTTGTCGGCCTTCGTGTCGGCCTCGACCGTGGTGCTCGCGCGAGCGCTCCGCTTTGCGGCGCTGACTGCTTGCGGAGCCGCGATGTTCGTGACCGGCACTTCGGTCGTGGCGCGGCTGCGCTTTGGCTTCGCGGCCGGCTCGACCGCCTCGGCTGTCGCTGCCTTCTTCGAGGACTTCTTGGGCGCCGGCGAGCTGCTCGTAGGTGCCTTCGTGGGGGACTTCGTCGAAGTTTGCGCTGCGGCGGTCTTCTTCGTCGCGGCCTTCTTGGAGGTCGAAGTCTTCTTCTGCTTGCGGGTTGCGGTCGTCATCGTCGTCAGAGGGTCAGAGGTCAGGCGGGGGTACTTCCCAGGGAGCCGCCGCGGTGGCGACCACCACGCATGGATGCACTCCAACCCTTGTCGTAGCGCCTGCATATGCGGACGTACGAGCATGGGAGCGGAGTCGATGACGTTGCAACCAGCGCGGGGGATTTGCCGTTCCCTGCCTGCGACGATGGCATTGCAAGGGACGACGGCTCGGATCCCCGAGCACGAGTACCGACTCGCGTTCTGTCGACTGAGCCAGGGGTGCCGAAACCGCAATGTTCGAGCGACCACGCTGCTCGGGTCGGGCAGCTGCCGCGAGTACCGAACCTCATTCTTCCTTCGGCAACCAGGCGCTGTTGAACAGCCCATGGCTTTGCGTCGTGCCGCGTTTCCTCGCGCGACAGTCAGCCTTTATCGGGAAGAACCCTCATTGAGAAAGAAACGGGGGCGAACCCCCGGTGGCAGCCCGAAGCGGATGCACTGGCTGCCGGGTAGAAGTATCGGCAGATGCGGCGTCTTGCTTGAGCTGGGATCTGAGATTTTTTTCAGCCGCGGCGCAGATTGGTCGATACGAAGGTTTCGTATCGATCTGCGCCTGAGCTCAGTTGTAGCTCAGCACGCACTCGAAGCGATGTCGGCCGAGCTTGCTGCGACCGCCGAGAAAGGCCAACTCGATGAGGACGGCGACGGCTTCGACTTCACCGCCGACGCTCTCGATCAAGTGCGTCGCAGCGGCGACCGTCCCACCCGTTGCGAGCAGGTCGTCGACGATGATGACCTTCTCGCCGCGCTCGACGGCGTCGACGTGCATCTCGCCGTGGTCCGTCCCGTACTCGAGCGCATACTCGTGGCTCACGGTGTCGTACGGCAGCTTGCCCTTCTTGCGGATCGGAGTGAAGCCGAAGCCGAGCTCGAGCGCGAGCGCAGCGCCGAAGACGAAGCCTCGCGACTCGATGCCGACGACCTTCGTCGCGGTGCAGTCATCGACGGCGTTCGCAAGCTTTGTGATTGCTAGGCGGAAGGCGTTGGCGTCCGCGAGCAGCGGCGTGATGTCCTTGAAGATGATGCCCGGCTTTGGAAAGTCCGGAATGTCACGAATGTAGTCTTCGAGCTTCATGTCACATTTCTTCGGGTGAGGCGACGCCGAGCAGAGCGAGTCCGTCGCGAATCAAGTTGCGCGCCGCCAAGACGAGGGCGAGTCGCGCCCGCCGCAGCGGTTCTTCGGCAGACAGCACGTGGTGCCCACGCAAGTAGCTGTGAATATCGGCCGCGAGCGACGTGACGAAGGAGGTCAGGACGTAGGCCTCGTTCTTGTCGATGCAGCGCTCGAGCACGGAAGCGAATCCCTGCATCGTGAGCAGCACCTGGTCGGCATCTTCGAGCTCGTTCCAGGCAATGTCGCTCAGGTCGAAGTCGTCGACGGCGACCTCCGCCTTGCGCAGGATGCTCGCCAAGCGTGCGCCCGCGTACTGGACGTAGGGCCCGGTCTCACCCTCGAAATTCAAGAGCTCGTCCCAGTCGAACTTGACGTCCTTGATGCGCGTGTTCTTGAGATCGTTGAAGACGATGGCTCCGACGCCGATCGCCTCTGCGACAGCGTCCTTGTCGGCGAGCGTCGGGTTCTTCTCGTCGATGATCGTTCGAACTTTGGCGACAGCTTCATCGAGGACCTCGTCGAGGAAGATGGCGTTGCCGCCGCGCGTCGAGAACTTGGTCCAACGCTTGGTTTCCGCGTCGAAAGTCAGCACGAGGCCGAAGTCGACGTGCTCGATGCCCGCCGCTTCCTTCCAGCCGAGCTTCTGGATGACGGCGATGAGCTGCTTGAAGTGCAGCTTCTGCTCGCCGCCGACGACGTAGAGCGCCTTGTCGAAGCCATAGGTCGCGCGGCGATAGAAGAGCGCCGCTAGGTCGCGCGTCGCGTAGATCGTCGTGCCGTCCGACTTGACGAGGATGCAGGGCGGCATGCCGTCGAGCTCGACGACGAGCGCGCCTTCGGACATCGTCGTGATGCCGGCGCCCTTCAAGGCCTGCAGGGTCGCGTCGATCTTGTCCTCGTAGAAGCTCTCACCCGTGATCGCCTCGAACTCGGCAGCGAGGCGCCGGTAGGGGCCAGCGAAGGCCTCGACGCTGATGTCGCGCAGCTCTTGCCAGAGCTGCCGTTCGACGTTGTCTTCGCCCGACTCCAAGTGCCTGAAGGCGGCGGCAGCGCGATCGTTCAAGTTCGGATCGGCGTCGGACTCGCGCTTGAAGCGCACGTAGATCTCGTAGAGGTGCCGCATCGGGTCGGCGCGCAGGCGCGCCATGTCACCCCATTCTTGGAAGGCGACGAGGATCTTGCCGAACTGCGACCCCCAGTCCCCGAGGTGGTTGATGCCGACGACCCCGTGTCCCGTGTGTTTGTAGATGCGGCGCAGCGCGGCGCCGATGACCGTCGAGCGCAGGTGTCCGAAGTGGAAGGGCTTGGCGATGTTCGGCGACGAGTAGTCGATGACGATCGTTTTGTCGTTCTTGTCCCAAGGGCCGAAGGGCGCACGCTGCTCGAGGACCCCGCGAATCACGTCCTCGGCGAGCATGGCCCGCGAGTAGCGCAAGTTGACGAAGGGACCGACGGCCTCGACCGACGCGATCGCAGTGCCGCCAACGGCTGTGAGTTCGCGCAAGGCGTCGGCCAGCGCCGCCGCGGCGGCTGGCGGCGCGAGCCGCGCGGCTTTGGCCAGCGGGAAACAGGCGAGAGCCGCGTCGCCGTGGCTCGCGTCCTTGGGGCGGCTGAAGGGGAGCTGCCCTGCATCAAAGTCGCTGCCGGCGACCTTGGCGGCAGCGTCGGCGATGAGCGCCTTCGCGGCGGCTTCGAGCGCCGTCACTGCCAGTTCTCCCATGTCTCGTAGAGACCCTGCAGCTCTTGCTCTAGGGCTCGCTGCTTGCTCTGCACTTCTCTCATGCGACCTTGGTCCTTCCAGACATCTTCTTCTTGCAGCGCAGCTTGCAGCGCAGCGAGTTCAGTTTCGAGTTCCATGATGCGCGCTTCGAGCTTCTCGAAGGCGTAGGGATTGCGGATCTTGGTCGTGGTCGCGGGCGGCGCGGCCGCGTCCGGTCTCGCCTTGTCGGCAGCCTCGCTGCGCCGCTCTTGTCGCTGCTCGCGCTTCTCGGCTTCTTCGACGCGTCGGCGCTCGCGTAGCGCCGTCTCGTAGTCGCCGATGCCTCCTTCGTGCACGAGCATGCCGGTGGGCGTCAGTTCGAAGACGCGCTTGACGACGCGCGTCAAGAACCAACGGTCGTGCGACACGGTGACGATCGTGCCTTCGAAGTCTTCGAGCGCTTCCTCGAGGGCCTCGCGCGTCGCGATGTCGAGGTGGTTGGTCGGCTCGTCGAGGAGGTAGCAATCGACGGCTTGCACGACGAGGCGGGCGAGGCAGAGGCGGCGCTTCTCTCCGCCCGACAGCACGCGCACGTCCTTGTTGACGTCGTCGCCACGAAAGACGAAGCGCGCGAGATGGTCACGGCACTCGCCCTCGGTCCAGGTCGGCACCAACGCCATGAAGGTGCCGAGCACCGTACCCGTCGTCGGCAGGTCGTCCATCTCTTGGCGGAAGTAGCCAATGCGCAGCGTCTTGCTCGTCTCGATCTTGCCAGAGCTCGGCCGCGCGTGGCCGGCGATGATCTCGAGCAGGCTGCTCTTGCCCGTGCCGTTGCGGCCGAGGATGCCGATGCGGTCACCATGGAAGACGCGGAAGCCGACGCCTTCGAAGAGCTTCGGCGCGCTGCCGAAGCGCAGCGACAGCGCCGAGCCTTCGATCACGGTCTGCCCCGACAGGCCCTTGGCCTCGCCGAGGCGCAGCGCCATGCGCGCGCCGGGCGCCGTGCGCGGCTTCGCGAGCTTCTCGACGCGGACGAGGCGCTTGAGACGACCCTTGGCCTGCGCGCTCCAGCGGCTGCCCATGTGCTTGCGGATGTAGGCCATCTCCTTCTCGTACCACTCGGACTGCTTCTTGTACTCGCGCAGGGCCGTCTCGAGTTCGCGCGCCTTCTGCTCTTGCCAGGCCGAGTAGTTGCCGCGGTAGCGCGTGACGCTGCCGCTGTCGACTTCGACGATCGACTGGCACACGCTGTCGAGGAAGCGCCGGTCGTGCGACACGACGACGAAGGCTCCGCGCCGCGTCCCGAGCCAGTCCTCGAGGAAGGCGATCCCCTCGAGGTCGAGGTGGTTGGTCGGCTCGTCGAGGATGAGGAGCTCGGCCGGGAGCAGCATGGCTTGCGCGAGGGCGACGCGCGCCTTCTCGCCGCCGGAGAGCACTTCGACGTCGTCACCAAAGCGGCTGCGCGCGAAGCCAAGGCCCTGCAGCGCGCGTTCGGCGAAGGCATGGCGCCGATAGCCATTGCCGGCCTCGAAGGCGTTGTGGATGCGTTCGTAGCGCGCGGCCAAGTTCGCGTTCTCAGGATCTTGGGCCATCCCGGCTTCGAGCTCGCGCAGCTCGCTCTCCATCGCTTCGAAGCGCGCGAAGGAGCGCTGGGCCGCGGCCAAGACCGTCATGCCGGCTGGCAAACTCGGGATCTGCGCGGTCCACGCGAGCTCGAGGTCGCGGCGCAGCGAGCGCTCACCACGGTCTGGTGGATCCTCGCCGATCAGCACTTTGACGAGCGTCGTCTTGCCGCTGCCGTTGTCGCCGACGATGCCGATGCGGTCGTTGTCCGCGATACGAAGTGAGACATCGCCGAAGACGAGCACGTCTCCGTAGGCGCGTTCGACCTGGTGCAGCGTCAAGAGGGTCACAGCCGCGATCTAAGCCGGCCGGTGCTCCGAGCGGAATCTCGAGTCTGCATTTCTCGTCGCCCTGCGCTGCTTGGGATGCAGCACAGGGTGACCACCCGCCGCTGCTAGCGGCAGATGATGATCGAACTCAGCTGCGTTCCTTTGCCCGTCGATAAGTTCGACATGGCAAGAAAGCGCGACGGCCGTTCGCTGACGGACTTGACGATGTTCTGCGAGGACATGCAACAGCATGTGCGCTCCTTGACCCAGCAACTCCGGGCGGAGCTCTCGCAGCGCAGCGATCCCGGGCCCGGCAACTTCATCGCGAGCTCGGAGGTCGTTCGCTCACTGCGCAGCATGGCCGCGTCCCTCCAAGAGCTCTTCACGCTGCTGCCGACTGTGCCGACGATCGAAGGCCAACCGAAGGAATTCGATGCCCGCCTCTTGACGCTCGGCTTGATCAGTCACTGGCTGGATCGCGACGGCGAGATCGCGGAGAAGGCGCGTCGAGGTATTCACGGCCACAGCGCATCGATCGAACTCGCGGGCGTCGTCGAGCTCATCTCCGTGCAGCGGAAGACGGGCCTCCTCCGGGCCAAGGCTCCTGGTGAGACGTTCTTGCTCGAGTTCGAGGACGGCGATGTCGTGCATGCGGTGAGCGACAACGCACCGATTCGTGATCGCCTCGGCGAGATCCTCGTCGACCAAGGATCGCTCGATCGTGACGTGCTCCGGGATCTCCTGATGAAGTACCGTGGCTCACGTAGGCGCCTCGGGAGTCACTTCGAGATCCAGCAGCTCGTCGGCGAGGCCGGCCTACGGCGCGCACTCGAAGAGCAGGTTCAACGCCTCTTCCACCGGCTCTTCGCGGCCGAGGATACCTACTTCGAGTTCATGGAGGACGCCGGCACCGAGCACTTCCAGAAGGTGCGGCTCGGGGCGACGGCGCTCTTGCTCGAGAGCGCGCACATGATCGACGCCGAGCGGGATGCGCAGCGCAAGCTCAAGGGGACGATCGATCTCGAAGAGATCCTCAGCGACGACGAGCAGCGACAACGCATCGTTGCGACGGCAGCGGCTACCAACGATGGTGTCGCTGAGGTGCTCGCGTCGGATGCCGCGATCGTGTCGAAGCGTGGCAACGAAGTTCCAGCGACATCACTGCCCGCTGACGCGGTGGTCGAGGCGCCGGAGGACGACGACGACCCCGCAACTCAGGCAATCAGCTTCTTGCGCAAATATGGCATCGGCACGCGCAAGTGGGTCGCGGAGATGTCCCGCGAGAACCGCGCCGCCGAGTGAGTTGCGGAGTCATTGCTGCCGTGCGCGCTTACTGCACGCCGCCGGTCAGCTGGATGACGGGCGCGCCTGTGGCCTGGTTGCCGAAGAGGAAGCTGCCCGTGGGGCTCGTCGAATCCGACTGGTAGAGCAGTTGGCCAGGGCCTTCGCCGGCCAGGCTCATCGCGACGCCGTTCGACCAGACGCTGCCGAAGCTGTTGCTCGACGCATCGAGGAAGAGCGCCTGCGCGAAGAGCGTGAGGTCGGCGAGGTTCTTGTCGTTCGGTAGCGGGAACTTGAGCGTGCCCGCGAAGCTGCTGCCGCTCGCCTGCAGGGGCAGGACGGCCGTCAGGTCGATCGAGATGTAGGCGAAGTTGCCCTTGGCGCCGACGGCCGTGAGGTCGAAGGGCAGAGGAATCTGCGAGAAGCTGACGTTCGAGAAGCCGAAGAGGACGGCTGTGGGGTACTGGCTCGCGAGACCGCTGGCTGTGAGCGACAGGCTGCCGCCCGGCAGCAGCCCCCTCGCGTCCGGACAGGTGAAGCTGTAGGTCTCGGCGCTGCGGAAGGGGCCGTTGACGCCGAAGGTCGCCGTCGAGCCGGTGCTGGCCGTGTTGCGGTGCGCGTCGACGACGTATTCGCTCTTCTGGTTGGCCTGGCCGGCCTCGGAGAACTCGATCAGCAAGTTGCCCTGCGCGCTCTGAAAGATGAACGGCGTCGCCAACTTGAAGGAGATCAAGAAGGGCTGGAGGCCGGGCATGACGGGCACGGCCGGGCGGTTGTAGGTGCCGTTGAAGACTGTCGTCATCGTGCCAGTGCGGTTCGTCGCGAAGGTCGTCGACATCGTCGCAGGCGTGACGCTCGTCGTGCCCATCGTCACCGTGAAGTTGGGCACGGAGCGTGCCGTGTAGGCGTTCTGGTTGGCCCCATCACGGCGATAGGCGAAGCCTTGGATCACGGCGCTCACGCCGATGTACTTGCCGACGACGAGGTGCTGCGTGCGCGAGCCCCCCTCGTAGACGAAAGGAAAGTAGGAGCCGTCGTTGGCGTCCGCGCCCGTGGCAGATGCGGGGATGACCTTGGCGGCCTGCGCGGCAGCAGGAACGGCGAGGATCGCGATGGCGCTGGCGACGCAGGCGATGCTGGACTTCGTGGTCAGGCGGCGAGTGATGTCTTGCATACGAGTGAGTTCCTTGGCTGGAGCTGTGAGGGGAGGCGGGATCACAGCGAGCGATCAACCGCCATCTTTACACTATAGCCGCTCCGCTGCGCTGCGACGTTCAGCCTGGTGGCTAGCATGTCGGGAGCTTTTTCCGCTTCAGCGCTGGCGCGTCAGGCCAAGTTCAGGTCGTCGAGGTAGCGCCTTCCGACCTCACGGCTCGAACTCGATCTCGACGTCGAGGTGCGTGGCCGGGAAGCGGACCGGGATCTCGACTTCGATCCAGCCGAGCGTGTCATCGCCGACTTCGACCGTGAAGACCGCCTCGTTGCGCCAACGGTCGGAGTGCAGCACGGCGATCCCTTTGGGCTCTTCGAGGAAGCCGAGCTCGGCCGAAGCGATGTCCTCCGAGTTGAAGTAGACGACGCCGCGGTCATCGGTCTTCAGCGTCGCCCAAGGGTCCTTGCCTTGGCGTCGGTCGTCGCTCCACTCGTTCCAGGCCTCGAGCAGGCGGACCGTCATGCCTTGCCAGACGGCGTTCTTGGAATCGACGACGGTGATCGAGAGCGACACCGGTTTGCAGTCGTGGTCATGCCAGCGATGGCAGGCACCGAGCAGCAGCAGCGCCGCGAGGGCGAGCATTCTGAGCGAGGCAGTCTTCATGGGCGTCGCGCGTCCGCGAAGATCGTACCACCTTTCTTTCCCTACGGGACGGGGGCTTCGCGGCGCGCGCTGCCCCGCTGGCGCCCCGGCACGGCTGCGCCGTGTCCCTCAGAGGAGTCAGCGCAGGCGCTTGTGCGTGCCCGCGACGTCCGACGCGCCGTCTTCGCGCTCTTTGACCTCGCGATACGTGTCGTAGTCACCGAGGACGAAGCGCCACTTGCCGTTCGCCTCGAGCGCGAGGATGTGCGTCACGACGCGATTCAAGAAGTAGCGGTCGTGGGAGACGATGAGGGCGCTACCGGGGAAGTTCTCGACCGCCTCTTCGAGCACGCGCAAAGTCTGGAGGTCGAGGTCGTTCGTCGGTTCGTCGAGGATGATGAAGTTGCCGCCATGGCGCAGCAGCTTGGCGAGCTGGACGCGGTTGCGCTGTCCGCCCGAGAGCGAGCCGACCTTGCGCTGCTGGTCTTCGCCTCGGAAGTTGAAGCGCGCCAAGTATGCGCGCGCAGCGATGAAGCCCTGGCCGAAGGGCAGCTCGTGCAGGCCGTCGCAGATCTCTTCGTAGACGGTCTTGTCGGGGTCGAGCGAGATGCGGTTCTGGTCGACGTAGCAAGCCTGCACGGTCTGCCCGATCTCGATCCGGCCGCTGTCGTAGGGCTCGACGCCCATGATCATCTTCATCAGCGTCGTCTTGCCGGTGCCGTTCTCGCCGATCACGCCGACGATGGCGCCCGGTTCGACCTCGAAGCTCAAGTGCTCGAAGAGCGTGCGTTCGCCGAAGCTCTTCGACACGTCGCGGACTTCGAGCACCTTGTCGCCGAGCTTGGGCCCAGGCGGGATCTGGATGTCGATGGCCTCTTCGCGCAGTTCCTTTTGCTCCTGGCGCATCTCCTCGTAGCGGCGGATGCGCGCCTTGTTCTTGGTCGCGCGCGCCTTCGGGTTGGTGCGGATCCACTCGAGCTCGGCCTTGAGGCGCCGTTGGCGCGAGGCGTCCTGCTTCTTCTCGGAGTCGAGCTTGGCAGACTTCTTCTCGAGGTACGACGAGTAGTTGCCCTCGTAGGGGATGGCGCGCCCGCGCTCGATCTCGAGCATCCAGTTGGCGACGTTGTCGAGGAAGTAACGGTCGTGGGTCACGAGGATGATCGTGCCACGGTAGTTCGCCAAGTGCGTCTCGAGCCAGTGCACCGTGTTGGCGTCGAGATGGTTGGTCGGCTCGTCGAGCAGGAGCATGTCGGGGTGCTCGAGCAAGACCTGGCACATCGCGACGCGACGTTTTTCGCCGCCCGAGAGCGGCCCGATCTTCGCGTCGAGCGGCGGTAGCCCGAGCGCGTGGGAAGCTTGGTCGATGTGGCGGTCCAACTCCCAGGCGTCGCGGTGGTCGATCTCGGTCTGGAGCCGCTCCATCTTCTCCATGACCTTCTGCATCTCGTCGTCGCTGAGCACTTCGCCGAGGCGCGCCGCGAGGTCTTCGTAGTCTTTGACGAGCTGGCGAATCGGCGCGACGGCCTCTTCGAGCTGTTCGCGCACGGTCGACTCGTCGGGCAGGACGGGCTCCTGCGGCACGTAGCCGATGCGCAGCCCGTCGGCGGGCAAGGCCTGGCCGTCATACTCGCGGTCAACGCCCGCGAGGATGCGCAAGAGCGTCGTCTTGCCGGCGCCGTTGTTGCCGATGACGCCGATCCGAGCGCCGTCGAGGAAGCTCAGGTTGATGCGGTCGAGGATGACGTTCTGGCCGAAGGCCTTGTGCAAGCCGACCAGGTTGAAAACAGGTTTACTCACGGTTCTTTCGAGTCGGTGGCTGCGGTCAGACGCGGATTCAGGGGCAAGCACGATAGCGCCCGCGGCAGCGGAGGCGATGAAGAAATGCCGCGCGACGGCGCGACGGTGCGTGGCTCAGTCGCGCGGGTCCGACTTCGAAGTCGGATGCGGTTGAGCACGTCTTTCAAATTGCAAAGGACAGTGCCGCGCGGCGTAGGATGCCGCCAGTATTCACTGAGACCCGGAACAACGGAGCGGCGATGGCTGACGAGGTACTGACCATCAAGGGAGTCGCCGCGGTCACCGAGCTATCCATAGCTTTCGCTCTGGCCGTTCCCCACGACGAGGCCATCCGCATCCGCGACGATGTCTGCTCCTTCCTGGCCGTGCGAACCGCCATTGCCAAGTACACTGGCGGCGATCGCAAGGCGTCCGACGGCATCGATGAGGTCACCGCTGAGGTCCAAAACTGTCCCAGATGAAGGACGGGCACATCCGAGCGGCGTGGTCGCGCCTCAAGGACCTTGGCTGGACCCACGGCACTGCGTGAGCCTCACGTTCCGTTTCCGTGAGCGCGCTGTTTCACTTCGACGGTGACTGGGGCGACTTCTTCTCGCCGCCTGCGCGTGCGTTCGTGAGTCGGCGCATGAGCTTGCGTGCCGCGAAGGCGGCCGGAAAGTCAGCATCGAACATCGTCTTGTCGAGTCCGCTGATCCGGGATCGCTGTTCCTCGGGCTCGAGCAACTCGTCGAGGTCGATTTCTTCACCCGCCAGGGCAGTCGCCATGTTCCGACACACGGCGCTCGGTGCTTCCTGCAGCAGCGCGTGAGCGCAGAGGGCGACGAGGATCTCTTCGGCCCATGCCTTCTCGGACCAGTCGCGAGTTTCGCAGAGGAGGAAGACGAGGAGCGGGTGATTCTCGAGTTTCTTGTGCTCTTCGGATCCCTGCATGAGGACATGGTGATCGACTGCCTTGAGGATGCTTTCGCGGAGCGCGGCCGATTCCTTTCCATCCTCGTTGAGTTTTTCACCCTCAGTGAGCAGGACGCGCAGGGCCGCGCGCGCTTGCTTGCGATGTCGGATGACGTCCTCTGCTGCGTCGTCTTCGTCTGCAGGCGGCAGCGTCCGATCGGCAGCCATGAGACCGACAAGGCGATCGATTGTCTTGGGATGGGCTGCCTCTGCGCAGACGTCGACAGCGGCGAGGAGCAGGGACTCGTGGCGTGCTGTCTTCGCGGCGAGAATCGCGTCGGCTGCGGCGATGGCGCGTTCGCGCTCGCCCGCCAACAGGAGGCAGCGCATCTCGAGGACTTGCGCTTCGTGGGCGTCTGCCTCGCCGCGTTCGCGGCTCTTGACGAAGGCGGCAGCAGCTTCGCTCATGCGTCCATTGCGCATGAGGAGTGTGCCGTGCTTGCGATGGGGCTTGCTGTGCGGCAAGTCCTTGAATGCTAGCGCCTTCTGCCAGGCTTCGAGAGCCGGGCCGTAATCACCGAGGCATTCCAGCGCCTGAGCCAGTCCCCCATGGGCATGGTAGGTGTCTGGCTCGAGGGTCGTAGCCTTCCGAAAGTCGTCGCGAGCTGCTCGAGCAGCGCGATCTTGTTCGTCGAGAGTCTCGGCTTGGTTGAACTGCACGAGACGGGCGAGACCGCGGTTGTCGTATAGGAAGCGTGAGTCGGGGAACTTCTCGAGACCGCTGTTGCACACCGTAACTGCGATCTCGGGGATCTCGGCACGGATGAAGCGCTCGGAAACGAAGACGTAGTGATCCGTGGTGCAGCCACTGTCCAGGTTCACGAGTGGCGCGAGAAAGGCTTGTAGTCGATCCTCGAGTTCGGCTTCTTGGCCATCCTCGGCCTTCAAGAGTTGCTTGATCAGCTGATCCGCCTCTATCGCCATGTCCTTCGGCTTCTTGACTTGGGCGTGTGTGGTCGCAGTCGTGAAGAGCATGGTTGCGGCGAGCGCGATCCATTTCGGTGGATGGGCGATGAGCTTCATGGGATGCGTCGAGGATTGGTGTCGAGGATTGGTAACGAGGATGGGTGCAGCATGGACTCGATTGGAACGGTCTTGCTCGCGCACCGTTCGAAGAAGTGATCGAGCCCGGGCTAGGACTCGCCGCGCTCCGCGCCAAGGTGCTTCGTCAGCCAAGCGCGTATGAAGCGCCAGTCGCGTTCGACGGTCGAGAGCGAGACTCCGAGCGCCTCGGCCGCCTCCTGGTTCGAATAGCCGCCGAAGTAGCGAAGGTTCACGATCGTGCGGAGTCGTGGGTCGTCAG
Source organism: uncultured bacterium (assembly GCA_937858895.1). Lineage (GTDB taxonomy): Bacteria > Planctomycetota > UBA1135 > UBA1135 > JACKHW01. The sequence continues at coordinate 40,489 of CALLZN010000063.1, read as the reverse complement.
CTTCGAGCGCTTGCAAGATCTCGTCGACCTCGAGTACGTCTTCGTCGTGCCCGGCGAGCACGATCTCGGCCTCGTCGAAGCCCACTCGCTCGTGGTCCCCGCCGTGCTTGCAGCGCTTTTTGCGTCGCGCCTGATCGATCAGGATGCGACGCATGGCTTCGGTCGCGGCGGTCAGGAAGTGCTGACGCCCACTCCACTGGGGATCTTCGACGCCGACGACGCGCAGGTAGGCCTCGTGGACCAAAGCGGTGGCTTGCAGCGTCTGACCGGGCCTCTCGCTCGCCATCATCCGGTCGGCCTGTCGCTTGAGCTCGGCGTAGACGAGCGGCAGCAGGTCTTGCGCCGCATCGATCCGCTCGCCCTTCTCGAGCGAGTGCAGGATCTGCGTGATCTGCGAGGAGTCTGGTCTGTGGACATGCAGCAACGAGGTGCCGGGCTGGACGAGCAGAGTAGCGGTCCTTGCGATCACGATCCTATGCGCGCGCGCGCCAGATCGGTCATGTGCAGACCGAAGAGCGTGCGCGTGCCGATCGTCCAAGTCGCGTAGAGCGCGCATTGAGCGTACACGTCGAGCCCGACGAGTGCCGCCAACTGCGGCACAGGTAGATCGAGTCGAATCGAGTTCGGCTGTGGCGTCGGCATCGCGAACTGAAATGTCGGCGCAGCGAGCAGCTGGCAGCCTGGCAAGAAGGGTGGGGTGAGAGGTGCCGGCAGTAAGATATTGTTCCAGGAGACGTTGCTGAAGCCGACCAGCCAGATCGCAGCGCTCGGCGCAACGACGTAGCCCGGTGTGCCGACCGAGAGTCGGATGGCGCCCCCTCGAACGTTCGGAACGCTGCTGTCGGTCGGCGCGAGGTTCCAGAGAGCACCGGTCGAGTCGCGACACGCACTACCAGAGAACGAGTAAGCTCCCAGGATCGGGCCCTTCGGGCGACTCGCCCAAACCTGCACCGAGCCGCCGGGACTCTCGCGTGTTCCCGCGATCACGTCCGGCGTGCCGTCCCTATCGACGTCGCCTGCTTCAGCGACAGACCAGCCGAGCCCGCCGCGCTGGGCGCCGTCGACTGACGAAAGCAGTGCGCCGGTCTTACCGCTCAGCCAGCCGAGCCAGCCGCGGAAGCTGTTGAACGAATTCGTTTCGATTCCGACGAGGAGGTCCGGCGCGCCATCGCCGCTGACGTCGCCTAGCGATGCAATCCCGGAGATCCCGTTCGGAATCGCGATCGGCCACGCCCACAGCTCCTTCCCGCTGCGCCCCGAGTAGGCGCGCACGAACTGGATCCTGGAGGAGGAGCTGAGCTGTTTGATGGAGGAGGCCACGAAGTCCAGCGTACCGTCGCCGTCGACGTCTCCCGACGCAGCAACGATGCCCCCCGTGCCAAACTCGGTAGCATCCCCGGGCACGGAACGCAGCAGCTTGCCGTCCGCACCACTGTAGATCTGCACGCGCTTGCGCGACGGCTCGCCGACGACGAAATCGGGTCGTAGGTCGCCGTCGACGTCCCCGATCGCAGCGAAACTCTCGAACCAGCTCGCTTCCCAAGGAACTCCATACAGCCGCTTGCCCGACTTTGCGCTGATCCCCCACACGTAGCCTGCGCGCGCCGCGACGAGCCAGTCCGGAACCCCGTCTGCATCGACGTCGCCGAGCAGCCGCACGCGAATCCCGAACTCCTCTTTCGCCCCGCCCGACACGACCTCGCGCAGCAGCGTACCCGTCTTGCCTGAGTAGCAGCGGACGATGCCACCCTCGGCGTGTGCCTTGTCACTGCCGTAGATCCCGACGAGCACGTCCCCGGCGCCGTCTCCATCGAAGTCGCCCGCCGACGCGAGTCCGGTCCCGGCCCAGTCGCCGATCATGTCGCCGTAGTGCGCGCGGATCCGCGCGCCGGTCTTCCCCGAGTGCACGAAGACCGCGCCGGCATCCCGTGCGCTCGTGTCGTCATAGATGTTCGAGAAGGCGAAATCGTCGTGGAGATCCCCGTCCACGTCGCCTAGGCCAGCGACGCGGTAGCCGATCACGTCGTTGGGAATCGTCGTGCGAAACTCAAAGAGCTGCTTCTGGGTTCGTGCATATGTCGACGCGGCGGCAATGCAGACACACATCAGAGCGAGAGATCTTAGCATGAGTGACATACCCGTCAGCATACAGCTGTTCATGGACCGCTGAGACAAGCTCCTTCGGGGCGCCGTCGTTCGCTTCACGGCAACCGAAGCTCCACGCGCTGATCCGTGCGGCCAAGACGACCTCGAAGTGACTCACACATTCGCGGCCCTCGTGGTCGCGAACGCGGGCTTCGTTCTTCCCCGGCAGCAAGCATGGATCGTGGCTCGTGTCTTCGGTCGGGATCCACTGGTCCCAGTAGTGTTGGTGCAGCGCGCCGTCGCGCAGCCACGTGGTGAACTCCAAGGCTGCAGTGCTCGCGGTTCGCGCGGCCAAAGCGCTCCACAACGCCGCGAGGGTGGTTCGCTCGCCGCCTTGGGTCCATGATGCTCGCCCGTTTCACGACCAACATCGAGACGCATGCAACGAGTCCTCGCCGGAGTCGCCTTCTTGGCGTGTCTTCTGCCCGCCCAGGGAGGCCCAACCAAGGTCACGACCGCGCGCGTCCGCAAGCACGCCTTCGCGGAGCGCGTGCAGGTGCTCGGCGAGGTCGAGGCCAAGCGGACGGTGCAGCTCGGCGCCGAGGTCGCTGGCCGCGTCGCCGCGACGTCGTTCGAAGAGGGCGAGCGCTTCGACGAAGGCGCGGTCTTGCTGCGCCTCGACACCGGCGCGCGCGAGATCGCCGTCCGCGGCGCCGAAGCGCGGCTCGAGGTCGCGCGTCAGCAGTTCGCTGAGTTCAAGGCCGGCTCGCGCCGCGAAGAGATCCTCGACGCCGAAGCCAACCTCGAACAAGCCAAGGCGCTCTTGATCGAAGCCGAGGAGGACCTCGAGCGCGAGCGCGGCAAGCAGCAGTCGGACATCGGTTCACAAAAGACCCTGACGATCGCCAACGCCCTCGCCGCCTCGCGCCGAGCCGCCGTCGCGAGCGCCGAGCAGCAGCTCGCCTTGGTGCGCAAGGGGCCGCGCATCGAGCAGCTCGCGCGCGCCGAAGCCGAGGTCGCGCTGCGCCAGGCGGAGGTCGACGCCATCAAGGACGAGATCGCGCGCGCGACCGTCCATGCGCCCTTCCGCTGCGCTGTCACTCAGAAACTCGTCGGGACCGGCAGCTTCGTCCGCGTCGGCGACGCCGTCGCGAGCCTCGTGCAGATCGATCCGATCCGCGTCACCTTGTCGGTGCCCGAGCGCCTCCTCGCGCTCGCCCAGGTCGGGACGAGCGTCGTCCTGCAGGTCGACGCCTTCGAAGGCGAAGAGCTGCGCGCCGAGGTCAAGGCCATCGTGCCGCGCGGCGATGGCCTGGCTCGGACCTTTCCGGTTCGTCTCGAAGTCCCGAACCCCGAGGGACGCTTGCTGCCGGGCATGTTCGTCCGCGCCACGCTCGTCGGTGCGAGCCGCGACAAGCTCGCCGTGCCGCGGGACGCCGTCGTCACGACATCCGCGGGCAGCGTCGTCTACACGGTCGCCGAGGGCAAGGCCGTCATCGTGCCCGTGCAAGCCCTCGCCGTCGATGGCGACCTGGTCGAGGTCGAGGGTTTACCAGGCGGCCCCCTAGTCGAGGGCGTCGAGGTCATCGTGCGCGGCAACGACGGGCTGCGGCCCGGGACACCGGTCCAGGTCCTTCCTGCGTCCGACGCGGGACGACCTTCGAAGCCCGGAGGCGAAGCGCGATGAACATCATCAGCTTCGCGATCCACCGACCGGTCACGGTGCTGGTCGGAGTCATTCTCGTGTTGCTCTTCGGCATGCTCGCGGTCACGACGCTGCCGATCCAGCTCACGCCGAACGTCGACAAGCCGGTCGTCACGGTCGCGACCTTCTGGGAGGGCGCGTCGCCGAACGAGGTCGAGCGCGAGATCGTCGACGAACAAGAAGAGATGCTCAAGAGCATCCCCGGCCTCAAGCAGATGACCTCGACGGCCGTCGAGGGTTCGGCGACCATCGAGCTCGAGTTCGAGGTCGGCAAAGACATGAGCCGCGCGCTGCTCGACGTGAACGAGAAGCTGCGGCAAGTGCCGGGCTATCCCGAGAACGTCGACGAGCCCGTTGTCTCGAGCGGCGACACGGGGGCCGCGGCCGCCATCGCTTGGTTCATTCTGAGGCGCACGAAGGACTCGGCGATCGAACCCGCGACCATCATCCAGTGGCAGACCTTCTTGGCCGAGGAGGTCAAGCCCCGGCTCGAGCGCGCCGAAGGGATCGCGACGGTCGGCATCATCGGCGGCGTCGAACGCGAGGTCCACGTCGAGGTCGATCCGACTGCGCTCGCCGCGCGCCGGCTCACGCTGTCCGAAGTGCGCAACGCGATCCGTCGCCGCAACGTCGACGTCTCGGCCGGAGACGTCGACCTCGGTAAGCGCAGCAACAAGATCCGCACCGTCGGCAAGTTCGAAGCGCTGTCCGAGATCGAGGGCCTCCTCGTCGCCCAGCGCGAAGGTCAGTCCGTCTACCTGCGCGACGTCGCGACCGTGGCCTTCGGTTACAAGGAAGCCACGCGCACGGTGCGCTCGCTCGGCCAGCCCGCGATCGCGGTCAACGCTTCGCGCGAGACCGGCACGAACATCATCGAGGTCATGGCCGCGTTGCAGGCCGCGGTCGCGTCGGTCAACGAGGAGTTGTTGCAGCCCGAGGGCCTGCAGTTGGTCCAGGTCTATGACCAGACGCAGTACATCTACAGCGCGATCGACCTCGTGCTCCAGAACCTCTGGGTCGGCGGCACGCTCGCGGTCCTCGTGCTCCTGGTCTTTTTGCGGCAGCTGCGCAGCACCTTCGTCGTCGGCTTCGCGATCCCGATCTCGACGATCGGCGCCTTCCTCGGCCTCGTCGCGCTCGGCCGCAACCTCAACGTCATCAGCCTCGCCGGCCTCGCCTTCGCGGTCGGCATGGTCGTCGACAACTCGATCGTCGTCCTCGAGAACATCTACCGCCACCGGCAACTCGGCAAGGATGGTTTCCGCGCGGCCCTCGACGGGACGCGAGAGGTGTGGGGGGCCGTCGTTGCTTCGACGTTGACGACGCTCGCCGTCTTCGTGCCGGTCGTCTTCGTCCAAGAAGAAGCGGGCCAGCTCTTCGCCGACATCGCGATCGCGATCAGCGCCGCGGTCCTCATGTCGTTGATCGTGTCGGTGCTCTTGATCCCGATGCTCGCGGCCCGCCTCGTCGAGCAGAGCTCCGGCAAGGGCGTCTTCGGTGCGCTCTTCGGCCTCGTGCCGCTCGCCGAGCGCTTCGCGAGCGGTGTGACGCAGCTCGTGCTCTGGATCAACGCTCGACTTTGGCGCGGGCTCACGACCGTGGTCGTCATCGTCGGCGCGGCCATCGCGCTGTCCTGGTTCCTCGCGCCGCGCATGAACTACCTGCCGAGCGGCAATCAGAACCTCGTCTTCGGCTTCATGATCGCGCCGCCGGGGTCGTCGCGCGGGGAGTTCGACCGCATCGCCTTGCAGATCGAGGAGACGCTCGCGCCTTACTGGGGCGTCGAGAAGAGCGCGGACCTCGCGCCGGAGCTGCGCAAGCCGGCGTGGTACCAGGGTCCGGGTGAGCTGCCGGGCCTCGAGAACTTCTTCTTCGTCGCGCTCGAGAGCACGGCCTTCCTCGGCGCGCGCAGCCTCGACGAGAACAACGTCGCGCCGATTGCCGCGCTGCTTACGCACGCCGCGCAGTCGATCCCGGGCATCATGCTCTTCGCTTCGCAGCGATCGCTCTTCGAGCGTGGGGTCGATGGCGGCTCGACGATCGACCTCGAGCTCAGCGGCTACGACCTCGACGCCAACAAGAACGCAGCCCTCGCCCTCATGGGGCCGATCGCCGGAAGGCTCGGCTTCCCACGGCCCGAGCCGTCAAACTTCGCGCTCGGCGCGCCCGAGCTCCAGATTCGCGTCGATGAGGCGCGCGCGGCCGAGCTCGGGGTGAGCGCTGCTGAACTCGGCTTCGTCGTGCAGACCATGGTCGACGGTTCCAAGGTCGATGAGTTTCGCGACAAGGGCACGACCCTCGACGTGAAGCTCATGCCGCGCGGCGGCCCGCGGTCAGCAGCCCACCTCGAAGAGCTGCCGATCTGGACGCCAGCGATGCGGCAGGTCGCGCTTGGCTCGGTTGCTTCCTTGCATGCGACGACGAGTCCGACCGAGATCCGCCACATCGAAGAGGACCGCGCCATTCGGCTCAAGGTCACGCCGCCGCCGGGCATGGACTTGGCCACGGCCATGGACATCCTCGATACGGACATCGTGCAGGCGGCGCGGACTTCGGGCGCGCTGCCGAAGTCGGTCCGCGTCGGCCTGTCCGGGACCGCCGACAAGCTCGTGAAGACGCGCGAAGCGCTCGGCTCCAACTTCGTGCTCGCGCTCGTGATCACCTACTTGCTGCTCGCGTCGCTCTTCGAGAGCTTCCTCTTTCCCTTGGTCATCATGCTCTCGGTGCCGCTCGCCGCCGTCGGAGGCATCGCCGCCCTGCGCATCGTCGGCGCTTTCACTGAGCAGCAGCTCGATGTCCTGACGATGCTCGGCTTCGTGATCTTGATCGGCACGGTCGTCAACAATGCGATCCTCATCGTCCACCAAGCGCTGCAGAACCTGAAGGAGGACGCGGCGATGGGCATCGACGCTGCGATCGGCGAGTCGGTGCGCACGCGCATCCGGCCGATCTTCATGTCGACGCTCACGTCGGTGCTCGGCATGTTGCCGCTCGTGCTCTTCCCGGGGGCTGGCAGCGAGCTCTACCGAGGGCTTGGTAGCGTCGTGGTCGGAGGCCTGCTTGCTTCGACGATCTTCACGCTCTTCGTCGTTCCTGCGCTCTTCCGCATCGCTTGGGTCGCCAAGTCGAAGGTCATGCCAGGCAGCGTCGCTGCCGAATGATGCGAAGCTTCGTCAGCGGCCGAAGATCTCGGTGATGATCTTGTCGCGGTAGGCGAAGATCTTGTTGAGCTGCGGCTTGACCAGCACTCCGTGCAGGAGCGAGCCAAGCGGGCCGAAGGGCAGCACGTAGGTCACGCGGTCCGTGACCTCGACCTGCGACGGCCCGAGCTCGCGGAAGCGATGTTCGTGGTGCCAGACGCGATAGGGGCCGACGCGCTGCTCGTCGATGAAGGAACTGCGCTCTTCGACGTGAGTGATCTCGCTGAGCCAGGTCACCGGAATGCCCAACAAAGGGCGCACGGTGTAGGTGATCATGAGGCCTTCGTAGATCGCGGCCGGCAGGTCCTTGGTGCGGATCTCGAAGCCGAGTTCCTTTGGCGTGATGCGAGCGAGGTTGCGCGGATCGGAGAAAAAGCGCCACGCCTCGTCGAGGTCCGCGTGGATCGTTTGCGTTGCGAGCAAGGTGTGTACGGCCATGGCCAGGGTCCTGGTGTCGGCTCAGCGCGCCGTCAAGCGCGGCGCGCCACCTTGTTGGCGAGAATCGACACCAAGATGCCCAAGGCGATGTAGCCGAGGACGACCTCGGTCACGACCGCGAACTGGCCCGCCAGGTTCAACGGCGTGATGTCACCGAAGCCGAGCGTCGTGAAGGTCACGATCGAGTAGTAGAACGGCGCGAACCAGCTGTCGGTAGAGGTTGGCGTCGTCCAAGTCCGCGTGGCAGAGCTTGGCGCCGATCAGTTTTGCGCCGCTGAGATTGGCGCCCTTGAGCTTCGCGTGTTCGAGGTTCGCAAACGAAAGGTCGGCCGAGCGGAGGTCGGCCTCTTCGAGGTTGGCCCAGCGCAGGTCTGCTCCGACGAGGGCGACGCCGTGCATCTCGACCCGTTGGAGCTTGGCGCGGAAGAGCTCGGCCTTCGAGAAGTCCGAGCCCATGAAGGAGCTGTCGGACAGGTTGGCTTCGCTCAGTTCGGCGGCGTGGAGGTTCGCGCCGACGAGCATGGCGTCTTTCAATTCGAGCCGGCGCAGGTCGGCGTTTTCGAGGTCGAGGGTCGCAGTAGGATTCTCAGCTTGCCACTGCATGAGCGCAGCAAGGCCCGAGCGCAGAATCTTGACGTGTTCCGGAAATGCCATGGGTGACGTCGGCTCGAACTCAGTGGACGCTAATGTTGTCCTACTGCTCGACGGAACGAGTTGCGTGGGTTGACAACAAACTCGCAATCTCGACGCCGATCCGGCCCGGTCACCATGCGCGGCGCACGGTTCTCACAGCACGGGTTCCAGCTGCAGGCGGCCGCGGCCGTCGGCGCCGAGCACGCGCACCATGAGCTCCAGCCCTCAACGGGGGTAGGGCTTGCGGAAGCGTACCCGCGCGACGAGCCCCTCGGCGCTGTCAAAGATTGGCACGAAGCACCCGGGGCCTTTGCCCGCCGTGACCGTGCCGTTGTAGCTCTCGCCGACGCGCACTTCGCCGACCTTCATGCGGATGGCCTCGAGGGCCTTGCGCGTCGCGCTCCCTTCGCTCGCGTAGATCGTGACGAGGCCGTCGTCCCGCACGTTGACGGTGGCACCGCACGTCTCTTGGATCTCTTTGATGGTCGCCCCGCGCGGACCGATGAGGGCGCCGATCAAATGTTCGCGGATGCGCAGGGACTTGACCTGCGGCGCGTGCGTCGCGAGCTCTTCGCGGGGCGCCGCGAGGATGCCTTGCATCTTGGCGAGGATGTGGTCGATGCCGTGCCGCGCCTCGGCGATGGCACGCGCCAGCACGTCGCGCGTGAGGCCGCCGATCTTGTTGTCGAGTTGGAGGGCGGTGATACCGGTCGCCGTACCAGTGACCTTGAAGTCCATGTCGCCGAGGTGGTCTTCGTCGCCGAGAATGTCGGAGAGGATGGCGATCTCGTCACCCTCGGCGATGAGGCCCATCGCGATTCCGGCGACCGGCGCCGTGACTTGCACGCCGGCATCCATGAGCGCGAGCAGGCCGCCACAAACGGTCGCCATCGAAGAAGAGCCGTTGCTCTCGGTGATGTCCGACTCGATGCGCAGCGTGTAGGGAAAGTCCTCGAGACTCGGCAGCACGGGCTTCAGCGCGCGCCACGCGAGGTTGCCATGACCAATTTCGCGCCTGCCTGGTCCACGCAAGGCGCGGATCTCGCCGACCGAGTAGGGCGGAAAATTGTAGTGAAGCAAAAATCGCTCTTCGCTCGCGCCTTGCGCTCGGTCGACGCTCTGCGCGTCGCGCGGCGAGCCGAGCGTGCAGGTCACGATGGCTTGTGTCTCGCCACGCGTAAAAAGCGCCGAGCCATGCGCGCGTGGCAAGAGCGCGGTCTCGCCCCAAATCGGGCGGATGTCTCGCGGCCCGCGCCCGTCGAGGCGACGACCTTCCTTGACGATGGCTTGGCGCACGAGGCGCTTCTGGAGCTTCCAGAACTGCTTCTCGAGCAAGCTCACTTCGACATCGGCGTTCGCTGCCTGGTTGGCGTCGACGAAGGCTAGTCGCAGCTCCGCGAGGCGCGCGTTGCGTGCCTGTTTGGAAGCGATGCACAAGGCCTCGCGGATCGCGCCCTCGAACTCGCTCTCGTCGATCGCGAAGGACGCTTCGTCGGCATGCGTCTCGGCGCCAGGTATCGCCTTGCCCACTTCGTGTGCCCAAGCCTCGACGAGGCGGGCCGGCTTATGGAGGGCGTCGATCGTCGCGAGCAGGTGCTCGAGCAGGCGTTCGTCCGGCAGGACCGCGGCGCTGCCCTCGACCATGACGAGGCCGTCGGGGCCGACCGAGACGACGAGGTCGGCGCTCGCTTCCTCACGTTCTGGCGCGAGCGGCAGGAGGGTCGTTCGATCGCGGTAGAGGACGCTGCGCACACCGATCAGCGGCCCTCGAAAGGGCAGGCCCGAGAGGCTCAACGCCACGCCGGTACCGAGGAGGGCGAGGCTCTCGATGTCCGAGGATGGGTGCACCGAAAAGACCGTTGCCTGGACCTGGACTTCGTTCGAATAGCCAGCCGCGAAGAGCGGGCGAATCGAGCGGTCGATGAGGCGACTCGTCAAGATCTCGGCGTCGCTGATGCGCCCTTCGCGCCGCGCAAAGCTGCCTGGGATGCGCCCGCCGGCCGCGAGCTTCTCGCGGTACTCGACCGTCAACGGGAAGAAGTCGACGCCCGGTCGCGCCTCCTTGGCGGCGACCACCGTCACGAGCACGGCGTTCTCGCCTTCGCGCACGAAGACCGCTGCGTCCGCCTGGCGCGCGATGCGCCCGCTTTCGATCGTGACCGTGCGCCCGCCGATCACGAGCTCCAAGACCTGTCTCTCCGCTTGCTCCATGCGGTCGAGGGTAGCAGAGGCCCCGCTCCGTAATGAAGCTCATGCTCGTCACCTGCTATTCTCTCGTGATGCCGCGAAGCCGACTGCTGAATCTCTCTCCCTGGTTGCGACTGTCCTGCCTGCTGTTCTCGGTCTTGGCCACTGCAGCGAGCGCGTCGCGCCTCGCGGCGCAGTGCAGCGTTCCGACAAGCTACTACGCGACGATTGACAGTAGCTCTTCCGCGAGGCTGCGCGCGACCCTGCACGCGCGCATCGAGAACCACAGCCGCGTCGCTTGGAACAGCACTTGGGCCGTGCTCGAGCGTGCGGACCAAGATCCGAACAACAGCTCGCGCATCCTCGATGTCTACCGCAACACGAGCTACCCCAAGTTCGGCGGCGGCAACGCGAACTACAACCGCGAGCATACGTGGCCCAAGTCCTTCGGCTTCCCGGTGTCGACGAACTCGAACTATCCCGAGTCCGACTGCCATGCGCTCTTCTTGTCGGATTCGAGCTACAACAGCACGCGGTCCAACAAGCCCTACCGTAACCTCGAGCGCACGGCCCAGGAGCTCACGACGAATGGCGGCGGCAGCGCGAGTTACCCTGGCCAGTCCAACTGGACCGACGGCTTCTTCGCTGATGGCGCGTGGGAGACTTGGATGGGGCGGCGCGGTGACGTAGCGCGAGCGCTCTTTTATCTCGATGTGCGCTACGACGGCTCGCGTCATCGCGACGGCTCCATCGAGCCGGACCTCGTCCTGACCGACGATGTCCAAAAGATCTTGGCTTCGCAGAGCACGACCAATTTGTCGCTTGCCCACATGGGGCTCTTGTCCGTGCTGCTCGCCTGGCACCAGCAAGACCCGCCCGACGCCAAGGAGTGCGCGCGCAACGCGGCGGTCTTTGCCGCCCAGGGGAATCGCAATCCCTTCATCGACCACCCCGAGTGGGTGACGCTGCTCTATCGGCCGCTCGGCCGCGACCTGCGCCAGCCTTGGATCAACGAGTTCCACTACGACAACGTCGACGCCGACGTCGGCGAGATGGTCGAAGTCGCGGGACCCTCGGGCTTCGACCTGACCGGCTATCGCATCGTCGGCTACAACGGCTCGGGTGGCGGCACTTATGACTCGATCGACCTCGTCGGTCGCATTCCCTTCGGCAACGGTTGCATCGGTGCGCTGAGCTTCGACTTCCAGGGCATGCAGAACGGTCCGAGCGACGGTCTCGCCCTCGTCGATCCGACCAATCGCGTCATCGAGTTCTTGAGTTACGAAGGCACGTTGACGGCGGTCGACGGTCCGGCCGTCGGTATGGCCTCGCGCGATGTCGGTGTCTTCGAGTCCAACGCGACGCCGGTCGCCTGGTCCTTGCAGCTCGGCGGCTCGGGCATGGGCAGCGGCGACTTCACGTGGCGGGTACCGGCGCCGCAGACGCGCAACCTCGTGAACGGGCAGCAGAGCTTCACCGGCGCTTGCGGGGAGGTCACGGCATATGGCTGTGGGGTCAATCCCTATCGCAGCATCACGCTCGTTGCCGGCAACCCGACGCTCGGGCGTAGCTTCGCGCTCGGCATCGACAACCCGCTCGGGACGCAGCGTTCAGGCTCCGTGACTCTCGTCGCGCTCGCGCCGCTGGCCCTTGGCAGCAATGGCTGTGGCCTGCTGCTTCCGAGCTTTGGCATGCGAGGACCGGGAAGCGCGGGCGAGTTCCTCGTCGACCCGAGCGGTCTCCTCGTTCTTGCGGGTCCCGTCTGGAATGGTATCCCCGCCGTCATGAGCTTCCCAGTGCCGAACGATGGCAACCTCAATGGGGCGACCCTGCACATGCAGGGCGCCATCGTCGACCCGTCGATGGTCCACGGGATCTTGATCGGCTTGAGCGACGCGGTCCGCGTTCGCGTCGCGCGCTGACCCTGGGGGGCGATGCGCCGATGTGTTGCCGGAAGCTTGGGTTTAGCGCGTGAGCGTCCGGATGAGCTTCTGCACTTCGCGGTGGCCTTCGGCCGTCTGACGGATGAAGAAGAGTCCGCCGCTGCTGCGCAGGATCGAAGCTCCCTTGTCCCAGGACGTCGGCGCGACGCTGCTCCGCAGCAGCTCTTCGAGTCGGTCCGCGTCGAAGCTCGCCTCGGACTGCACTTCGACATCGGGACGGTCGTCGCTCCGCGGGACGCCGACCTCGGGTGCGGGGTAGTCGCGGACCGGCCGCGTCAACATGCGGAGGTCGTAGGTCTCTAAGTAGAGTTCGGGACGCAGGTCATCTTCGTGGACGAGGAGGATCACGCCACTGCGGAAGACAAAGCGCAGTTTCGACACGGTCGTGATCAGGGACAGCGCTTGGAAGAACGGACGCTTGTCCAGGACGAGGTCGACCGATGCCCAGTCGCGCGCGCCGTCCTTGCTGCGCACGAAGAAGGCGCAAGCCGTGCCGACCTGAGCCGCGAGTTGCCGTGCGATGTGCTCAGGGTTCGCGCCTTCGAGGCGCAAGGTGAGCTCGCGTCGTCCGAGGGCCATGGCGACCTCGTCGCGTTCGCGCGCATCCTCACGTCGCTCGGTGATGAGGACTGCGCGTGCTTTACCGAGGAGGTCGGTCGCGGCCTGGGTCTTCAGCGGTTGCTCCGCGCCGAGGACCAATGAGCTCAGGATCACGGCGATCGAGGGCTGTATGTGACTCTTCATGTACGTGCTCCTGCCGAGCAAGACTGCGGGGCAATGGCGACGCGGGGCACACGGCGTCGCCGCATCGTAGCCGGCCTAACACGTGAGCGCGTCGGCCGTCTCAGTCGGCAGGGAAGAACTCGCGCCCGCCAGCCAGCGCGGCTTCGAGCAAGGCCAAGTTCGAGCCGCGGTAGCGATCGATTTCGCCGTGGGTCAGATAGCCGAAGCGCAGGCGGCGACAGGCGAGGTAGACGGCGGTCGCGCGCATCGACCACTCGGAGCGCACGCGGTCCGAACCATGCATACCCTCGACGAAGCGCCGGAAGAGCGCGGTCTTCCACTCGCGTGAGCGACGGCTGTGGATCCAGAACCACGTGAAGTCGTGCTCGGGTGCGCCGATGCCGATGCGCTCGAAGTCGACGAGGAAGGGCCGGCCATCGGGGTCGACCAGGATGTTGTCACCGGTGAAGTCGCCGTGCACGCAGATCTGCGGTCGCGTCTCGCACCAGCGCATCGCTTCGCGATAGAAGCTACGGATGTTCGCCCAGCGCTCCTCGCCGACGATGACGATGAGCGGTTCGTACATGAGTCGCACGACGCGGTCGCGCAGCGAAGTGATGTCCCAGCGATTGAGCGGGAAGTTGCGGCGCCCCATGAGGCGATCCATCGGGATCGAACGCAGCCGAGCAAGGAGGTCGAAGACGTTGTCGGCCGAGAGCTGCTCAGTCTGCGGTCCCGGTGACGGCCGGATGTGCTCGAGCAGGATCCAACCCGGAGGATCCTTCGGATCCATGAGGATGGTGCTCGGCGCCGGCAACTCGCGTCGCGCCGAATCCCAAGAGTCGAGGAAGCTGTAGAAGGCGATCTCGCGCCGCGCATAGTCTTCGATGCGCACCTCTGGCGGGTAGAACTTACCCTCCTCGGGCGGCACGAAGTACTTGAGCAGGTACTCACGCCCGTCGACACCGTGGCACGGGACGAGGACCGAGCTGTGGTGCCCCGATACGGCGCGCGGTGCGGGTTCGTCGCGCAGCTCGATGCCGAGTTCGTTCAGTACTCGATGAGCGGCATCGAGGGCCGTCGCAGTCGCATCCATGCCATTCCTATCGGTCAGGCGCGGGTGGGGGCCAAGCGCTCAGCCGTCTTTCTTGGAGTTGGGCGCCTTGTCAACGCCCAGAGGTAGCGTGGCTTCGTACACCAGGCCCTTGTCCTCCCAGGGGCCCTTGGGCTTGGCCTGCCAGGAGTGGTGGATCTTGACGCTCGCGTGCTGCGCAGCCTCGGCGCTCGTGAGTTCGACGTCGATCGACGCGCCGAGCTTGATCGGCTCGTCCTCGCTGATGACCGCTTCCTTGTGGCTGAGCTCCTTCGAGGCCGCATCGACGAGGCTGAAGCGCAGCGTGTAGCGTCGCAGCTCGAGGCCAGGCAGGCGGTGGCCGCAGAGGTTGTGGAGGCTGAGCTTCCAGCCCTTCTCTGTCTTTTGCGCCTTCAGCTCGAAGGCCTTGGCGGTCATTTCTTTGTGACTCGCACCGACGAAGGCGTGGGACTTGATCTTGCGCTTCTCGCCGATCGGCTCGCCGCTCTGCTCGTCGAAGGTCGCGTGTCCTTCGAAGTCCGGCATGTGACACGTGCGGCAGTTCTTGCCTTCTTTCGCGAGGTCGGACTTCTCGAAGTCCTTGCCGAGCGAGATCACGGGCTTCGGCGCGACGCGGTGGCAGCTCTGGCAGAGGTCGATCGAGCCGGCGTCGAAGAGCTTGGACTTGACGCTCTCGTGCGCGTCGCAGGACTTGCCGTGCGGGCCGTGGACCTTGCCGTCGAGGACGTGGCACGAAGCGCAGCCGACACCTTCTTCGAGACGGTCCTCACGCGGCTTGGGTTGCTTGGGGGCAATGTCGAGCACGGAGTCTGGGATGTGGCACTTGTGGCACGACTCGGGCTTGGACTTTTCGGCCATCCAGTCCTTGAAGGCTTGGTTGGTCCACGCCGCCGCGTGCCGCGAGCCCTGCCACTGCTCGTAGATGGTTCTGTGGCACTTGCCGCACGACGCGCTGGTCTTGTCGAGGTCCGATGCTGCCTCGCAGCTAGGTGCGACGATCGGCGTGCCAGGGCTGGCCGTCGGGTTGCCCAGGGCGAGGGTCGTTGCGAGCAGAGGTAGAACGGCAAGCAGAGACGTGAGTGAAGCGTGCATGCGGATCATCGTGCGTATCGTAGCCGCCAGCGGATCATGAGTTCGACCATCTCGCCATAGCTGGCGATGCCTTTCTCGACGCCATGCGATTTCAGTACCACATCCCAGACGACGTGTTGCACGCGACTCGTCGCTCCCCAGCGCTTCGCGCGCCAGTGCTCGGCGATCGCCGCGCGGTCGCGCGCGACGAGCGGTCCTGCAGCCTCACGCAGGTCATCGTTCGTGCGGAAGAAGCGCAGCGCCGCGAGGGCCGCGGCGTAGCGAAGGCGCGGATCGCGCGAGCGTGAACAGGCGAGCCAGGCGACGAAGTTCGCTTCGTCTTCGCTCGCGAAACCAGCAACGTGTGCAAGCTCATGCGCGAGCACGAAGGGTAGTTCCAAGTCGTGCAGTCCAGGATCTGCATGCGCTTCGAAGGTGAAGGGACTGAAGGCCCCCGAGACGGAGAAGCGCATTTGCAGGTACTTGGGGAAGCATGGTTTGACGTTGCCCGGCGGCAGGGTCACGTCGCATCTCAAGTCCGGCAGGACCGCGATGATGGCCGCGCGCGCGCGACGCCCCATCTCGGCGAAGCTCGGAGCGGGCGTCGACGGCAGCTTCTCCCTGGCCTCGCGGGCCGCCGCTGCGACCGCCAGGCCGACTTCGTCGTGCAGGGCAACTCGCTCCTCGGCCAAGGGCCGCGGCAGATCGAGGCGGTCACCGAGGGGCTCGCGCGCGAGGCCTGCCCCGTGCCCGAGCAGATAGAGCCACAGGCCGACCAGCGACCAGACGAGGAAGCGTCGCAGCATCGGACCGTGCGCCCATCGGCGTCGCCAAGCGCGAGCGACGACCTCGAAGACAGCCGCGGCTCCAAGCAACAGGTAGACGACAAGGAGGAGCTCGGCGAGCGAGAAGGGGAAGACGCCCGCGATGCCACCGAGGACTGCGCGCAGGACGGGGACCACGCGAGCCATGTGAACGTCTTCGATCAGGCTCGTCGGGATGACGCGGAAGCTCAGGCCCAGGTAGAAAAGCAGCGCCGTCAGCCAAAAGACCACAAGGACCACGCGTCTGGCGGTCAAGAAGCGCCCACTCCCGTGCCGATGAGTGTCGCACAGCTGTTTGGTCGCGCGTTCGGTCTCGTCCATGAAGCTCCGTGCGGAGCCTCTGGGGCGCCGACTTCGTGAGCAGGATAAATCAAGGCCGCATGGCAACCATTCGTCCGATCTCCGCCAACTCCACCGAAGCCAAGGTCGTCGACCTGAGCACGCGGATCTTGGAGACGGTCAAGACGATGATCGGAGCCGATCGCGCCGAAGCCGAGGCTGACTTCGGGCACCTGCTCGACCGCGTGAAAGACCTCTTCGGCCGCCGGCACTCGCTGACGGCGCCGGGCGGGGAGACCAAGGACATGCTGACCGAGGTCCTCTTCGGGCGCGTGATTCGCGGCTTCGGTGAGTTCTACGACAACGCTGACATCAGTGGCGATCCGCGCAAGGCTGCCGAGTTCTTGCTCGGGACCGTGCTCACGGGCGCGGCGCTCGCCGAGTTCGCGCACGTCATCGACCGCGTGCTCATGGAAGAAGGCGCGCCCAAGGACTTCCACCTCGCCGGGCGCGCGGACTTCATTTCGATGGACGAGCTGCTGCAGCTCCTCGGGGCAGGCAAGCACACGGGCCAGCTCTCCTTGCAGAATCCCGAGGCGCGCCTCGACATCTGGTTCAAGGACGGTCTCATCGCCTTCATCGACCCGCATTGCCTGCGCCAACGCCTCATCCAAGGTCGTGGGCTCACGCGGTGGCGCGAGATCCCGCAGGACCTCTTGCTCGAGGCCAACGAGATCCGCAGCACGAACGGGACGCCGGTGCTCCTGACCTTGCACGAGCGGGGCTTTCTGCGCTCCGATGAACTGCGGGACCAGCTCCGCAACCTCGGCTTCGAGCAGATCTACGCCTACCTGCAGGACGGCAAGCACTGCGCCTTCGGCTACACGGCGATGGAAAAGCTGCCGGCCTTCGTCGAGGAACACCATGTCGGCATGCCCGTGACGCCGCTGCTGCTCGAGGGGCACAGGCGCATCGACGACTGGCGCCGAATCCAGCGCGTCTTTCCGGAGCTCGATGCGCCGATCGAGCCGACGAGCGACATGTACATGAAGATCGGTCAGCTCTCACTCGATGTGGTCGAGATCAAGGCGCTGACGCTCGTCGACGGCATCAACAGCTTCCGGGACATTGCTGCACAGACCGGCCTCAACAACTTCGACCTCGGCATGATGCTCTGTGGCTTCGCCCGCGACGGCGTCATCGTGCCGCCTGGCGGAAGCGATGCCCTCTTCGACGACGACGAGGACCTGTCCCTCGAAGAGTCGATGGACCTCGCCGCCCACGCCCTCGATGCCAACGAGGCCCTCGACTCGATTCCGGGCAGCCTCGACCAGGTCTTCGGCAGCGACGAAGACGGCTTCGGCCTCGGCTTTACGAAGGCCGCACGCAAGGACTGACCGCCGCGGCGCTGAAGTCGCAGGGTTCTGGGAAAGCTTCCTGACGGCGATCTGGAGTATCCTCTCGGCCGAGCCGTAGCCGCTCGCCGCCAACGGCACGAGCTAGGAGTCCGCGCGTTTTGCCTCGCGCGAAGCACGCTTCTGGCTTCGGAATCCGGTACTGTCGTGGCGCTTCCTCGGTCCGCCCACTGGAGAAATCGATGTCTGGTCTTCGCCCGCTCTCGTCTCTTCTTGTTGTCACCACCCTCGTCGCATCGGTGGCCGCCCAGGCAAGGAACGTCGGCGGCAGGCCATCACCGGGTTGGCTCGGCGTCGTCGTCGAGGGGCGGCGCGGCGAAGCGCCAAAGCTCGTCGAGATCGACGCGAAGTCGCCGGCCGAAGAAGCAGGCTTGCTCGTCGGCGACGTGATCCTGGCGGTCGACGGCAAGGCTGCCGGAGACGTCGATGCCTTCCTGTCGCTCATCGGCACGAAGCCGGCCAAGACGCGCATCGAACTGAGCTTGCGGCGGGGTGCCGGCAACATGGTGGTCCCGGTCGTCCTCGGCCTTCGCCCCGAGGCGGCGGCGCAGCAGAAGGCGCAAGAACAAGAAACAGCCCAGCCGACGCCAAAGGTTGCCAGCCCGCAGAAGCCCGAAGCGCAGAGCAGCACCAAGAGTCCGACTACAGCTCCGCGAGGTCAGCCCTTCCTCGGCGTCACGCTCGATGAGGGCGCGGAGCAAGGCGTGCGCATCGCCGGGATCACCAGCGGTAGCGCGGCGCAGGGCGCCAAGCTCGCGCCAGGCGATGTCGTCCTGCGTGTCGACGGAAAGGCCGTGAAGACGCAAGCCGACATCGTCACGCGCATTCGCAGCAAGAAGCCGGGTGATCCTCTCGAGGTCGTGATTCTGCGAAACGGCAAGCAGCTCGACATCCAGGTCACGCTCGGTGCGCGCGAAGAAGCGAGCGGCGCCGCCAGGGCGGACAGCAGCAGCCCGCGGGACGCCGCGGTTCCCGATGCCGAAGGTGAGGCAGCGAGGCGCGAGCTCGAGCGAGCGCGCGAGGCCATCGCCCGCGCTCGCGCGAGCGCAGCCGAAGCCGTCGCCAAGGCGTCGAGAGAAGCTGCCGAGGCCGTTCAAGCGGCCGAAGCCGTCCAGAAGCAGCAAAAGGCAGCAGCAGCCGCCGCAGCAGCAGCGGCGAAGGCAGCCGCCGACAAGGCCGCCGCCGAGACCAAGTCAGCTTTGGCGTGGGCAGACGATGTCAACGCGGCGCTCGCCAAGGCCAAGGCCAGCGGCAAGCCTGCCCTCTTAGCCTTCACTGCCGGTTGGTCGGGCCCCTGCAAGATGCTCCTCGGCAACTTCGAGCGGCCAGAGATCGCGAAGCGGCTCGCCGGCTTCGTCCCGGTTCAGGTCGACGTCGAACGCCAAGAGGCCATCGCCGACGCCTACGATGTCGACTCGATTCCGCGCCTCATCGTCGTTCGGCCCGACGGCTCCAAGCGCACTGTGACGGGCTATCTCGGCGCCGAAGACCTCGCTGCCTGGCTCGATTTGAGCGCTGAGACCGCGCGAGCGGTCACGGAGCCAAAGCCCGAGGTCATGGCTGCGGAGGCCGTCCCCGAGGCGAGTCCAGACCTCGAGAGCTTGCGCAAGGAAGTGCAGAAGCTCGTAGAAGCGCAGAACCGTATGAGGGCTCAACTCGACCGGCTGCTCGAACTCGCGCGCAACGACCGCAGGAAGGACTGAGGTCGACAGCCTGCCTGCGCTTCGGATCGACGCGGGCTTGGGCTAGACTACGTCGGCATCGAAGTCGCAGCCCGGCTTCGATTCGAGCTGGCGCGCGGAGCGCCCTGAACCTAATTAGGCGCTTGTCTGTACGCAGCCTTGCCGCCTAGTAGAAGCCTCCGCGAGCCTGCGTCCAAAGCACCCCACGTCCCTCCTGGAGCAACCAATGCGTCCGATTCTGCCTCTCCTCGGCCTCGGAATCCTGACCGCGGGCCTCGGCGCTCAAAGTCCGATCCGCGTCCTGACCCTCGACTCGACTCGCTACAGTGCCTGCCAAGGCACGACCTTGGCCTTCACCAGCAGCAGCTTCTTCCAGTTCGCGAACCTCGAGCTAACGAACCCTGCCAACTTCGGCGCCGCGGGTGTCGTCAAGCGCTCGGTCAAGTACGAGACGCCCGTGGCGGCGATCACGGCGGCTGACCTCGCCAACGCAGACGTCGTGATCCTCGGGCAGACGATCGACCAGGCAACGTTGTCGGTCCAAGAAGTCTCGATGCTCAACTCCTTCCTCTGCAAGGGGGGTGGGGTCATCGTCTTCGGCAACTGGGCAGCTCAAGCCATGTTGCCGGTGACCCAAGGCACCCTCGGCAGCTTCGCGACGGCCGATGTTCGCATCAACCCCAACACGCCGATGAGCGTGGGGCCGTTCGGAACCGCGACCACGGGCTTCAAGCTCAACAGTGGTTGGTCTGGCTCCTTCGCGACGATCGGGCCGACCGGGACGCCCTGCCTCTCCCACGGTCCGACCGAAGCGCTGGCTGCGAGCTTCGCCATCGGTCCGGGCAAGCTCATCGTGATCGCTGACGAAGAGCTCCTCTCCTCGACGGTCAAGAGCGGCTGCGGAACATCGGGTTGGGACATCGAGACGCGGCGCCTCTGGCTCAATGCCTTCGCCTGGGTCGTTCCGCAGGACGGCTTCGCTTTCACGACTAATGACGTCGTCTTCGATACCTTCGGCCAGGGCTGCCCGGGCACGAACAACATCGCGCCGCGCGCGCTCTGGTCAGGCCGACCGAAGGACAACGGCTGGCTCGAAGTCACGGTCCTCGATGCGCGGCCGAGCACGGCCGGCGTTTACATCTCCGGTGTGCAACGCTTCACCCAGGGCGCCTGCTGGCTCCACGTCCTGCCCATCCTCTTCACGCTGCCCGTTTCGACCGACGTCAACGGCACCGCGCGCCTTGGTTCGAACTTGCCGGTCCTCGGCGCGCTCCGGGGTGCGAGTCTGATCACGCAGGTCGCGCTGCTCGATCCCAACGGCGCGAACGGGCTGTCGACCTCGAACGGCACCGAAGTTCGCTTCCGCTGAGCGGCTTCGCGCCACTCGATTCGCCCATGCCTACGCCTCGATGTTGCAGTCGAGGCACTCCGAAAGGGCATCGAGTTCGAGCCCGCGCGTGATCGCGATCGTCGTCAAGGAGCCGCCGTTCGCGATGGCCCGAGCTTGCGCGATGAGGCACTTGCTTGCTGCGATGGCATGGGCCTTCGTCGTGGCGCTCGAAGCTTGGAGCGCGCGCACGTGCGCGTCGAGCGAGTCGATGACGACGATGACGTCCGAGCCGCGCTCGACCAGGCGCTTGGCGCGCTCGAAACAGAGGCGGGCCGCGCGGACTTGGGCCTCGGGTGGATTCGTGTCGTCGACGACGACCGCGAAGGGTGCGAGGCTGCGCTCGATCGGTTGACGCGCTGGGCGCTGGTCGAGCGAGAGCGCGATGGGGTAGACGTCGTCTAGTTTGGCAGCGGCAGCGACGAGGCTGCGCCCCAAGTTTCGCGCGAGCGCTGCGTCGTCGCCGCGCAACACGATGCGCTGACCTCGGAGCAGTTCGTGCTTGCGGTCGAAGTCGCGTAGCGCCTTCGCTCCCTTCGCGAAGCGCAGCGGGCGCGTAGGCTCATCCGTCTCGAGTTCATCGAAGAGGTACCGACCCAAGCCGTCGTTCGGCTGCGCCCCATCGATGGAGTGGATCTTCAAGAGCGCGAAGTTCGATTCGGTCCCGCGCGGAGCGCGCAAAAGGCCGCGAACGGCGTCGCCGTTGCGCAGGGCACAGTGCTGGATCTGGCTCGGGGACACGTAGAAGTCGTCGACGTCCGGCGCGAAGTCCTTCGCGGGATTGCGCAAGAAGCCAAAGCCGTCGGGCAGGATCTCGAGGATGCCGCCGCCAAGCAGGTCTCGGTTCTGCTGCGCGTGCGCGCGCATCAGGGCCAAGAGGAGCTGCCCACGCGTAGGAGGCTCGGGCCGATGGACGCCAGCCTTCGCGATGGCGGCGATCAGGTCGGAAGCTGGCAAGGCTTGGAAGGGGGTGATGTCGAAGATCGACGCGCGTTCGGGACACGAAGAGTCATCCGACGTGTCTGGAGTCGTCTCGCTCATGAGGTATCAGGTGGGGTCTGACGGAGAGGACGTGGGTGAGGCCGCCAAGCGTCGCGCCTGTGGTGGTCGGCGCGGGTCGATGGGGCGAGGTGCTGGTCGAGGTGGGTGCTGCAACGCGGGATGCTGCAGCGTGGGCACGGCTGGTGAGGCCGAACGCGACCACTCTAACGCCACGCGGCCGTCCTGCCGCGTGATTCATCGCAAGATCCGGATCCGTCAGGGCTCCTCATCGCGCAGCGGACGCGACTCGTGAATCATGCCCAACTGCCTGAGTCACACCACTAGTGGTGTCAGTCAAGGTTTCTGAGTCACACCGCTAGGACGAGGAGGTCGGCAATTGCTGTGCGCGCGGCCTCGACGCCTGCTTCGTTCGGGACGATGCGATCGGCGCGACGACGCTTTTCGTCGAGAGAAAGCTGCGCGGCCTCACGTCGTTTCCAGTCTTCGATGTCCATCCCGCGTGCGACCGCCCGCCGCTGCCGTTCGTCGTCGCCGACTTCGATGAAGAGGATGTAGTCACAGAGTTCCGCGTAGCCGCTCTCGAGGAGGAGCGGCACATCGAGCACTGCCGAGCGCGAAGCGCCGCGTGCCTCGACGAGGCCCCTTCGAAGCGCCTTCGCAACGGCAGGATGCACGCGCTGCTCGAGGCGGCGCCGCAGGGCCGCGTCGCGGAAGACGCGGTCGGCGATGAGCCGCCGATCGACGCGCGGCCCCTCAGGGGTCGACACCTGGACCTCGTCACCGAAGTTGCGGATGAGCCAAGGCCGCAGCGCCGCGGCTTCGAGAACGGCGCGTGCTTCACGATCCGCGTCGAGCACGACGAAGCCTGCTTCGTCGAACAGGCGAGCAACCGTCGACTTGCCCGAGGCCACGCCACCGACGAGGCCGATGACGCAAGGGGGCGTTGGCACCGGTCGCCCTGCCGGAGACGGTGTTTCCGATGATGCTGTACCGGACGCTGCCATGCCGCGATCCTACGCGGTAGCGTCCCTCGCCAACCGTTCCGTCCGTCTGCCCGCGCAGATCTGGACGACTTTCGAGCATTGCGGCGCGGCGCGGACCGCATTAGGATCGGCCGCCCTAAGTCTGGCGTTCGTCGAGTCTTCCTGATGACTCACTCGGCATCGACCGGCGCGCGGCGCTTGCGCTTTCTTTCGAAAGACCTTGCGCCTCGGCCGGAATCGTCGGGATAGACTTCCCAGGCGTTGAACACCGCCCCCGTCGGCCGTCACCGCGACGTGCGACACTTCCCGAGATCGAAGTCCCCTCTGCTGGAGGCATATGCTCATCATGGATCCCCGCGAACGTGGCGTGGCTCACGTGAACATTTTTTGGGCCCTCGTCCCCCTGGTCCTGATGCTGGGTGCCGGCGGCTACGCTTATATGAAGCACGTCGAAGCCGACGAAGCCGTCGCGGCCAAGGTCGAAGCGACCGCGGAATCCAGGATCAAGCGCGATGTCGTCCAGCATCGTGACAAGCAGCTCGAGGAGCTGACGGCCCTGCTCGGCAATGCGGACAAGTTCAAGGACCCGACGACCCCGATCGAGGGCTATACGCCACCGAACGGCTACACGACGCCCGAGTCTTTGAAGCGCGTCTTCGACGTCTTCAAGACCAAGGTCGGCCTGGCGCCGTCGTTCACGACGCTCGACGCGATCGTCAATGCCGCCGGCGCCGAACTGCAGGCACGCAAGGACCTCGTCGCGAACCTCGAGAAGCAGCTCGGCGACGTGCGCAACGAGTTGGCCGCGGCCCAGTCCGCGACCGACACGGTGCGTGGGGACCTCCAAGGCCAGCTCGGAGCCGCCAACGCGACCATCCAGGGCGAGCGCAAGAAGCTCGACGACGAAGTCAAGAAGGGCAATGAGCTCGTCGCCGAAGCGCGGAAGAAGACGCAACAGCTGATCGAAGAGAAGAAGGCCGTCGAAGAAGCTTCGAACCAGGCCATCTCGAAGAAGGAGAACGAGCTCATGCAGGCCAGCGCCGCGCTCGCGAACCTCACGAGCAAGGTCAGCATGATCAACTCGCCTGACCAGCCAGACGGTCGCGTGCTCTCGAGCTCCGACCAGACCGGCCTCGCCTGGATCGACATCGGCGGCAAGGACATGGTCAAGACGGGCATGAACTTCCGCATCCTCGAGCGCGTCCAGAGCGGCCTGCGCCAGAAGGGGCACGGTGTCGTCACGCTGGTCGAGCGCGATCGTGCGCAGATCCGCGTCCTCGGGCTCGTCAATCCGCTGAACCCAGTCGTCCGCAATGACTTCATCGCGAACGACCTCTACTCGAAGGACGTCAAGCGCAACGTCTACCTCGTCGGTCGCTTCGTTGCGCCGCTGAGCAAGCCCGAGATCAAGCGCATCCTCGAGGACATGGGTAACAAGGTCCTCGACAAGATGAGCCCGCAGGTCGACCTCGTCATCGTCGGCCGCGAAGAGCTCGGCGAAGACGCGACCCCGATCGCGGAGACCGAAGACTTCCTCAACGCCACGCGTTGGAACATCGAAGTCGCGTCGATCAACAAGATCCGCGACTTCCTCCGTCTCTGATCACGCCCGGCACGACCGGCGGGTTGGAAACCAAGCGAGCAGAGGGAAGGCGTTTCGTCGCCTTCCCTCTGCTCGCTTCTGTGTTCATGCATAGTTCGGGCTAGGATCTTCGACCTTCATGAGCACGACGACGGAGAGCACGGGTAAGAGCGACCCCTCGAGCGCGGAGCCGGGCGAGCGAAAGGCCGACGGCGAAGACATGGTCTCGATGACCTTCGGCGAGCACCTCGATGAGCTGCGCCGTCGACTCTTGATCAGCTTGCTGGCCATCGTCGTCGTCATGGGCTTCTTCTTGCTCCAGAAGGACGCGGTCATGTCCTTCGTCACGACGCCCTACAAGGGCATGTGGCAGAAGCGCTTCGACGCCTGGTGGGAAGAGAGCTTCGAGGTCGATGTCCTGCCGGTCCAAGAGCGCTTCGCGCAGTCGTATCGCGACGACATCGACATCATCGCCAAGCATCGCGAAGCGATCCGGGCTTGGGACTGGAAGAGTGTCGAGAGAGGCGCCATCGATGTGCCGTCGGCCTTGCAGCGCTTCGGGTTCAAGCTGCGTCCAGGTCTCATCTCGATCACGCCGCTGCAGGACTTCTTGACCTTCATGATCGCGGCGGCGCTCTGCGGCTTCGCCGTCGCGTCGCCCATCGTCTTGCATCAGATCTGGCGCTTCGTCGCGGCCGGCCTCTACAAGAATGAACGACGCGCGGTCATGAGTTATCTGCCGGCGTCGATCGGCTTGTTCGTCGGCGGCATGCTCTTCGGCTTCTTCGTGCTCGTGCCCTACGCCCTCTTCTTCCTCGTGGGCCTCTCGGATTCGGACACGATGTTGACGATCCGTGACTACTTTCAGTTCTTGTTCCTACTGACGATCGCGCTCGGCCTCGTCTTCCAGTTGCCGGTCGTGATGGTCGCGCTGACGCGCGTGGGCATCACGACGCCGGCGCTCTACGCCAAGTACTGGCGCCACGTCATCCTCGCGATGTTCGTCGTCGGCGCCTTGCTCACGCCACCCGACCCCTTCACCCAGGTCATGATGGCCGTGCCCCTGATCGCGCTCTACATCGTGGGCTACTTCGTGTCGAAGGTCGTCTATCGTGGCCGCGTCGAACGCCTCGCTGCCAAAGAAGGAAGCAGCACCTGAGGGCCATGAAGACGGCGCTGCTTCTCGTTGGTGACGAACTCCTCGATGGCCGCGTCCGGGACAGCAACGGCCATTGCTTCGCGGCGCTCTTTCGCGAACACGGCGTCGACCTGCGGCGCAGCACGACGGTCGGCGATGGCCTCAGCGACATCGTCGCCGCCCTGACGGAGCTCGTGGGCCTCGCCGACTTCGTCCTCATCTCCGGCGGCATCGGTCCAACAGAGGATGACCGCACCCGCGAGGCCGTTGCGCGCTTCCTCGGCGTGGACCTCATCGATGACGGCGTGACATGGGGGGAGATCTGTGCGCGCGTCGAAGTCATCGGTCGACCCGCGCCGAGACCAGCCAATCGCGTGCAGGCCCTGCTGCCGCGCGGCGCACAGCGCTTGCCAAATCCGGTCGGGACCGCACCCGGCTTCGTCGCCGAAGTCGCGCCCAAGAAGCACATCGCGGCCATCCCTGGCGTGCCATCCG
Organism: uncultured bacterium; assembly: GCA_937858895.1. Classification (GTDB taxonomy): domain Bacteria; phylum Planctomycetota; class UBA1135; order UBA1135; genus JACKHW01. The sequence continues at coordinate 14,624 of CALLZN010000063.1, read as the reverse complement.
AGGCGCGTCGCATGTTCGAGGACCACATTCTGCCGCTCGTCACCCGCGGCGCGGAGCTACCGCAGCGCACCCTGCTCTTCGCGGGCGTCGCGGAGAGCCAGCTGGGCCACTTGCTCGCCCCCGAGATGCAGGAGCGCGAGGACGTGCGCGTCGGCATCACGGCCTCCTGGAGCCTGCTCGCCGTGACGGTCCGCGCGCGTGACGACGTGCTGCTCGCAGCAACCCTCGAACGCGTGCGCAGCATTGGCGCGACCTGGTTCGTCGGCGCCGGAAGCCGCGGCATCGAAGATCTGCTCGTCGCGACCCTGGCTGAGCACGGCCTCGAGCTGACCCTCGCCGAGTCCTGCACGGGCGGCCTCGTCGCGGCGCGCGTGACGAGCGTTCCTGGCGCCTCCCTGGTTCTCGGCGAGTCCTACGTCACGTATTCGAACGAGGCCAAGCAGCGCCTCCTCGGCGTGCCCTCGAGCGTCCTCGAGAGCGACGGAGCCGTTTCGGAGGCCTGCGTCCGCGCCATGGTCGCGGGGCTTGCTGAGCGCAGCAGCGCCCAGCTGCGAGGAGCGATCAGCGGCATCGCCGGCCCGGGTGGCGGGAGCCCCGACAAGCCCGTAGGCCTCGTTCACTTTGCGGTCTCCTGCGGCACGAACGCCACGGTCGCGTGGTCCCGACGCTACGGCGACTGCGGCCGCAACGAGGTGCGCGAGCGGGCGGCAACCGACCTGCTCTTGCAGCTCTATTTGGCGGCGCGCGCGCACGGAGCTGCCAAGACCGGGAGCGCTGCGCCAATCTGTTGAACGGTGGGGGCGGCGTCGCTAGCCTTCCCCGCCTTCGGTCTCGCCGGCCCGGTCCGCAGCGAGAGCCGTCGAGTGTGCCTGAGTAGCTCAGTGGTAGAGCAACGCATTCGTAATGCGTAGGTCGTGAGTTCGACTCTCACCTCAGGCTCCACGTGAAGCCCGTGCCAGCGATGGCTCGGGCTTCTTGTCTTTCATGGCTTTTTGGCCGCGCCTCCAGCCGCGGGCCGAGGTGTGGAGTAGGCTTCGTCGGAAGGGAACGCGACCCGGCGTTCCCCCTCGAACCCGACCCGAGACCCCGCTCCACCACGAGGTACTCCCCATGAATGCCATCCGCTTTGCTTTCGTCGTCTTTGTTCTCGCGTGCATCGCTGGCGCTGCGAGGACGCCCGAATCCGAGGCCGGCATGCGCGCGAGTGACTACGCGGCGCAAGTCTGGCAAGTCGAAATGTGCTCGGCCTTCGACCGGGCCCTGAGCATCGACCGTGGGACCTACACGATCGACGCGACGGAGAGCGAGGCTCGCACGACGAGCGTCGACGAAGCGACGACGCTCGACGTCGCGCGGACGGCCGACGCGGTCTGGTCGCGCAGCGAGACCGCGACGGCGAGCGAGTGCCCCTACCGCCTAGGTGATGCCAGCGGTGCTGCCAGCAAAGACGACTGAAGCCGCCCCGCGCGCGGTAGACTCCTCGCGTGTCCGAGCTGGGTGATGAGGAGGGTGGGAGCGGCGAAGAGCCGGGCATGGAAGCCTGGCCCCCGACTCTCGTGCGTTGGGCCTTCGAGACCTTGCCCGACCACCTCGACGGCGCCGATCGATTGCGGCTCGAGGCGCTGCGCTTCCGCTGGGACGAAGCCGTTCTCGCGCACATCGACGCGTCGCGCAGCGACGAGCGCAGCCATCAGTTCCAGCTGCTGGCGCGCACCGATTGGCACCCCGACTTGCGCGCGCGCGCGACTGAGCGAAGGCGCGTCTGTCTCGAGGCCTTCGACGACGCCCAGCTCGAGGACGCGGCACGCCTCGCGAACGAATCGGGTCTCCTGCTGCTCGTCGAGCAAGAGGACCTCGACCTCGTGCAGCGTGTCGACAGTCTCGAGCGCGAGCGTGACATCGTCGTCGCGCTTCGCGACCGGCTCGAAGTCCGTGCCGTCCAACTCGAAGCGGGTAGCGCGCAGCGCGAGGTCTTCGACCAGCGCCGCCGCGAACTCTCGCGCCTCGCGCTGCGCCTCGGCGACCAAGTCGACGAGGCGAACCTCACGAGGCGCTTGGAGGCGACCTTCGGTCGGCGCGCCTTTGCGATCTTCACGCGCTTCACGTTCTGGTGCCTGGTCGTCCTGCTCGGACTCTTGATCTGGGAGATGAACCTCGACCACAGCTCGAGCTTGTTGCCGAAGCTCTTGATGATCGACTCAGCGCTCTGCTTGGCCTTCCTCTGGGAGTTCGCGGTGCGCATGTGGTTCGTCGACCACAAGGCGCGCTGGTTCCGGCGGCACTTCTTCACGGACTTCCTGCCGGCCCTGCCGCTCGCGCTGCTCTCCGCGCCGATCCAATCGCTTCCCGAGACCAGTGGCTCGGCTTGGGTCAGCCTCCTGCGCCTCCTGCGCGTGCCGATCTATGCGCGCTACCTGCGCTTCATGGAGCCCTTCTTGGCGACGATCCGGCTCGTTGTCTTTTGGGCGCGTGGCATGGACCGTCTCGTCCAGGGCTTGGCGCCCTTCCTCAATCGCAGCATCCTGCTCTTCGAGCCCGACAGCGACGCCGCGAGCGATGTCGTCGAGCGTTCATTTCGGGACGAGGGCTTGATCCACGAGGTCCCGTCCGAGTTCGCGCGCCTCGACCCGGCGATGCAGCGCGAGCGTGCCGTCGAACTCGTCGGGACCCTGGGCCACAACGTCGACAAGTACTGCTCGCCCGACCACGTCGACTTCGTGCCCGAAGAGCGGCCGCGCGTGCGCAGCGCGGCCATGAGTCGTCGTGTCGATCGCGCCGAGGACATCGTCGCTGCCCTCGAGGATGTCGAGGCGTCCGACGTCGAACGCGTTTTGCCGCAAGAGTCGATCTTGGGACTCGGCCGCTTGCTGCGCGCCATGGACCTGCCGCTCATTCGTCACGCGCCCTTCGTTGGCGGCATCGTGCGGGCCGCGCGTGGTGCGACGGCCGCGGACCGCGTTGCGCACGCCGCGCGCAAGCTCGGCGACTACGCGCGGTCGGCGCTGTCCTTCGTCACGGGTTGGGCTGACCTCGCCGGTGTCTTGACGCCGACCTTGGTCGTCGACCGCCTTGCGACGGCGCTGATGAAGTCGACGCAGCGGCCGGCCGTTCGGCTGTTGCTGTTCGGCGGCTTCTTCGTGATCGTCAAGCTCTTCTTCGAAGCGCTGCCGTCGTGGCGCAACGAGGGCTTGATTCGCTTTCTGGATCGCTTCGTGGCCACGCCGCTCTTGGTTTTGGGGGGGATCTGCCTCGTGCTCCTCCTCATCGCGCGTTGGCTGAAGCGCGTCGCCGGCGAGGCGTCGGAGCGTCTGCTGCGCTTCTCGGAGGCGCGCTTCTTGAACTTGCTCGAACTCGTGCGCCGTGCGCGTGAAGAGGACGACCGCAACGCCGTCGTCGAGCGGCTCGGCGCGGTCGACTTGCGTGCGAAGGTGCCCTTCTTGCTCGAGCTCACCGCCGCGATGGACGAGCTGCGCGGTCGCAGCTCGAAGAAGAACGTCTCGGGCCGCGCGCGTCGCCTCGCGCTCATCCTGCTCGACTTCCAAGACGGCGCGCCCTTGCATCGGACCGACACGAAGCTCGCGGAGCAGTACCTCTCGCATCCCGACCTTTGGAGTCTGCGCCACGAGCACCTGCGCATCTCGCCTCGTGAAGAGCGTCGTATCGCGCGCCTCGACCTCGAGAAGGGCGGCGTCTTCTCGGGGCCCTTCCTCTGGTTCGACCTCGTCACGCACGCGGTAGCCGTGCGCGTCGCCACGCTGTGCTCGACCTACAACTTGCATCTCTTACCGAGCGCCGACTTCGCGAGCGCGAGCAGCTCGCTGCGAGAACGGCATGGCCTGCTCGTGCGCGGCGGCAGCGAGTTGCCGGCCGAAGCGAAGCGCGGTCGGCCCTTCCAGGACAGCTTCTTCCACGCGCTGCACTTCTTGGATCCCAACCCGCGCTGGGTCGAGGAGGTGCGAGCGCGCTATGGGCCCGAGGTCGAGCAGCGCCTTGTCTTGGACCGAGCGCTGCTCGTGCGTGAGATCTTCGGCACGCGCTCGCTGCATCGTCTGCCCGAGAAGGAGCGGAGCTTCAATCCCCTTGATTGGTACGAGTCGCGCGTCGGGCGCGGGCGCATCTTCATCCTGCCGTTCCGGATCTTGGCAGCTTGGCTGCGCTTGACTTGGGTGCTCTTCCGGCTCGTATTTCGCAGCGCGCGCGCGATCATCGATCCGAAGGTGCATGGGCGCGAGACGATCGATCACGACGCGCCCTTCTCGGTTGCTCGCCGCAAGCTGCGTCGACTGAAGAAGCCCCTGCTGATCTCGGCGGTCGAGCTCGCGGCGCGCGTCGATCCCGAGTACCTGGGGCTCAACGAGGATGGCGGCGAGCGCAGCGAGCGCGGCGCTTGGGAGCACGACTTGAGTCGCGCGGAGCCGACGCCGCGCGAGGTCGAGCGCGTGCGCGCGTCGCGCGCTGCGGTGCGGGCGCGCTTGCTCTACTTGCCGCACTTCCTCGAGCGCATCGGTGGCGCCGAGCCGCGGGCGCGACGGCGCCTCGCTTGCGCCTTTGCGATGGACGAAGGCGGAATCGCGCGCCTCGCGGCAGCCGAGGAGCGCGCCCGCGCCTGGCTCGCCGCCGCCTCGGAGGGGCGCGATGCGCCGTCGGGAGGAGTGCCGGCTTCACCGAACGGGCGGCCGACGAGGATCCAGGTCGAGCGTGGCTTCGCGGCCATGCGCGCCTGGCTCGGCACGATCTCGCCGCGCGAGCTGCGCTACTTGAAGCGCGCTGCTCGTGCCCGGAGCGGCGACCTCGACGTGGTCTGCCAAGCCTTCGCGGAAGCCGGCACCAAGCGACCGAGCTCGCTCGCGCTCGAGATTGCCGCGCGCTACGTCGAGCGCGCCGAGCTCTTCCTCGGCCGGCTCGAGACGCTGCAGGCCATCCTTGCTTTGATCATGCAGGACCTCGAACTGCACGAGGACGTGATCGCGCGACTCGGGCTCTACGACGGGCATGCGCCTGCGCCGCCGGTGCCTGCGTAAGGCGCAAGGCGCGGGTCGAACTGCTATCGTGCTTCGCATGGGCCGCCAGCAGTCACGGCAGCAGTCACGCCAGCAGTCAGCGGTGTCGAGGACGGCAGCGATCGTCGTTGTCGTCTGCGCGGCGGTTGCGTGCTTGGTGCTCTACTTGGTCTTTGGGCGCGGCTTCGGCCTGGGGTTCGGCGCGCGTGAGTTAGCGCAAGGACAGCCTGCGTTGACCTCGAACGTCGAAATGCCCGAGCGTGCAGCAGCGCTCGAGGTCGACAGCGCCGGACCTCACATGGCTCGCGATGCCACTGAGGCGCTCGCACCGCGCGAGGTAAGCGCCAGCGCCGAAATACGCGGCAGGCTCGTCGATGAGCGCGGGCTCGCGCTGCCAGGCTTACGCGTCTCGGGCTGCGTCGAGGCCGCGGGGACCTACCGTGCGCCTGGCGTTCCAAGACGCGAAGACATCGTGGTCGAGAGCGACGCTGCTGGGGTCTTCCGCATGCCATTGCCGGCGAGCGCTTCGCTCGTGCTGTGGCTCCAGGGCCAGAGCCATGTTTTCGTCGCTCACGCGTGTCGCTTCGATGGCGGCCAGCATGGCGTCGATGCTGGCGACTTGTTGTGTCGCGAGGCCGGGACCTTCGTGGGGCGCATCGTCGACGAGACTTCGCGGGGAATCGATGGGGCCGCGTGCTGTGCCTTCGTGGGCACGGAGTGGCAAGACGTCGTTGTCGCGAGGACCGAAGCCGATGGTCGCTTCGAGCTACGAGGTCTCGCGTCGCCGCCCCTGCGCTTCATCGCCAAGGCCGATGGCTTCGAGCCGCTGCAAGTCGATGCCGCGGCCAAGGCGCTGCCGACCCTGCTGAGCCTTCGTCGCGCGCGTGCCTGCCGTATCCATGTGACCGACGAGAGCGGGCAGAGCGTCGAAACTGCACGCGTGCGTTACCAAAACCTGCCGGCTGTCCTCTGCCGCGACCTGCCGGCCGAAGCGCCAGGCGTCTTCGTGGTCGATGTCGCCGCCGATGACTCGACGCGCTTGACCGTCGAAGCGCGCGGTTTCGCGACGCTGCATGTGAACTTGTACTACGGTGTGAAAATACTGAATGTCAGCCTAGTTCGACAGGCGAGACTTACCGGACGCGTGACCAACGCCGAGGGTGAGCCGCTCGCCGATGTGCCAGTCACCTTCGAGACTGGAAACTGTCAGATCGAGCTCGGTGGCGGCGCCACTCTGATGGATCCTTGGCGGACCACGGTGCACAGCGACGGACAGGGTCTCTTCACATGCGAGGGCGTGCCCGCGGGTCAGGTCGAAGTCCATTGCGGACCCCAGTTGCCCCATCGTGTCGCCGGCGCGCCGGGCGTGAGTTCGGTCGTCTTCGAAGCCAAGTTAGCGCCGCCTGCCGCTCCCTTTCACCTGGTGGTCCCTGAACCCGTGAGCTTCGATCTTCGCGTCCTCGATGAGGCCGGGCGGAGCGTCAATGCCGCGCGCGTTGGCGGCAGGACGCCCTTCGAACAGGCTGTCCTGCTGGGCGTGGCCGAGACGGATGCGTCGGGCCGAGCAACCTTGCGCGCGTGGTTCGACACGGAGTGCAGCGTCGATGTCGTGAAGCCCGGCTTCGTGACGGCGCAGCTCCGCATCGGTGGCGCGCAGTCGCGGAGTCAGAAGTGTGTGTTGCGCCGTGGGGCCCGCGCCACAGTGCGGGTCTTCGATACCGAAGGGCGGATCGCTCCCAACGTGTCGATCGCCGCGGTCTTGCGCGAAGGCACGGCGACAGCCGTGGAGCGCTACGCGACGACCGACGGGCGGGGCCACGCGCTCTTCGTCGACATCGAGCCTGGCGTCTGGACCTTTCGGACAATGGCATCCTCGAGCGGCGCCCGTGCGCTCAGCGTGCTGTCTTCGGATTCGCTGCGCGAAGATGTGCGCAGCGCCGTGCAGGCGACGCTCAGCGTCGACCGGGAGGCGATCGTGACCCTGGGCATCGCAGCGCAAAAACCAGCATCGCGCGCCGGCCGCTGATCCACGACGCCGGCACTCGCTCCGTTCAAACGCGCGTCCACGCGCGAACGTCCGCCTCGAGCTCGCTGACCTTGACCCAAGGGCGAGCCCAGCAGTTGCGACACGCCTCGACCGGGTCGCCCGACAAGAGGCCTTGGCGAATCGCGACGACCTTGTCCGAGTTGAGAATGCTGTCGAGGCTCTCGCCGGTTCCGAGGTGGCCGACAGTCTCGGACATGAAGCAGCAGATGCGGACCTGCGTGTCGGACTGCAGGTAGGCGAAGCTCCAAGGGTCGAGGCACTTCCGAGTCATGGCGTCGACGTCGACCGCGCGCGACGGGTAGACCGTGCGCGATGCCGAGGCGACGGCCAGCTTGCTGTCCTGCTCAGGTTTTGCGCTCGCGCTTCGAGGTTCGGGTGCCTTCGCTGGTGATGGCACCGAGGTGGGGCCAGGCATCGTGTCCTCGCAGCCGAGCTCGGCGACGATGTCGCGCATCGAACGGCGCGGGTGCAGCACTGGTACCTCCTGCGCCGTCGGCACCGCAATGCCGAGGGCCTGCGCAAGCGCTTCTGGCCAAGCGAAGCTCGCTCCGTGCGCGAGGATCTTCTCGAGCATGGCGCGGACTTCGGGCGCCAGTGCAGCGCGCTCGGCAGCCGCGAGTTCGCTCAAGTGCCGCACCGGCAGCGCGCCTTCGACATCCGGGTACTTGGCGAGGTTGCAGAACTCGAAGTAGCGCACGCCGCGCGCGAGGCCGTAGTCGGCGAAGGCGCCGAGCTTCGGCGCGCAGACATCGGAGACCACGCACGAAAAGGTCAGCTCGGGCTCGACTTCGCGGCGCGCGATGGCCCGCATCAAGCGCGTGAGGTTGGCGTCGAAGATCTCCCACTTGGCGTTGCGGCGCAGGGCTTCGAAGAGCTCGGGCGTGGAGCTGTCGGTGCTGATCGTGATCTTCGACAAGCGCGCGAGCGTCTCGATCTCGGCGTCCTTCAGCTTCTTGCTGAGGTTCGTGATGATCTCGAGGCGCATGCCGCGCTCGAGCCAGTCGCGCACGAAGACGTCCCAGTCCTTGACGATCGTCGTCTCACCGTGGCCGTTGATGAGGACCGTGTCGGGAGCCCGGTCGACGATGAGCTGCGTCAGCGCCTCGAAGTGCTCGATCGGAAATTGCAGGCCTACATAGTCGGGTTGGGCGACGGCGCAGTAGGTACAGCGCAAATTGCACTTGCTCGTCAGCTCGATCAGGAGGCGCTGGGTGCGCGACGAACGTAGCAAGGCATCGGCGGTACTCGGCATACAAAGAGTCTACAATGGACTTCATGCGAGAGAGTCGTGGAAGCGAGGACCTGAACGGTGGCTGACAAGGGCGATGGACCGCGTGTGCCGCGGCGAGGCTTCTTCCGCGCTGGCTTGCAGAAGCTCGCGAAAGCCGCCGCTGACGCGGTCGAGGAGTCCTTGGACCGGGTGCGTCACGAGTTCACCGACGGGCGGCCGGCGCCGGTCCAACCCATGGCAGCTGCGAGTCATGGGCCGCCGCCACCGCGTAGCTACGTGCCCGGTCACATCGAGTACCAGAGTCGTCCGCCGGGGGCGATCGAGGGGGAGCGCTTCTTCGACGTCTGCACGAAGTGTGGCGACTGCGTCGAGGCCTGTCCGGCCTGGGCGATTCGCAGCGCCGACATCCACGATCCGCGTCCTGGCTATCCGATCGTCGAGCCCAACATCGCTCCGTGCGCGCTCTGCTCGGATCCGGTGCCCTGCATCACCGCATGCGGGACCGGGGCGCTCGTCGCGACAGCCCGCGCGTCGATCGACTTCGGCCTCGCGGTGGTCGACTTCAAGACCTGCATCGTCCCGCTCGGGGAACGCTGTGATTACTGCGTCCTCTACTGTCCGCTCGATGGCGCTGCGATCCGGATGACCGACATGGGCCCCGAGATCGTCGAGGGTGGTTGCACCGGCTGCGGATCTTGCGTGCAGATGTGCCCGTCATCCGCCATCACGGTCGTGCCGCGCGTGCGACCTGCGCCGAGAGATTGAACCTCACTGTTGCATCACCTCCACCCGTCTGGCGGCCTCTGGAGGCCCCCTTTTGTGCCGAATCGTGCTCGACGACCTGTAGTCCTACGTCCGAAACGACCAGCGCAGTGTCCTGCTGTTCCGACCCGAGAGCTTGGCCGACACGTGAATCGTGCTTCCCTTTGGCAGCGGCTCTTTGGGGATCAAGAACCAGTATCGTTGCAGAGCCCACTCCGGATTCGTCGCCGCGGACGGAGTCGAGGCATGACAGTCGAGGAGCTTGCCTTCGGCCGTTCCAAGGCGTGCTTCGAAGGCAATATCGAACTCCGGCCCAGCCCAAACTCCAGCACCGATGTGCAGCGAAATTGGATAACCGAGGTCTTTGGGTTGGGTCCCCGGTACTGGCGGGGGACCAACGCGACCTAGCGTCGTCGGTACCCCTCGCGCTCCAGGGCTCGGCCACGGCAGGGCCCACATTGCATCCAAAGCTGAAGTGTCGTCGATGGCTTCAACGAGGCAGGCGGCATCGGCGATGGCGACATCCTTGTGGGATGCCCATCCCACCGCCAGGAGATCCGGATTGAGGATCGCGAGGCGGGTGTAGGGGTTGGCCAGCCACAACTCGATGGTTGCGGCCGGCGTGCTCGCTTCGAAGTCGACGAGTGGCGGCGCAATACCCCACCTCCCACGCGGCGCCGTCGCGAGCAGCTCTCGCATGCCAGGGTCCTCGTTGGGATCCAAGCCAGCTCGTTCGGTGAGGTGAACTTGTTCGGCGACTTTCTGAGCGAGCACCTTCGTCGCACGATCGAGCTTCGGGTGTAGGTGTAGCGCGCGGCGCTTGGTCAGGTCCGGAACCGCGAAGACGGTTTTCATGAGCTCCCCCGCGAAAGCGGCCAACCTGACTTCGTTCCAGGTGTCGAGGGCCTTCGTCGCGGCTTTGTCGAACTCGTGAGCTTCGATGCTTCGACAGTAGTCGAGGATGCTGGGCGGCGGTCCGAGCAACCAACGACGGAAGTCGCTCTCGAATTCGGCGATCGTCAAGTCGGTCGCGCGCTCGAAGTGTGGCACGAACTCGGCTCCTGACTTGTAGATGCCGTCCTTGACATGGCCTCGGCGGTGGGGCTTCAGCAGCTCGAGCATGGGGCCGGCTTCGGCCCAGTGTTCGGCGACCAGCGTGCTCTTGGCGAGTTCCTTGCCACGAAGATCACCTATTTGTGAAGCAAAGCACTCGACGATGCTCGGCGCTGAGCCTTGCTCGGTCAACCATTGGAGCCACGCGCGCCTGCCATAGGATCCGGCGCGGCGGTACGTAGCCGGGTCGATGCCGCCGGTCAGGCGGAGCATCGATGCCTTCGTGCCTTGCTTCTGCTCGGTCTCGACCTTGACGATGTCGGGCATCTTTTGGCCGATGACGGCCTCGCACGACCAGTTGCAGAGTCCAGCGCGCAAAAAGGGTGGCATCTCTCGCCCCCAAAGGAGGTCGACGACCAGATGCGTCTTGACGACGTCGTCGCCTTCATGGCGCGCGGTCTGCCAGCCGCGAAGGTCTTTGAACTTCGCCCAGCTCTTCGCATGGGCAGCGGTTTCGGCGCCAATGGCTTTCTTTTCGGCGGCTGCATCGACGACTGCCGGATAGTCCTCGTCGGCGACGAGGACCCAAGTGACGCCTTCGTCCGCACGTTGTACTTCGAGTCGTCCACTGATCAGCCATTCGCCGAAGGCCGCAGCCCGCAATGCGTCGCGAAAAACCGCCTCAGCTCGTTTGCGCTCGAGCACGGTGTAGAGCGCGACCTTGCCAAAGCGCAGGCGGAGGCAGTCCTTCTCGCCGAGCTGCTCGAGAACTTGGTGTGAGTTCGTGTCGACCTCGATCTTCGGATCGAAGCGCTTGGCAGCGAGCACGGCTGCTTGGATCTCGGCGCGGCGCGCATGAGACTTCTTGTCGTCCTCGCTCCACCAGTGGAACACGCCTTCGACCTCGACGCGCTCGCGACCGAGAATCGCGTTTGCATCAGCATGGTCGGCATCCAAGGCGAGGACTTCGAAGGCCAAGCGGATCTTCGCGTCATCCTGGAGTTGCGGCAGTGCGGCTGCGAGGTCGTCCACCGACTTGCGAATCATGTCGACGACGCGCTTCGGCACGGCCTTGGGCTCCGAGCGTTTGGCAAGTGCTTTCGAACACGCCGCATCGCCTGTCATGAGTTCGTCGTCTTTGCCCCCGAGGTTGCGCAGTGCGCGTCGCAGCGCGAGCACGGCTTCGCGCTGTCCGAGCGCTGCGAGCTCGAGTCGGATCTTGGCAAGGCCTTCGCGTTGTGCCTTCGAGGCGAGTTCGTCCTGAGGCAGCGCCATGACGCATGCAACGAGCGGAACATGCAAGCACATGGAGGTCAGCATGGTTGACACAAACATGGCCGCAGGGTGCACACGGCACGGCATTCTTGCAAGGCCAACGTCGCAGCTGTATCACACGAGCTCTGTGAAGATCCGGCTATCGAATGCGACACCGAGGTCGATCCTCGCTCGTCAAGGCTGCTTGGAAGCGTCATTGACGGCGATCGTCGCGACGCTCGTGTGCGCGATCGCGCTGCGGCGCGGGATCCCGATCAACGCGGATGGCTGGGCCTATTGGGAGGGTGCATACGGACTCGCGCACGGTGGTGCTTATGTCTACCTCGGCGGTGCGCCCGTCGAGGCGTTTCCGCCGGCGTATTCTTTGCTCCTCGCTGGCGCGGCGGCAGGCACGAACGGCTTCAGCGGGCTGTCGCTTGTCTGCGTTGCGCTTGTCACGACCTTCGTCGCAGCGTTTTCTTGGGGGCTCTTCCTATGGCGCGCATGTGCAGGAACTGCGACCAGCGCTTTGTACGGTCGTGGTCCACTTCTCGTCTTTGTGGCCTTCGTCCTTCCACTTTGGAATGCTGATGTCCGTGCGGAACAAGTGACCCGCTGCATCGTGCCGCTGCTCGCGCTTGCGCTGCTGAAGCCTCGCTGCGGCGCGCCCGTGGACGTAGTCCGGCCGCCGGGCAGATGGACAGCGCTCGTTGTAGCGGGCCTCTTGACGCTCGGCGTCATCGTCAAGCACTCGTTCGCGGCCTGGGTTCCGGCTGTCGTTGTCGTGCTGTTCCTATCGAGAATGCGGCGTGTTCTCGTGTGCGTCGTCGCGGTGGTCCCCTTCTGTGCGTGGTGGATCCTGCGGTCCTGCATGGACCAGGTCGGATCTCACGCGATCGCGACGCTGACCTTCACCAACATGCACGGCCTGGTCACGCTGCTCATGATCGTGCCTGTCGTGAAATCGGTCCGCAACGCAATTCGCGGCTACGGTCCGAGGACTGTTCTCTATGGACCGGAGGAGTCCTTCGTAGGACTGGATCGCAAGCTCTTGGAAGGCGCGCCGCCGCTCTTGCCGCCGGACTATCCGTGGATACAGCGCGCGCCAACGAAAGCGCGGTGAGTACATAACGAAAAGCGCGCGAACGGTCGGACCGTTCACGCGCTTCGTTCACTCGCAGTCTGCGAATCGCTCAGCGGCAGGAGCGGTGGCTGCGCTTGTGGCAGCGCGGCATGCAGCGGCGGGGCGTCGGCATCGTGCAGTAGAGTTCGTTTGCGGCTTCGAACTTGGCCAGCGCGGTCTTGATCGTCTCGGGGCCGCAGTCGGCGCCGACCGCGTCGCGGTAGATGCGGATGATCTGGCGGAGGCTGTAGGCGTATTCGAGGTTCGAGTCGGCCGAGAGCAGAGCGGCAGCGGCGTGACGGTTGAGGCGGGAGAGGTCGTCGTCACCGGTCGTGCAGATCGCGTCGAGGACCGTGGCGCAGTAGCCGAGGCCCGAGCGGCGGGGCGAGACACCGAAGAGGCACATCCAGTTGGTGCGGGTCTTGATGTAGCACGTGACGTCGTCACAGCCGCGGCCGTCCCAGAGCGTGAGGTGCTTCTTCCAGAGATCGGGGCCGCAGTCGTTGGCCTTCGGGTTCGGCAGCGAGAGGCTGTGGAAGACCCAGGTCAACGAGGCCGGCAGGTTGCCGGTGTAGGGCCCGAGGCCACTGTCGGCGGAGACGACACGCACGCCGAGTGAAGTCGCGCCGGCCGGAATCGTGACCGTGTGCGTGTGCGTGTCCCACTCCGGGCCGTCACCATCGCCGAGAACGTCGGCTTCGAACTCGGCCGTGGCCGGGCTGCCGTCGATCATGATCTCGATCGTCGAGGGACGCGCCGTGGCGACGCTGCCGAAGAAGTAGGCGAGCGAAGCCGTGCGCTCCTGCGACGAGGGCGGGAAGCTGTAGGTCTGGAGCTCGGTCACGTCGAGCGGGCTCGCGAAGTCGCGGAAGGCGTTGTCGTTGCCGTCGCGAATCGCGATCGCGCCGCTGTTCTTGCCATCGTCGATGATGACCGCGAGGCCGAGGCCGTTGCTGATGCCGCGGAAGTTGAGGCCGCGCACCTTGACGACGTTGCTACCGTTCGTGATCAAGTTGAGACCCGTCACGTCGGCGCGGTAGGTCGTGCTCCAGCGCGAGAAGAAGAAGTTGGTCGGTCCACCGATGCGCAGGCCCGTCACCGGCGCGCCGTTCAGCAGGACGTCATCGGTCGCGCCTTGTTCGTCGGCCGAGAGCGCCTGACCTTCCCAGTAGGCGATGACCTGCTTGACCGTGACACCGTCGGGCACGTCGAGGTTGATCGTGCCTTCGAACTTGTCCTTCATGCCGACACCGGCGACGAGGACTTCGGAGCCCGAGGCGACCGTCAAGGCGACCGGCGGACCGAGCGTTTCGTTGCCATCGAAGGCGTAGGCGGATTGAGCGACGAGGGCGCAGGCGACGGCGAGGGCGTGAAGCGGACGTAGTTTGCGGTTGGACACTTGGGGTTCCTCCTTCGGGGTCATGGGATCGCGCATGGATCGCGATGGCGAAGGGGAGAGCGCCCACACAGCGCTCGTGCGACCTGGGTTTCCCTCCCTCGAGTCGCTTCGTTCTCCCCTCCGCACCAAAACTACTCCACGAACTTGGTGGTGGCGGAGGACGCTTGTCGAAGCGGCGGCGTGGTCGCGTGTCGGCACCTTGCTATGGACCGTGGGCTAGCAGAAATTTTATTTGATGCCTGTCGCTAGGATCCTGCTAACCCACACTGCGGTCGTCGCCCGCGGCCGCTCAGAGACCAGAGTTCGAAGACTCGGAGGAGCCCATGAAATCGAGGATAGCGCGACAGCGCGGCCCGCTGCGCCTCCAAAGCAGACGCCGCAACGGGCCTGCCTATGCGCGAGTTATCGATCCGCACGTTTTCTCGAGCCTGCTGTGGACGATGGTCACGACGGCGGTCTTCTTCGCGTGGCTCACGTTCCTTTGGTCCATGGTTCACGAGCCCTACGGGTTTCTTTGGTCGGACATCTCGGACCTCAAGGACTGGGCGCTTGCGCCGGTCGTGGGCTCGTGCACCCTCCTCGGTCTCTTAGGCGCGATCCTGGTCGCAGGGCTTGGCCTCGCCATCTTGAACTTCGTCAGGAGCCGCACGCCTCGTCGGCGCGAGGCAGCGCTCGTGGGTGGAACGCTGATGGCGGTCGTGCTGCTCTGCGCGGCGCTCTATCTGTTGATGAGCTACCCGCTCGGGCGCCTGAGC
>CALLZN010000062.1 GCA_937858895.1 uncultured bacterium | reverse complement strand
ACGGTCGGCCTCCCCGCAGCCTTTGACGACGTCGAGGTCGGGGCCTCGATCGCGCTCTCGGGTTGCTGCACGACCGTCACCGCGATCACCAGCCGTGGACCTGCTTATGCGGCCGACTTCCACATGGTGCCCGAGACCCTCGACAAGACGAGTTTCGGCGATGTCGTGGTCGGGCAGCGCCTCAATCTGGAGCGCGCGCTGCGCGCCGACCAGCGCCTCGGTGGTCACTTCGTCCAGGGGCACGTCGATGGGCTCGCCCAGGTCGCGGAGATCGTCGAGCGTCCGGATGGCTGGGACATCGACTTCGAGGTCGCGGCTGGCTTGGCTCGGTACTGCGTGCCCAAGGGTTCCATTGCAGTCGACGGGATCTCGCTCACGATCGCCAAGCTCGTGCAGGATCCTGGAGCTGGTGCGACGGTGCGCTTCGGCGTCGCCGTGATCCCGCACACGCTCGCCCACACGACCCTCGCCGATCGAAGGGTTGGGGACCGCGTGCACATCGAGGTCGACGTGCTCGCCAAGTATGTCGAGCGCTTGGTCGCGCCGCGGGTCTGAGTCGGCCCATGGTCCGCTTCACGCGCAAAGTCGCTGTCGGCCTCGTCGCCGCTCTCGCGCTCCTCGGGACGGGCACGCTCTTCGTCACGGGCTACCAGAGCTACGAGTCGCTCTACGATGCGCGCTACGTCGGCAGCGCCAAGTGCGGCGAGTGCCATACTGTGAGTCACGAGGACTGGAAGCACTCACCCCATGCGAACATGGTCCGGGCTCCCACCCCTGAATCCGTCGTTGGTGATTTCGACGACCACGAGTGGTTCTTGCCCGTCGAGCACCGTCGCTCAGCGCGTGATCACCAAGCGATCGCGCGCATGCGTCGCGCAGCGGGGCGCTACTACATCGAGTTCCGGGACCCCAGGACCTGGAACTTCGTGCCCTTCGAGATCGCGTATGTCGTTGGCTACCAATACCGTCAGGCCTACGTGCACCTCGAGCCGGGTGGGGTCTATCGCCGCCTGCCGCTGCAGTGGTCGACGTCGCGCAACGAGTTCTTTCCGTACTGGAACTTCCAAGAGCAGAGCGTCCCCTCGGCGGAAGACTTCTGGCTGCAGATCTTCAGCTACACGAAGAACTCATCGTGGAACACCTTCTGCGCGCGCTGCCACACGACCAAGCTCGAAGTCCTCGAGCGCGACGCGCAAGCGACGACGGCCAAGACGCGTTGGGTCGAGCCGGGCATCGGTTGCGAGGCCTGCCATGGTCCGGGCAGCCATCACGTCGACTACTTCGCGACCAACTACGTCAACCGTATTGCGGCCTTCGTCCGCAGCAAGGTGCGCGGCGAACCGGCGGCCTACATCGTCAATCCGCGCAAGCTGACCAAGGGGCAAGAGGTCAGCGTTTGCGCACGCTGCCACGGTCCCGACATCAACATGGACGACACCGACGTCTACAGGGACTACGAGCCGGGCCACTCGAGAGAAGGTCGTATCAACGATCTCTCGCCCTACCTCAAGAGTGTGCCGATCACGCCCGGTCGCACGGCACCGACCATCGAGGTCTGGGAGGACGGGCGACCCAAGGGGCTCGCGATGTTGCTCCGCAGCTTCATCGAGTCGAAGTGCTTCAACGAAGCGCACGTGCGCTGCTACGACTGCCACGATCCCCACGCGAACAAGTCCTCGAAGGAGCCAGGCATCCTCGTCGCGGGGCCGGCGAGCGATCGCTACTGCATGGGCTGCCACAAGGAGTTCCGCGGCAAGATCAAGGAGCACACGAAGCACGAACCCGGTCGCCCTGGGTCCTTCTGCTACGACTGCCACATGCCCAAGCTGCTCATGAACATCGTGAGTGGCGAGACCAAGTGGACGCGCACGCACTGGATGAGCACGATCCCGAGCCCTGAGAACAGCGTGCGCTTCGGGCCGAAGGGCGCAAAGAACGCCTGCAACGATTGCCACAGCGACCAGTCGGCTCAGTGGGCCGCCGACTGGAAGGCCAAGTGGTGGCCGAAGTGAAGCGCGCCGCTGCGCGCTGTGCCGATCAGCGCGGACTCGCGGCGCTGCTTCGTCGCAGGACGTAGCACATCGCCATGCCTGCCTCGTCGTGGACGAGGCGCAGGCTGTTGCCATCCTGCGTGCCGCTCATCTGGTCATCCTTGGGCTCGCCGTCCTCGAGCGTCTGGACGAGCGCGACGTTCTTGCCGTTCTGCACCCACGTGCCCTCGAAGCGCGCGGTCGTGCCGATGCCCATGTGGCAGACAAAACTGCCGTCGGAAGCGAGGTCCACGCTCATGCGGACTTTGCCGAGCTGCGCCTTGGCTTCGCCCTCGGCGCCGGCGGGGATACGACCATGCTCCTTCAGCACTGGCAGCGCCGCCTCGACAAAGGCCGCCGTGTCGAGGGTCCAGGTTCCCGCGACGCTCGCGTCGCGAGAGCCGCAAGAAACGAGGACAGACATGATGGAAGCAAAAAACGTCGGGACGCCGAATGTCCGGCGCGAGTCGAGCGAAGTGCGCATGCGGCACTCTTCGGCCTCGCACCGCCGGCGTCCGGCGCGAGCGGCTGAACTCACATCGGTGACGGAGCTTCCGGTTCGGAGATCGCGGCCACGAAATCTCGTGGTCAGCGACGCTTTCGTCCGCTTACCGCGGCTCGTTCGCGGACCACGACGCTGAGCGT
>CALLZN010000061.1 GCA_937858895.1 uncultured bacterium | reverse complement strand
TCGTCACCCTGGGTGACATCCAGCGACACACCAGAACAGTCGCGCAGCGTGGGCCTCGCGAGGCCCACGCTGCACGACTTCGGGCGGATCCAATGCGACAGTGCGGTTGACGGTGTGGCTACTCGCCGAAGCCGCTCGCGAAGAGCTCGCACAAGGCGTCGGCCGCTTCCTTGCCGTCCGGTCCTTCGGCGCGGATCGTGAGCATGGTGCCCTTTTCGGCGGCGAGCATCATCAGCGACATGATCGACTTGGCGTCGACCTCGAGCTCGTCCTTGATGACGCGGATCGTCGACGTGTAGTGATTGGCGAGCACGACGACCTTGTGTGCGGGCCGCGCGTGCAAGCCATGCTCGTTGACGACTTCGACTTCGATGGTGACCGGATCGAAGTGACTCTTGTGCCCGTATGTCATGGACAGCGGCTCATGTTGAAGATGCCCCGTTGGGTCAACGCCCGCCATCACCGCGGCGGTGACGATCGATCAATCGCTCTTTTTCTTTGCGAACCTGAGCGTTCAATTTTTCGGCACCTTGCTCGATCGCGTGGCGCAGCTCTTCGCTCGTCGCCTCGGCGACGAGCATCGCGCCGCTGTCGAGGTGGGCCACGCAACGCGCGTGATGCCCGTCTTTCTGGTGGCCGAGCGAAATGTGCAGACTGCCGATGCGATCGAAGATGCGAGCGGCGCTCCCGAACTTGTCGCGCGCGTAGTCCTTGGCGGCGTCGGGGATGCCTTCACTCCTGGTCGTGATGTCGATGTCCATCTTCGTTGTCTCCTGACTGGCGCTATGCCACTTGAAAGATAGTGCTCTGGTCCCGCCGAGGCGACATGTCATCTCCGGTAGCCATGCGCAGCTCTCGGGCCGCAGCTCTGCGGGTAGAGCACGCGCACGAGGCTGAGGCCGCAAGCCGGCAGGACCGGTCCAGCCGCGCGTCGGTCGCGCGCCGCAAGGACCTCGTCGATCCAAGCGACGTCGGCCTTGCCGCGCCCCACGTCGAGGAGGCAGCCGGCGATCGTCCGAACCATGTTGTAGAGGAAGCCACTGCCTTCGACGACGATGTCGAAGCCTCGCTCGTCGCCGCAGACGTGCAGGGCGCGAATCGTCCGCACCGTCCCCTTCGGCTCCTTGTTGCGCGTCCGCGTCGCGAACGAACGAAAGTCGTGCTCACCCACGAGCTTCGCCCCCGCTGCGCGCACGCGTAGAAGATCGACCGGACCGAAGGGATGCCAATGGAAGTAGCGACGACCGATGGGCGAAGGCACGGGCTCGGTCCGAATGCGGTAGCGATAGCGCTTGCCGATTGCTGAAAAGCGCGCATGGAAGCCCGGCGGCGCATCCACCGCTCCGAGCACGCGGATGTCGGGCGGCAACATGGTGTTGAGGGCCAAGTGTAGACGCTCGGTCGGTGGCCCGCGCTCGATCTGCACATGCGCGCACTGACTGAGGGCATGCACGCCGGCGTCCGTGCGCCCGGAGCCGTGCACCGTCACGGCCTCTCCGACGAGGGCTCGGAACGCCCCTTCGACCTCCTCTTGGATCGTGTTTCCGGACGCCTGACGCTGCCAGCCCTCGTAGTCGGTCCCGTCGTAGGCGATCCAGAGGCGAACGCTGCGCATGGCCTGCCTTCATAGCGCCTGTTGCCGGGCTTCGCTCGTCAATAGCCACGGCGGCGGAAGGAGCTCGGGATGCCGAGTTCTTGGCGGTACTTGGCGATCGTGCGCCGCGCGACCTCGACGCCGCGGCGAGCGAAGTCCTTGACGATCTGCTCGTCGGAGAGCGGGTGCTTCGAGTCCTCGGCATCGATGAGCGCCTTGACCTGTTCGCGCAGCGACGCGCGCGCTTCACCACCCTGGCCGCTCTCGTCGGCCCCCACGCCCTTGCCGCCGTCGAAGAGAACGCGCAGGGGGAAGACGCCGAAGTCGGTCTGCACGTGTTTGCCGGCGATCGCGCGACTGACGGTCGACAAGTGCACGCCGACGGCGTCCGCGACCTCTTGCATGCCGAGCGGCACGAGGCCCGACAGCCCGCGCTCGAGGAAGCCGCGCTGGCGTTCGAGGGCGGCCCGCGCGACGCGGCCGAGCGTCTCGCGACGTTGCTCGATCGCGAGCATCAGGTCGCGCGCTGAAGCGAGCTTGCCTTTGAGGTAGCGCTTCACCTTTCCCTCGGTCGCCGGGCTACGCGCGAGCTCTTCGTAGCTCGCACGCAGACGCAGCTTCGGAACGCGCGCGTCGTCGACGTAGATCTGCCACTCCCCGTCTTCGCGGCGAACGACGACGTCGGCGCGCAGCGCGGCCTCGACTTCGTTCGCGAAGTTCCGCCCTGGGCACGGGTCGATCGTACGCAAGCTGAGTGTCAAGGCCTTGAGGGCTTCGAGTCCGAGCCCGACTTCCTTGGCAACCTTGGGCCATCGGTTGGCCGCGAGGTCTTCCAAGTGGAAGCTGACGATGCGGACCAGGAGGTCCTTGTTCGCCGCGTCGAGGTCGAGCGCTCGGACTTGCGCGAGCATGGAGTCTCGCGGCCCGGGCCAAGCAATGCCGATCGGTTCGAAGCTACGAACGAGCTCGAGGGCAGCCACGACCGGCGCCTCGCTGCCGAAGACCGCGTGCAATTCTTCGACAGTCAGCAGCAAGTGACCGTTTGCGTCGAGCGATCCGATCACGAAGCTCGCGATCTCGAGGACGGCGGCGACGACCTGCGCTTCGGCGAGCTGACTGAGCAAGGAGTCCTGCAGCGAGATGCTCGGGGCGGCGACGCGGGCGAAGCGATCTTCGCCGTCGTCGTCCTCGAAAGCGTGTCCGGGTGCGCCACGGCCGTAAACATCGACGTCGTCGTACTTCGCGGCCGCCTGCTCCGCGGCATGCTCCATCGCCTGGCTGGCGGTGGCCGGCGCTGGCGCGTCTGCTTCGGGCGGCAGCGCTTCGAGGGTCTCGTTGGTCTCGAGCTCGGCGTCGATGCGCGTCACGAGGTCGATCGTCGCGAGTTGCAAGACCTCGATCGCCTGCAGCATCTTGGGGAGGAGCAGCTGGCGCTGGTCCATTCCCTGCCTGAGCGTGACTCCGAGTTCCATGCGCTACCTTGCCGTCGCCCCCCTGGCGTGGCCCGAAAAACCAAGGCACGTCCGAGACGTTCGTGCATGCCGTTGGCTTGCCGCCACGCTTCTAGGGATCGACCGAGGAGGGCACGTTCTTGACCCCCACTTCGCGCGAGCTCGACCCGCCATGCGGGCGACTTCGTGGTGAACGCGCGCGGATGGCGCTTCAGCGCAGTTCGCGTCGCCCTTCGAGGGCGTCACTGAGGATGGTCGACTGCACTTGGGTGATGCCGGCGCCTGCAGGGATGCCGCGGGCGATGCGGGTCACGCGCGGACGCTCGTCGAGGGCGAGCAAGAGTTCGGCGATCTCCTGCGCGGTGCGCTCCCCTTCGAGGTCCGGGTTCGTCGCCAAGCAGATCTCGGCGAAGCCCGGACGGCGCGCGCGCGCGAGCAGGGCCGCGATCGTGAGATCCTTGCCCTTGACACCCTCGAGTGGCGCGATGCGACCGCGCAGCACGTGATAGACGCCCCTCCACCCGGCCGCCTCGAAGCTCGCGAGGTCGCGTGGACCTTCGACGACGAGGACGCGGGTCCTGTCGCGGCTCTCGTCGGCACAGATGCGGCACGGATCCTCGGCGTCGAGATTCGAACACTGGCGACAGACCTTGACCTCGGCGCGAACGCGCCGGATCGAGGCGGCCAGCTCGAGGGCTTCGGCCTCGGGGACCTCGAGGAGGTGGTAGGCCAGGCGCTCGGCGGTCACCGTGCCGATGCCGCGGAGCCGCGCGAGCGCGGTCACGAGGGCATCGATGGACT
>CALLZN010000060.1 GCA_937858895.1 uncultured bacterium | reverse complement strand
GTGGGGACCCCGTAAAAGCCCGCCCGGCGCTGGGGCGGGAAGACTTGCGGCACGGCGAAGGAGGGCATGGGTGGGGCCGCCCCCCACGCCCCGCCACGCAGCACCCGCCGCTTCCCGAAGAAGGGCCGCGAGTAGTTCGCGTAGCAGCCCGCCTCGAAGCCCACGTAGGGCTCGAAGACGCTCGCGGTCCATTCCCACACGTTGCCGATCAAGTGCGCGAGGCCGTGCTCGCTGCGCCCGTCGGCGAGTTCGTCGGGCGCCGCCAAGAGCGCTTCGTCGCCCTTGGTCGCGAAGCCCGTCTGCGCTCGCCGGCCATCGACTTCGTCGCCCCAGGGAAAGCGTCGGCCCTCGAGTCCTTTGCAAGCGCGCTCCCACTCGTGTTCGGTCGGCAGCCGACGCCGGGCCCAGCGGCACCAGGCGCTCGCTTCGTACCAGGACACGTGCAGCATCGGTCGTCGCGCTTCGATCGCCCGCCAACGGTCGAAGTCCCGCACGCGCCAATCGCCGTCCTCGCGTCGCCAATAGAGCGGCGCTTCGAGCGCGCGTTGCTCGCGAAAGACCTTGCCCGCAGCACACCAGAACTCGTCGCGTCGATAACCGCCGTCTTCGACGAAGGCTCGGAACTGAGCTTCGTCGACGCAGTGTTTGGCGAGCGCGAAGGCCTCGAGCTCGACCTCGTGGGGGAGGGCTTCGTTGTCGAAACCAAAGAGCGAACCGACGCGGACCACCGACGGCTCGAAGTGGACATCGCCACTCGCAGTGTCACTGCGAAGTCCCGCTGCGTCCGCGCGCGGCAGCTCGGCAGTGGGCTCTGGTCGCGCGAGCCCGAGCGCTTGTCGCGTCCACGCGAAGGCCTCGGCGTGCATGTCCTCGTGAAAGACCGCGAGCGCGACCAGCGGAGCGACCCGCTCGTCGCCGCTCGCGAGCGCTTCGGTTTCGCGCGCGCGCACCGCCGCATCCCAGTCGAGAATGCGACCGAGGTCGAAGGCCTCGAGGTCCCAGCGCGCGGCATGCGGGACCGTGCTCGAGTCGTAGAGATCGTCGATGCCTTTGTCGAGCGGCGCGAGCCCCAGCGCCTCGCGCAAGACGAAGCGCTCGTGGAACCAAGTGACGTGGCCGAGCTCCCAAAGGAAGGGCGTCACGAACGGCGAGTAGGGCATGGTCCACTGCTCTTCGGGCAGGTCGAGGACCATGGCCTTGCTGCGCGAGCCTGCGTCCTCGAGCCACGAGGCGACTTCGCTTGGATGGCGCGCGGCGGCGAACATCTTGAGGGCGAGTCCGGGCTCGGATCAGGCGCGCGCGAGCGCGCGGCGGAAGAGCAGGCTCGCGACCACCGCGAGGCCAAGGCCGACGGCGACGAGGATGCCGCAGGGCACCAGCAACTCGCCCCACGAGAAGTTGCGCCAGATCGCGCCCTCGAGCGCGAGCACGCACCACTTGAATGGACTGACGTTGCTCAGCGCCTGCATCCAATCCGGCATGGCGATCAGGGGCACCATGCCGCCGCCGAGCATCGCGAGCGGCATCATGACCCCCCAAGTCGCTCCCGCTACCGCTTGCTCGGTTCGCCCGAGGAGTGAACACACGAGCATGATGCCGACAAAGCAAGTCGCCGAAGCGAAGATGGCCGCGACGAGCTTCGGCAGCGAGCCGAGGTCGATACCGAGGCCGAGGCGGGCGACGAGGAGCAAGAAGACGATGGCCGCCGTGCAGGCCACGAAGCAGGCCGCACCCTTGCCAACGAGGATGGCCGTGCGCGAGATCGGCGACGTCAGGAGGCGGGTCATCGTGCCCTGGGTGCGCTCGCGTACGATCATGATCGCGAATCCGGCCGCGCAGCCGATGAGCCCCCAGAGAATGGCCGAGGGAAAGCTGATCTGGAAGGAGCTCGTAGGGCCGTCCTTCTTGACGGACACGTCGACGAAGTCGACGGCGCCGAAGCCCGCGGCAGCGCCGCCGCCGCCGCTGTCGCCGCCGCCGTTCTGCGCGACGAAGGACAGGTCGACGCCGGTCAAGAACTTCTCGAGCGCCGAGAAGAAGACAGACAGGACGAGCTTCTGCGTGACCGGCACCGAAGCATCGTCCGCGAAGCGCTTGGCGAAGCGCCGCACATCGCTCTTCGTCTGCTCTTTGTCGCTGAAGCCGTCGATCGTGTGACGGATCGAAAGCTCGGCGAGGATGCCTTGGAGGTAGCCGCGCTCGGCAGCGCGCGAAGGATCGACACCGACCTCGACGTGGACTTCGCTTGTTTGTCCAGCGAAGGCGAAGGCATCGAGGCCGCGCTGGCCAAAGCCCTCCCGCAGCAAGACGTAGGCAGCACGCTTGCCACGCCGCACGAGGTCGCGCGCTTTGTCTGCCTCGTGCAAGACCATGCTGCCGTCTTCTCGGCGCGCGACCGCGAGGCTGCGATGCTGGGCGAGCTTCTCGGTGAAGGCCTTCGATCCCGCGCTCTTGTCCTGGTCGACGACGGCGACGCCGATCTTGCCGCCGCCGCCGCTCTGGCCCGAGAAGATGGCGCCGAAGAAGAGCGCATAAACGAGCGGGAACACGAAGATCCAGAAGAGCCCGAAGCGGTCGCGCAGCAGGAGCCGCAGGTCCTTGACCATCATCGTGAGCATCGAAGTCATGCGTCGCGTAGCCTCCGCCCAGTGAGGTCGAGGAAGACGGTCTCGAGGTTGGCGTGTTCGACGCGCATCGTCGCGACGTCGAGGTCGAAGCGCCGCAGCTCGAAGATCGTCGCGTAGGCGTCCTCGGTCCGAACGCGCAGCTTTGCGGCTTCTGCCTCCACGAGCACAGAGCCCGTCTCAGCACCGAACGCCTCACGAAGCCGTGCGGTCGTGGCGGCGTCGGGCATCGTGCGCAGGTCGACGACGACTTCGCTGCGCTTGCCGTGGGTTCGCAGCAGCGTGGCGACGTCGTCCTGCGCGAGGATGCGCCCGTGGTCCATGATGGCGACGCGGTCGCAGAGCCGTTCGGCGGCTTCCATCGCGTGCGTCGTGTAGAGGATGGTCGTGCCGGCCGTGCGCAGGGCCTCGATGTTCTCGAAGATGTGAGCCCGCGACTGCGGATCGACACCGACGGTCGGCTCGTCGAGGAAGAGCACCTTCGGCTCGTGCAGCAAACCGGTCACGAGGTTGAGGCGGCGCTTCATGCCGCCGCTGAAGGTCCCGACGCGGTCGCGGCTGCGATCCGCGAGGCCCGCGAAGTCCAGCGCGAAGCCTATGCGCTCCTGCAAGCGGCGGCCAGACAGTGCGTGCAAGCGACCGAAGAAGGCGAGGTTCTCGCTGGCCGTGAGCTCGTCGTAGAGCGCGATCTCTTGCGGCACGTAGCCGAGCGAACGCTTCACTTCGCTGCGAGTCGGGTCGTCCTGGCCGTTGATGCGGATGCTGCCGCGATCGGGCTTCAAGGCGCCGACGAGCATGCGGATCGTCGTCGACTTGCCGGCGCCGTTGGGGCCAAGGAGGCCCAGGGTTTCGCCGCGGCGGGCTTCGAAGCTCAGGTCGTCGACGGCCGTGCGTGGACCGAAGCACTTCGTGAGACCGGTCGCCTGGATGGGATTGTCCTGCATCACGATTCACCTCGGTAGCGTCGCAAGATCTCGAGGGCCGCGAGGCTATCGACGTGTTGGCGACGCTTGGCGGCTTTGATGCCGGCGCTCTTCAGCTGGGCGTGGGCGACATCGCTGCTGTGGGCCTCGTCCATGGTCACGACTTCGACGTCGGGGAAGCGCGCACGCAGCTTGTTGGCGAGGGCCTGGACCTTCATGGCTTGCGGACCTTGCTGCCCGTCGGCGCCCAAGGGGATGCCGACGACGAGGACTTGCGTCTGGCGTTCGGCGACGACGGGCGCGAGCAAGTCGGGCAGGGCGTCGAAGCCCTTGTGGTCGATGCGCTCGAGCGGGATCGAGATCGTGCCCGTCCAGTCGGTCGCCGCGACGCCTGTGCGACGTTCTCCGGGATCGATGGCGAGGAAGCGTTCAGCCAAGTTCGTTGCACCTCGAGTGCGCTGTCAGTCGCGGAAGATCGGAGGCAGGACGCCACTGCGCCCCACGATGGGTTCGACGGGCCGCTTGTCGGGGCGCTTCTCGAAGGGCACGAAGCGCGGTCCGCTGCGCAGGTTGCCGACGTAGCCCGAGACGTCGAAGCTGACGAGCGCGTTGGCGACGGCCCGGTAGATGCCTGGTAACAAGGTGATGGGGCTCGCCTCGGGGAAGAGGTTCGGAAACTCGAGTTGGAGCTCGAGGTAGCCATCGTAGTCGAGCTGGCCCTTGCCTTCGACGCGCAAGAGCGTCGAGAGCAAGAGCAGGCGATCGATGCGCAGGGTCTGGCCTTCGCTCTGAACGTCGAGGACCGCGGCGTGGAAGGTCGGACGCTTCTCCTGCTTGAGCAAGCCGTAGATACTCCTGAAGATCGGCGCGTCGCCGAGCCAGCCGTCGCGCACGCCGAGCTTGGCCGTGATCGCGAGCGAGGTCGGGTCTTCCACGTCGATGCCAAGGTCGACCTTGCCGCTCATGAGGCCGCGGTAGGGCTGGCCGAGCTCGAGTTGGGCGACGGCCTTGCCGAGGTCGAGGTCGACGAGGTCGAAGTGGAAGGCGAGGTGGCGGGTCGTATCGAAGTCGTAGCGCGCGAGCGGCTGCGGACCCGCTTTGCCTTCGACCGTCGCCTCGCGGGGCATGCTCCGCAGCACGCCGCCATGGACGCGCACTTCGCCCGTTGGGACCTCGAAGGAGCGGTGCGTCGCGACGAAGGGGCCCCGCGCATCATCGAAGGGCTGGCCGAGCGCCGTGAAGCTGAGCCCGCCGAGCTGCCCCTTGATCTCGCTGCCATCCGGGCGAACCCAGCCGCGCTCGAGGACGGCGTAGCCGCGGATGTCGTCGACGCGGACACCGAGGTCCATCGAGAGCCCGTGGGCACGGATCTCCCCGCCGACGAAGTCGATGCGCAGGCCGAGTTCGTCGCTGCCCGCGGGCTGTGTCGTCGGCACGCGGATGTCGACCTTCGCGCCGACGAGCGACACACTCCCGCGTGCGTTGCGGTCGAGGTAGGCGCGCTTGACCTCGCCCGAGAGGAGGTTGGCGAGGCGGTCGTCGACCGGATAGTTGTCGGCGCTGAGCTCGAGCTCGATGTGCGTCGCGTCGCCCTCGAGCGCGATGCGACCCTTCTCGAACATGAGCGGCGCCTCGCCGATCGACCCACGCAGCCTGTCGATGTGGATCACGTGGTCGTTGTCGATGCGCAGGCTCCCGCGCAGCTCGGTCAGCGTGTCGGGCAGGATCTTGGCCTCGCTCTTGACCTCGCGCAGGTCGACCTCGAGCGACTTTCGCCAATCCGTGTCACCTTCGCGGCGCTGGATCTCGAGGACGGCGTCGCACGAGCCCGTGACGGCCGCGAGCTGCCAAAGGTCGGCGTCGATCATCGAGGTTGTGTCGAGGACCGCGCCGAGTTCTTCGCGCAGTTGCACACCCTTGGCGACGACGTCGAGGTCGGCGAGTGCTTCGCGATCGGGCGCGAAGTCGAGGGTGCCTTGGAAGGACAGGCGCGCATCGAGGCCCCGGCCGGTGAGGCCGAGGATCTCGACGTGCGTGTTCTTGCCGTCGCCATGGACAACGATGGGCCCCTCGACGTCGCGCAAAGCGACGGGGAAGGGCGCGAAGCGCGCCGCGCCGTCGTCGATGTCGGCGCGCAGGTCGTAACTCAAGTCGTCGCTCCCGCTCGCTCGATAGCCGACGAACTCGACGTTGGCCTTGCCCGCGGGTTCGAAGAGACGCCAGGTCTCGTCGAAACTCGCGTCGAAGGCGATCAGGGCTTGGCGCAAGCCATCGTCGACTTGGATGCCGGTCGAGCGGAACCAGAGTTCACGGCTGCCCTGCGGAGCGACTTCGATGCGGCCACGCCCTTGCAGGTCGGCGCTGCCCGTGCGCCCGGTCAGTTCGAAGCGCGCAGTTTTCGCGTCGATGTGAACCTGGCCGTCGAGCTTTTCGACGGCCACGGGGAAGCGCTTCCACCGGAGCGCTGTCCCGCGCGGCGCGACCGTGAGCGACCAGTCGAAGTCGGGCTGCCCCGCGCGCTTGTCGAGTTGCAGCGTCGTGTCGACAGCGCCGCGCAAGGCGAAGTCCTCGAGGGGCGAGCTCTTCTCGTCGAGGGTCGCGGCGACCGCCTCGCCCAGCTCGTCGTCGATCGGCAGCGTCTTGGCACTGACCCGTATCGTGGCCTCGTCGCGCTCGAAGTCGAGTTGGGCGTAGCCTTCGAGCGTGCAAGCACCGCGACCCTTGCCGCTCAGCTTGCTGATCTCGACGAAGCTGTCGCGCACAGCCACGTCCGCGCTGCAGTCGTCGAAGCGATAGGGAAAGACCGTGCCGCGCCCACCGTCTGACTGCGGCCAGCCCGCAAAGAGCATCGACGTCTCGCGAAACCGCACATCGACTTGTAGGCGCGGCTCCTTGCTCGGGTCCTTGTCGGTCAGTACCGGCCGCCGCGTGTCGACGTAGAGCGCGAGGTCGGCTCGACCGCCGCGCAGGTCGAAGGCGTCGAGCACGCGCGCGGCGACGTCGAGCTCTTTCAAGGCCGAGCGGAGGCGCTCGTCGTTCGGTAGATCTCGGCCGTTCGCGCGCAGGCGCACGGCCTGCTCTTCTTCGTGTAGACCGCTGACCTCGACTTCGCCGTCGATCTTCAGCCCTTCGTCGTCTCGCGCGAAGGCGAGGCCGAGTGTGCCGCCCGCTCCTGGCCGGTACTCGATGCGCCCCGTGACCTTGTCGATTTCGTAGGGCACGACCGGTGGCCGCGCGCGCAGGTCACGAAAGTCACCGCGCACGCCGGTGTCGAAGCGGTCCGACGCCCGGTCGTAGTCGAGCCAGAAGGTGGCGGCGACGAAGCCGCGCAGCGCCAAGCGCTCGAGGGCGTTGACGACGTCCGGCCCGAGCAGGGCCAGTCGCTGTGCGTCGACCTCGCACTCCTCGGCCTCGGCCGTGATCGTGATCATCGAGCCGTCTTCTCGCGCGCGGCCGTGGAGGGCGATACTGCCGCCGAGCGGGCTCGGCGCGCTTCCTTCGAGAACCAGCAGGGTCTCGTCGTCGCGGTCCGGCAACAGCGAGAGCTCGACAGGCTCGAGCGTCAGGACACGCTCGTCACCAGGTAGATGCAGGCGCAGGACGAGGTTGCGGATGCGGATCGATGGCAGCTTCTTGCCCTTGCTGCTGCCACCCTGTCGCAGGAACTGCGACAGGTCCAGAGGCTCTTTGGCGCCGAGGTCGATGTCGAGTTCGGCGCCATCGATGAGCACGGAGCGGACCTCACCGGCGCCGCCGAGCGGGTTCATCGAGACGCCGAGCAACACGTTCGGCAAGTCGAGGACGTCCTTGCGTTCGCTGCCGCTGCTGTCCTTGGGCGCGACGCGAAGGCGCTCGAGCCGGACCTGGCCGCCGATGGGGTCGAGCTCCGCCGACTTCAGCGCGATCTCGCCTGGGAAGAGCCTGTGGAGCTGCCGTTCTACGAGGTCACGCGCGACGTCAGAGCGCGTGAGGACCCAGTAGGTCAGCCCCGTCAGCGCGACGAGGAAGAGGACGGAGAAGACAACGACGCGTCGCCAGTTCATGCAGCAGCACTTCCTTTGAGGGCGCGAACCATAGCGAAACCGCCGTTCTCATGCATTTCTTGCGGGAAACGCTGTTGTTTTCGTTTGCGATGACTTGACCGCTTCCCTATGCAAACGGCCTCGGAAGGCCGTTTTGCGGCCTTTCGCGCGATGCGGAGCGACGTCGGCCACTTGTGGAGGGTAGGGTCGGAGAAGCTCCGCAGCGTGAAACTGCGAAAAAGTTGGGACCCTCTGACCCACCCTGAGGACGACCTCGTCCAAGGACTGTCATGGCTGCAAAGAAGAAGGCTGCGCCGAAGAAGGCTGCTGCTGCAAAGGGCGGAAAGAAGAAGGCCGCACCGGGCGAACTCATCATCTCGAAGAGCCGCACGAAGGCCGCCGTTACCTGCAAGGTCTCGAGCGAGTTCTACGCTGCGTTCGATGAGTTCGCGCGCAGCGCGCTCGCGAAGGCCCAGGCCCGCGCCGAGCAGAACAAGCGTTCGACGCTGCGTCCGCAGGATCTCTGATCCATCTACTGGCATAGAGCGAGGAGCGCGCAGGAGCCTCGGCGCCTGCGCGCTTCTCCGTACTCGGCCGCCCCTGCGAACCAAGGTGGCAGCAAGCGGGCAGCAAGCGGGCGACTAAGTCCCGCAGAAGGTTCGATACTCGCGCTGGTCCTCGGTCCCCGCGCTCGCGTAGCGCTCGGCACCCGTTTGTGCCTCGAACGGCCGTTGCAAGACTTCGCGCAAGCGCTCGAACGGCGCGAGGTCGCCTGCCTCCGCCGCCGCTAGAGCTTCTTCAACGAGGTGATTGCGCGGGATGTAGACCGGGTTCGTGGCGCGCATGCGAGCCACGCGATCCGTGACCGAAGAGGGGCTAGCCGCGATCCGAGCACGGTAGCGCTTCTGCCATTCGTTCAAGTAGGCCGGCAGTTCGGCGCCCTCGCTCGAGGCCGCGACCTCGGTGATCCGGCGGAAGCTCTGCGTGAAGTCGGCCTTCTCGCGCTGCAAGGCGTCGAGCAGGTCCTGCAGGAGGTCGGCGTCGCCGTCACGCACTTCGAGAATGCCGAGCTTCGAGAGCATGCACCTGAGGTAGGCCGCCTCGAAGCGCCGGGCGAAGGCCTGCACGACTTCGGTGGCTCGCTCGACAGCGCGTTCGGCATCCTTGTCGACGAGGGGCACGAGGCACTGCGCGAGGCGAGCGAGGTTCCACTGCGCGATGCGACCTTGCTGGCGGTAGGCATAGCGTCCGTGCCGGTCGATCGAGCTGAAGGACGCGTGGGGGTCGTAGTAGTCGAGGAAGGCGCAGGGGCCGAAGTCGATGGTCTCGCCCGAGATGCTCGAGTTGTCGGTGTTCATCACGCCGTGAACGAAGCCGACGCCGAGCCAGGCCGCGACGAGGCGGGCTTGGCGCTCGGCGACCGCTTCGAGGAAGCGCAGCGCGCGGTCCTCGAGCCCTACGAGCTCGGGGTCATGGCGGGCGATCGCGTAGTCGAGGAGGGTCGCGACTTCATCGTGTTGACCGCGTGAAGCGAAGACCTCGAAGCTGCCGACGCGCAGGTGGCTCGTCGCGACGCGCGTGAGGATGGCACCCCGCAACATGCGCTCGCGCAGTACGGGTTCTCCCGTCGCGACCACAGCGAGGGCGCGCGTCGTCGGAATGCCGAAGGCGTGCATGGCCTCCGACACGAGGTACTCGCGCAACACGGGTCCAAGGGCTGCGCGACCGTCGCCGTTGCGCGAGTACGGCGTCGGGCCGGAGCCCTTGAGCTGGATGTCGCGGCGAAGCCCGTCGTGGTCGATGACTTCACCGAGGAGGAGGGCCCGGCCATCGCCGAGCTGCGGCGTGAAGTGCCCAAACTGGTGGCCCGCATAGAGCTGCGCGATCGGCGTCGATCCGTCGGCGATCGCGTTGCCCGCAAAGACCGCGGCGCGCTCGCTCGCGCTCAGGCTGCCTGCCTCGTAGCCGAGTTCTTCGGCCAAGTCGTCGTTCCAGCAGAGCAGGTCGGGGGCGCGCACGGGCGTCGGCGCGACCCTCGTCGAGAAGGCGTCACCGAGCCGCGCGTAGCTGTTGTCGAAGTCGAAGACGTGGATCGGGAGAGTCGGTGGCGCGGTCACTTGGTCACTCGTTGCTTTGCGGGCCCATCGGTCCGCAGCTCTTAGGTCGTGCACGCGTGCAGCGCCACAGCGACCTTCGCCAGCTTGTTGCAGCGCGCAGTCCGGGTTTTGGCTTGAACGGTCTGTCCGACGCTGCTCTAGTCGTTACTGCGATCCGATTGCAACAGTGCGGATGCGCATCGAGACCCACAGGAAAGCGCCCACCGAGGAAACCGTGAATCGAAGCCTTCCGCTGCAACAGCTCTGCTGCGTCTCCCTCGCCGCCGTGCTCAATCTCTGTGTCAGCGACGAGGACCTCGCTGGCCTTGGCCTGCCGGTCGACGCTGATGCTGACGACCTCCTCGAATCGATGCGCGCCCGCGCCTACCTCGGCCGTGCGTGCATCGACCACGCGTGCATCGCGCGGCGGGTCGGTGACGTCCTCGACCTGCACTTCGTGAGCACCATCACGCACGTCCGCTCGATGACGGTCGAAGACATCGGGAGCATCTTGGAGCTCTGGCGCAACGATCCTCGCGGCGAAGCCGTTCCGGCCTTGCTCTGGTCGCTCTGCAGCGACGAACGCGAAGACGTGCGCCGGCTCGGCATGCGTCTCGCGCACGAGGCCACGCTCTTGGCTTCGCGTCGCCTAGTCGAGGCGTGACTGTCGAGGCGTGCCCCTGATGTTGCCTAAGTAGCGAGCTCAGTCTCGGTTCGACAGCAAGCTCAGCAGGTGCCAGAAGAGCATGATCACGCTCGTGAAGAGCTCGATCGCCGCCGGCACGGCCTCGTCGACGCGATTCGTGCGCACGATGTTGCTCGTGTCATAGAGGATGTAGCCCGAGAAGAGCAGGGCGCCGGCGATGGAATACCAGCTCCCGAGCGACCAGCCGAAGATCATGGACGCCACCCCGATGCCAATCATCGCGAAGAGGCCGATCGACAGTGCTCCGCCGAGCCACGAAAAATCGGTCTTGGTCACGAAGGCATAGACCGTGAGCCCCGCGAAGATCGCGGTCGTGAGCAGGGCCGCGGTGCCGACCGTCTCCGGGCCTGCCATGGCGGCGAAGGGCGCGATCAAGAGGCCGAGCAGGACCGCGTAGGCGAGGTAGAAGGTGAAGCCGACGACGCGCTTGCGCGCGAGCATGCGCACGACGACGCCGCCGCCAATCATCAAGATGAGCGAGGTCCAGCGACTCGAAGTGTAGATCCACAAGGACGCATCGGTGACGAGGGCAACCTTGCCGAAGCCGAGCATGGTCGCCGCGAAGAGCGTGATCCCGAGCAGCACGAGGCTGTACGTCTTACGCAAAAAGAGAAGGCGTTCGGACGGCGCCGCGTCAGCGGCAACCGGGCTCTGCGAGAGGCCGTCGAGGTACTTGCTATCCATGAATGTGTAGGCTCTTGGTACAGGTGTGAAGAAGCGGAACAGCATAGCGGTCCGCCTTGCGATCGCCTTCCTTGTGATCGACCGCCGCGTGGCAGACGATGGAGCCATGAGCCAGAACGAGGGAAAGAACCCGCGCTATGCGCGCTCCGCAGAAGCCATCGCCCGACTCGACGCGGAGCAATACCGCGTGACCCAGGAGAGCGGGACCGAGCGGCCTTTCACGGGTGCCTACCACGCGCACAAGGAAGTCGGCATCTATGTCGACATCGTGTCGGGAGAGCCGCTCTTCGCTTCGAGCGACAAGTTCGACAGCGGCTGTGGGTGGCCGAGCTTCACGAAGCCGATCGAGGCGGCGCACGTGACCGAGCACGCGGACGGCTCGCACGGCATGCGGCGCGTCGAGGTGCGCTCGAAGCACGGAGACAGCCACTTGGGCCATGTCTTCCCCGACGGGCCGCGCGATCGCGGGGGGCTGCGCTACTGCATCAACTCGGCGGCCCTGCGCTTCGTCCCAAAGGCGCGCATGGAAGAAGAGGGCTACGGCGCCTACCTCGACCAGGTCGAGGGCGACGCCTGAGCGATGCGTGCGCCTCAGTCGTCCTTGGCCGCGAGTTCGAGGCTGATCAGCAGCGTGCCTGCGTCGACCGTCGCGCCTTCCGCGACCTCGATCGAGCGGATGCTGCCGTCCTCGAGGGCGCAGAGCTTGTGCTCCATCTTCATGGCTGAGAGCACGGCGAGGTCCTGGTCCTTGGTGACGACGTCGCCGACCGCGCAGAGCACGCGGACGACGGTGCCCGTCATCGGTGCGACGATGCGAGTCGGGTCGCCTCTCTCCTCGCTCGCACCGCGCGCGTCGCGCTCGCGACTGCGGAGCACGTGGGTCGTGCCATCGACGCGCAGCACGAGGCCCGCTTCGGTCGCACACGCGAAGGCGCGGTGACGCTGGCCGTCATGATCGAGGAACCAGAAGCCACCGTCTGCGAGGCAGCCGGCCTGGACTTCGAACTTGCGGCTGCCGACCTCGACCTGGAACTGCCCATCGCCGGCGTCGCGTGCGGCGATGCGCGTCTCGACGCCGTCGACTTCGATGCTGTCCGGAATGCGCTTCATCGTGCTGCTCCCGAGCCGAGGCGGAAGGCGTCGGCCTTGTCCCATGGTGAAGCGTCAGCCTGTGTGCTGTCGCTCTTTGCGATCCTCGAGTCACGCGCGAAGACGGTCGCGAGCGCTGCAGCGGTGAGGGTCGCGTCACTGGCTGCTTCGGCGACGAGGACTTCGGGGTGGCGCATGAGGAAGTCCGTGCTCAGGTCGCCTTTGACGAAGGCCGGGTGGGCGGCGACGCGGCGCAAGAAGTCGACGTTGGTCGTGCCGCCGAGCAGCACCGTGTCGCGCAGCGCGCGCTCGAGGCGGCGCAGGCACATGGCGCGGTTGGGCGCGCTGACGATGAGCTTGGCGATCATCGAGTCGTAGTGGGGGGGGATCACCGAGCCGCGGTCGAAGCCCGTGTCGACGCGGATGCCAGGCCCACTCGGCCACGAGCAGACTTCGAGCCTGCCGCTCGCGGGCAAGAAGCCGTGGTCGGCGTCCTCTG
>CALLZN010000059.1 GCA_937858895.1 uncultured bacterium | reverse complement strand
CCATAGGCGAGCAGCGGCCTGAGTCCGAAGCGCTGGCCGCGAAGATCGACGGCATAGAGCGCCAAGGCGAGCACGACCATGGCTTGGCCAGCCGTGAAGACGACATAGCTGCTCGTCCAGAGAGGTTTGTTGATCGGCAGGAACCAGTCCCAGACGTAGCCCGCAGCGACGAGGAGGCTGCCGCGCACGAAGAGGTGCTGTACCTTTCCCTGCAACGCAGCGCTCGTGCGCAGCAGACAGCCCGTGAAGACACCGAAGAGCGTCGTCGCGAGCGCCGGCATCGTACTCAGGAGACCTTCGGGGTCCCAGGTCCGCGCGCTCACCCAGACGTGCGTGCCGAAGACCGCGCGGTCGATGACGGCCGCGAGGTTCTGGTCCTTGACCGCGAGGTCGGTCTCGACGCCACCCGGTAGCGGCACGAGCGTGAGCAAGGCCCAGTAGGCAAAGAGGCAGAGCCAAGCGGTCATGACGAGGACGCGCCGACCGACGAAGACGAAGAGCAAGGCCGCGAGCGCATAGCAGACAGCGATGCGTTGCAAGACACCCGGAAAGCGCAGGGTCTCGAACGAGCGCAGCAACCAGGTCTCGAAGTCGACGACGAAGGGAAAGGCATTGAGGAAGAGCCCCAGCCCCACGAGCACGAGCGCGCGACGCAGTACCTGCCGCACGACCTGGCTGCGCGCGACACCCGCCTCGAGCCGACGTCCAATCGACAAGGGAATCGCGACACCGACAATGAAGAGGAAGAACGGAAACACGAGGTCGGTCGGCGTCCAGCCATGCCAGTCCGCGTGGCGCAGCGGCGGGTAGACATGGGACCACGAACCGGGGTTGTTCACGAGGATCATCGCGAGGATGGTCGCGCCGCGAAAGGCGTCGAGGGCCTCGAGGCGTGCCGGCGTGGACGCGGTGCTTGCTGTCTCGGTCATGGCGCGCCAACGCTAGCCTGTGTGCGCTTCACCATGCATGAAGAAGCTGCGGCAGCGGGCTTCCTTCATTCACTTGGCGAGCAAGTAGTCGGCGACGGCCTGGTAAGCCGGCAAAGACGTCGGGTCGATCTTCGAGTTGGACGCGACCGGAAACGACGCGAATCGCACGAGGACCATCTCGGCCTTCGGGTCCACGTAAATCGTCTGCCCGTGAACGCCGCGCGCAGCAAAGGCACCGTTCTCGTTGTGGAGCACCCACCACATGCTGCGATAGCTGCCGCCGCGGAGAGACGCGTAGCCCGCCTTCGCAAAGTGATCTCGGTCGCCGCCCCGGCGGATGTTCGCGACGACCTCAGCCGGAAAGAGCCGTCTGCCGGCGATCTCGCCTTCGCCGAGCATCAGCAAGCCGATGCGTCCCAGGTCGCGTAGGCCCGCGCTCATCCCGCCGCCGGCGAAGGGCGTGCCCCGACCGTCAACGGTGAAGTAGGCGTCCTGCTCGGCGCCCATCCGGCTCCAGATTCGATCCGAGAGGAGGTCGGTCACGGCCTTGCCTGTCGTCCTCGACACGATCCACCCGAGCACATCGGTGTTGATCGTCTTGTAGGCGAAAGCGCGCCCGTGCTCCCCGGCGGCGCGGACAGTCTGCAAGTACTCGAAGTAGCCGTCGGGTCCCATGTAGTCCGCCGGCTTGGGGAGCGGGCTTGCGGCAGCAGAGTACTTCCAGATGCCGGCGTTTGGATCGGCGTAGTCTTCGCTGTAGATCAAGTCCGTGGTCATGTCCATGACCTGCCGAACGGTCGCGCTGCCGAAGCCACTCTGCGCAAGCTCCGGAATGACCGAGGAGACGATCGCGCTTTCGTCTAGCACGCCCTCGACGACGAGGATCTCGGCCAAGAGCCCGGTCATGGACTTGGTCATCGACATCGCGGCGTGCTTACCGTCCTCGGCAAGGCTGCCGAAGTAGCGCTCGTACACGATGCGATTACGATGCAGGATCAGGATGCCATCGGTGTAGTTGGTCGCGAGCGACTGCTTCCAAGTCATCTTGGTATCGCTGCCCAACGGTGTGAACTCGACGTCGTCGATCGCGGAGTCGATCGCGCGCTCGAGCGGAAGCGGGCTGCCGAGTCCGCGGCTCACTTGCTTCGTGGGTAGGAGTTCCCGCAGGTGGCAGACAGTCCAGCGCAGCTTTGGAAAACTGAAGTAGTCCGACTGCGGCTGACCGATCCGTCTCTCCTGCGGCGGTGGAAAACCCGTCATCCACCCGAGCCGGACCGGATCCGACTCCTCTGCAGAGAGCGCGAGGCTTCGGTCCTTGCCTGGTTCGGAATTGCTTTGCTTGGAAGATCCCCGGTCTGTCGAGCGAGGTGAGACACAGGCAGCGAGAGCTGTCAGCATCAGGAGAAGCACGAGATGGCGGAGACTCTTGGGGAACATCCCTACGCTATATCGAGCTGCTCCATGATGAGCCAGCAGTCTGCGCCGCGAAGGCAATGTCCCTCAGAGTGGACAGCGTCTCCCGCTATCTTGCGCACCCTTCACCATGCTTCGAGAAACACTTCGTATCGCGTGCGCGCAGTGCGCGCTTCCCGCTTCGCCAGCTGCTGCGCTGCAGAACAGCATCGCGGCCATCGACGACGCCGCGGCTCGCGGCGCGCGCATCGTCGCTTTTCCGGAGGCCTACGTGCCTGGCTACCCGTGGCCCGGGCGGCCAGCACCCGAGGTCGACGCGGCGTTCCTCGAGGCCGCGTACCAAGAGGTTCGCGAGGCCGCAAAGCGTGCCAGCATCGCCGTCGTGCTCGGCACCGAGCGCTTCGTCGAAGGGCGACGCCACTTGACAGCCCTCGTCGTCGACGCCGCAGGAGAAGTGCTTGGTTGGCAAGACAAGGTCCAACTCGATCCGTACGAAGACGAGCGCTACAGCCCTGGCACGAAGCGCCATGTCTTCGAGATCCCTGGGCTGCGCTTCGCTGTCAGCATCTGCCACGAAGGCTTCCGCTACCCAGAGACCGTGCGCTCCGCGGCGTGCAACGGGGCGCAACTCGTCTTTCATCCGCACTGGCACGAACACGACGCCGGGGCCTTCGTGCCGACGAGCTTCGCGGACGCGCGCAATACCTTTCACGAGAAGGCCCTCCTGTGT
>CALLZN010000058.1 GCA_937858895.1 uncultured bacterium | reverse complement strand
AGGACTACCAGGCCTACATCCGGCGCGACATCGAGAACGCGCGTGTCCTCGGCGAAGCCCTCGTCGAGCGTGGGCTCGCGCTCGTGACTGGCGGCACCGACACCCACCTCGTCCTCGTCGACCTGCGCCCGAAGGGGCTCTCGGGCGCGGAGGCCGAAGCGCGCTGCCTCGACGTCGGCCTCGTCGTCAACAAGAACCTGATCCCGAACGACCCGCGGCCGGCGATGGAGACGAGCGGTCTGGGCCTTGGCACGCCGGCGGTGACGACGCGCGGCATGGGGACAGCTGAGATGCTCGAGCTCGCCGACATCCTCGATCGGCTCTTCTCGCACGGTGATGAGCGCGTGAGCGCGCGCGAGCGCATCGCTTCGCTCGCCGCGGGCTTCCCGCTGCCGTCCTGAGATCAGCGCGCGCGCACCTCCAGGTCGGCGCCCGCTGCGGCCGATGAAGAGTCCATGCCATGGACTCGCGCGCTTCTGTTCGCTTTGGCGCTCACCCTCGCAGCGACCGCGCGAGCAGCTCAGGACAACCGACAGCTCGACGTCGAGGTTTGGAGCAGCGGCGTGCGCGGCCCCATGCACCTCGAGGCGTCGAGTCTCGGTGGCGGCGGGTTGAAGGCGCGTGCTGCGTGGCGCGACGCGGGCCGCGTCCTAGGCGTCGGATCCTTCGAGACCCGCGGTGGCGCGCGCATCGACTATGTCGACGGCCGCGTGCGCATCGCTTGCCCCTCGGGCACGCAGATCGAGGTCGATGGTCTCGCGCGCATCTGCGGCGACGGCAAGCCCCTCGACAACGGTGCGCCGCTTGGCCTCGCCCTGCGCTTCGTCGACGGCACCGAGCTGCGCGTCGTGCCCGGCACGCATGAAGCGCCGCGCCACGTCAGCGTCGTCGAGTCCACGCAGCCCGAACGCGAACACGTGCTCGGCCAAGGCATCGTGCCTCGCCAAGGTCTGCAGCGCGCGAAGGCGACCCAGGGCTATCGCTACTATCTGACCGGTGATGGCGACGAGGTCTGCAGCCTCGTCTCGGTTGGTCCCTTCTTGCTCGTGCGCCCCGTCTTCGTGCGCGGACGCCCGAAGCAAGTTCGCTTGCTGCTCTGCGGTGATCTCCTGCGGGAGGGCGCAGCGGCCCTCGAGCGCGCGACGCCGAAGCGACGTGTGCAGTACCCCGACGCCGAGAAGCAGGCGCAGATCTTGTCGCGGCTCTGCGCGGATCTCTTTCCCCTCGATCGCGCTGGCAAGAAGAACGGCAAGGTGCTCGCGGGCGTCACCGCGACCATCGCCTTCGGCAGCGAAGTGCGCTTCGACCTGAGCCCCTACGGCGAACGCAGGTCCGCGACGCTCGCCTGCGGCCTGCGCCTCGGCCCCGAAGCCGATCGCAGCCTCGAGTGGGTCTCCATGCCGGGCGGCACGCGGCTCTATCGCGTGCTTCCGCCGTGGCAGCAGCGCAACGCGCGCTACATGGGCCGCGGCCTTGCTTTCGAAGAGGTCCTCGAAGCGAGCCTACCGTGGCGCGCGCCGCTCGCGCACTTCGAGCAGCGCGAAAAGACGCTCGCGGCCTTCGCGCCCTGGCTGCCGCTCGAGGCCGAAGCGCGCGTCGAAGAAGCCGCGGCGCGGCGCTGATTCCACGACGAGGAGGCAGCGTCAACGTCCTGTAGGGGCTAGAGGCGAGTAGTGCCATCGTCCCCACACGTGGCTGACACCAGCATGCGCGGCTCCGAAGTGAGGCGCAGCACCGCTGACAGACCAGAGCATGACGCGTTCGAACTTGGCGTCGTGATCGTCGGACATCGTCCTCTCCCAAAACGGGATGCGAAGAAACGGATGGCCGTTCAAGTCGCGCAGAGTCTTGTACCGGTGAGTTGCATGCCAGTCTTCGACGGCTCCGTTGTGCCGGAACACAAATACATACGGTGATGAATTTGCGAAGAGCGTGATGCACAAGAGGCCCGCGCAAATGGTGTTGCCCATGAGATCGAAGTGCCGCGCGGCTGCGTCCGCGAGAACGAACAGAAGACGGGCCGCCAACGCTAGACAAACAAAGATAGCCCAAGCCAACGCGGGCGCTGGATAGAAGATGTCGACGACGACGAAGATGGCGAAAGGGACGTTGAGGGTTCCGCTGACGATCGACCGACAATTGTAGGGCGGCGGATAGGGTGGGGAGCCTAGGTCGATCCGTTCGTCGGCGTTCACGGTAGCGTTCTCCGGATGCGCTAGAGCTTGCTCCATCTGGCACCATCGAGGCGTTTCGCCCGGCTTCAAGACGTGATCGTTCGGCAACGCTGGCGCTTGATCTGGCCTGCTATCCTAGCGGCTCTTCCTTAGGAGTCCCTCGATGCTCGACCTCGTCACCGGCGGCAAGCGCGTTTGCCGCATCGCCCTTCTCGCGCCGATCTTCGGCGCTACCGCGCTCGACCACCTGGATGCACAAGCGGTCGTCATCCAGCGCGCGCTCAAGAACGCGACGACGCAAAAGGACCAAACGGCGCGTTCGATGCTGTCCAACCAGAAGGCCTTTGCCGCGACTTCGGATGGCCGGCTCTGGGCCCTCACTTGGTTCGACGATGGCTCTTGGAACGACACGAACACCTTGAGCCCACAGCGCGACCTCGCGCGCCACCTCGAGCTTCACAGCTCTCGGGATGGTGGCCAGTCGTGGACGCGTGTCACCGAGGCGCGGACGACCGGCGATGCCTATGGTTCGCTCGTCGTCGGTCCCGATGGACGCACCTTGCACCTCTGCTGGTACGCGTGGAACGGCCAGAAGGACGCGACGAACTTCTACACCAGCGTCTTCTATGCAGCCTTCGATACGCGCAGCGATGCTTGGGTCGGCGCCGACCACTTGCTCGTCCAGGGCTTCGATTCGGTCAATCAGACTTACTCGACGCCTGACATCGCTGTGACGTCTTCCGGCGTCATCGGCGTCGTCTTCTCGTCCGCGCGCGCGGTCCCGACCGGCTGGGTCGGCGGCACGGGGGCGTGGCACAGCGGCCTCTGTTGGAAGAAGGGCGCGAACTGGAGCGCGCCTCATCGCATCAACGACGACGGCAGCGGCGTGCTCGCCAACATCAGCGCGCATGGCGATGACTTCCACATGTGCTACCGCGTGACCACCGGCGGCTATGGCGTCTCCTACCGGCGCTTCGACACGAAGACCGAGACCTTCGGCGCCGAAGGCGAGTTGCCCGTTGTGCCGAGTGCTACCAATGCGCGCCGCAACATCTCGAACCTCTACGCGAACAACGCGAGCCACGTCGCGACCGACGTGAACGGCGACGTCTACGTGCTCTATTCGACTGGCACGAGCGCGACGGGCGGCGGCAAGCTCTTCTATGTGCACGCGGCGGCTGGCAGCTACACCTTCGGCGCGCCGATCGAAATCGACGATGACACGTCGCTTGGCTGGGGCAACAACACGTATCGCTCCTTCGACCTTGCGCGTTCTGCCGACGGCGGCATCACCGCGGTCTACAGCAAGCGCGTCGAGAAGCACAGAACCCTCTATATGCGCATCCTGCGACCGACGGCGCCGGTGCCGCCGCGCACCGTTCCGGCCCTGACCTTGCGTGCGGGGGCAGACGATGAGTTCCAGCAGCTCTGCGCGCAGACGGAGGTGCTCGGTGGGCGGGAGCAGTTGGTTCAGTACTCCGACCTGCGTCCCTTCGCGACCTTCACCGGCGGCGCGGTCTTCGCGTTTGGCAAGAGCGCCGGCGTGACGGTCTTCCACGGCGCGGCGTGCTCGGGTGCCAAGTCCTTCTTGCCGAGCTTGCGTGGAGCTTCGCTGCCGACGCTTGGCGCGACCTTCACGCTCGCTCTTGGTGGCCATCCGCCCCAGGGCCCCGGTGCGCTCTTGCTCGGCCTCGATGACACGAAGCTCTTCGGCGCCATTCCGCTGCCGCTCGACATGGTGCCCTTTGGCATGTCGGGCTGCTCCTTGACCCAGGACGTGCTCTTGACCTTCGCCTACGCGACGAACGCGAACGGCGAAGCGTCGCTGCCGCTGCCGTTGCCGAACGACACGAACCTGGTCGGCTTGCCCTTGCATTGGCAGGCCTACGTCATCGTCGTCGCGGCCAATGCGGGCAACGCAGTCGTCTCGAACGGCCTCACGACGATCCCGCGCTGAGCGAAGTTCCGCTGCAGTCGAAGGCTGCGCCAGGCCGATCGGGACTTCATGCGAAGTTCCCGTAGTGCCGTGCCGATGCTCCTCCTCGTTGGCACCGCGTCGCTCACGATCGCGCGCGCGGTGCCCGCCCAAGACGTCCTCTGGTATTCCTTCGAAGCCAAGACCGGGACGACTGTGCCGAACCGCGCTCCCTTCGGGCCGGCGACCGCGACCATCGTGTCGACGAACAAGAACGGCGACCGCATGGCGGGCATCCACGCGGATGCCAAGCAAGAGCTGGACTACGCGCTCGCGTCCTTCGACGACTGGGACGCGACGACGCGCACGGCGAAGAACCACAACTACCTCGACACGGGTTGGACGGCTGCCCACACGGGGAGCTGCACGATAGGCTTCTACGTGCGTTCGACCGTGATCACCCAGCCAGGCGGCGCCCAGTATCTCTTTGGCGGTGACGATGGCTTCCGCTGCTTCACCGAGGGGCGAGCCAAGTCGGGCCTCTCGCTCGCGGGCTGGGGTGGCTTCGGCTACCTCGACATGACCTTCGACCTGCGGCCCTTGACCTGGGCCAAGTGGGTGCACATAGCCATCGTGCTCGACGATGCGGCGCGCCTCGCCAAGTTCTACGTCGATGGCGAGTTGAAGAGCTCACAGACGCTCTACGGGCCGATCAGCTTCGGTCCACGCCAAAAGGGTTTGCGTATCGGGGCGCACGACACGTTGTTGTCGCCGAGCGTCTACAACGTCGACGAGTTTCGCTTCACGGCTCGCGCCTTGACCGAGGATGAGCTCGCGGGCTGGCGCTACGAGAGCGGTTCCTTCGGCACGTCGTGCCGCGCGACTCTCGACGCGAGCGTCAGCACGGCGCGGCCCGTGCTCGGCGGACCGAACTATGGGCTCGACATCCGCGGTCACCCACCGGCGCTCGCGATCGTGGCCTTTGGCTTCTCGAGCGTGAAGCTCGGCGCGCTCGACCTGCCGCTCGACCTCGGGCCCTTCGTCGGAA
This sequence comes from uncultured bacterium, assembly GCA_937858895.1. Lineage (GTDB taxonomy): Bacteria > Planctomycetota > UBA1135 > UBA1135 > JACKHW01. The sequence continues at coordinate 128 of CALLZN010000058.1, read as the reverse complement.
GCGAGCTCAACGGCTGCAAATGGTTCACGAGTTCGGAGCTCATCTTCGCGGTGGCGCTCGACGCGACCGGCACCTTCAAGCTTCAGGTGCCGATGCCCGGTGACCTCGGCCTCTCGGGGTTTGCTCTG
>CALLZN010000057.1 GCA_937858895.1 uncultured bacterium | reverse complement strand
ACTTCTTGGGAGCGCCGAGGCCCGACAAGGTGCCGAGCATCATGTAGAGCTGGTTTTTGTAAGCAGGGCCGGCGTCGACGTCGAAGTCGACGATGCCACCCCTCGTGGCGTTGACGTAGTTCTCCTTCGGCGTGAAGGACCACTTCTTCGTCGACCAGACTTGGACGTTGCTCGAGAAGCTCGGGGCGCTGTCAGCCTGGGTCGCGACGAGGATGTCGAAGTTGCCGTCGAGGTCGACATCACCAATGTGGGCGACTTGCGTGCGGCTGAATTGGTATTGCGGACTGAAAGTAATGTTGCCGATCGGCAAGAAGCTACGCGCCGACCAGAACTGCAGATCTTGGTTGCCGGCGAAAGCCAGGTCGGCGAGGCCGTCGTTGTTGAGGTCGGGGACGCGGATCGTGTCCATGCCCATGTTGGTGATCGAGGGGTTGGGTCGAAGCGTTCGACTTTGGAGCCACTTCGACGTAGCCTTGTCGAAGTCGTAGATCTCGACCTGTGATGTTCGATTGTTGAAACCGCAGCCGACGACGATCTCCTTCTCGTTGTCACCATCAACGTCGTCGACGAGGACCGAGCTTCCGAAACAAGTGCTAGCTGGGCCGTCGACCCTGATCGTCGTCGTCGTGTTCTTGACGATGAAGTAGCCTCCGGCGCAGCCGCCGAGTGAGCTGTAGTACCCCTTCGCCGTGATGATGAACTCGTCCCCAGGCCGGCCGTCGAGGTCTCCGTTCGAAGTCAGGGCTTCACCGTAGCGATCGCGACCCGCGCTCCCGGCGCTGCTGCCGACGAAGGTCACGTTGTAGTTCTTGACCTCGTAGATGCGGACCTCGCCCACTTCAGTCGCTGTTGCGGATGGCTTGCTCGGCGCGCCGACGATGACCTCCGGGATGCCATCGGGGATGAAGGGATAGACGTCGGCGAAGCAGACGGACCAGCCAAAGGTGCCGCCGTCTCCGAGGCCTTGGTTGACGATGGCGAGGGTCTTACCGTCGATGAGGTAGAAGGCTCCCTTGCCTGCCTGGTCGTTGGGCGCGGTCACGACGAAGTCGAGGGTGCCGTCCTTGTTGATGTCGGTCGCCGCGAGGCGGGTGCCGAAGCCGGAGCTCCGCTGCGGGTCGCTCCACGTCTTGATGGGGTGGAAGCTTCGGCCCGAGACCAAGTCGACCTTGCCGAGCGAAGCGTCGCCGGCCAAGAAGTCCGGGTGGCCGTCGGCGTCGAAGTCGCCGACTCGAATAACGGCGCTGCCGTCCCGGTAGCGATGTGTCAAGTTGAAGGTCGTCTGCGCGACGGCGGCCGCGGCGCAGACGAGGATCGCGAGCGCTCGAAGCGCGGTCGATGCGGGGGATGGCATGGCGGGTCGTTCTCCTGAAACTCGGGCACTTGGAACTTGGGCTGCCGTGCGGCGGCAGCGACATGTCCAAGACCGCAAAGTGGTCCCGCGACGTGACGAACGATCTAGAGTTTTCTTAGACCCTCGCCAACGTGATGGCGACTCCCTTCGCTTCGCTCAGTGCCGGGCGTTGTGCCTTGGCATCGCGACAACCGCGAAGCGCGCCGGCCGACCTTCGGCCGCGACGAGCACGCGACCGGGATCGAGGACCGTCGAAGCCTCGACCTGCCCTTGGAAGGGTAAAGGGTGTCGTTGCGAGGTGACACGGATGAGGGCGGCACCAGGCGTCCTCCCGAGTTCGGGGGCTTCGAGGACATGCACCTCGTCGTAGGTCGTCAGGACGACGCGTCGCGTCACCGGCTCGAAGCATGCGGAGGTGACCATGCGCTTGCGCTTGGATCCATGAACCGGCAGGTAGGCGACGCGCGACGCGACGAGGCTCGAGTCGCGGTCCCAAACCTCAGGCGGCGTGACGGACCAGATCTCGGCACGGTCGCGCGTCGTCTTCGCGACGAGGCCGAAGCGCTGCGACACCGGGTCGAACCACAGCGCCTCGATGTCCGGATAGTCGTCCGGTTCGAGGCCCGCGTACGAGAGGCGCCATTCGTTGGCTGACTTGGTCCGCAAGCGAGGCAGGCCGGCTTGCTGCTCGCGCTTTTCGCGCTTCGACGCCCTCTCGAAAAGCGCGGCGAGGTCGGCCCCGACATCGGGCTCCAATGCAACAACGAAGCGCGGTTCGCTGACCCCGAGCTCCTTCAGGTTGCGGCCGAGGTCGCCGATGACGACGAAGCTACGCCCGGTGCGCTGCTCGCTCGCGACAGCCATGTCCTCCCAATCGAAGTTGCGAGCAGCGCTGACCTCGTAGAAGCAGCGGGGCTTCCCCACGTGGTCGAGGACGAGGAGGCGCTTGGCGTTGCCTGAATCCTCGTGCGCGTAAAGAAAGCCTGTCGATCGCCGAGAGATGGCCAGTCCGCTCACTTCTTGCACGCCCTCGACGTCGACATCGAAGCCGAGGGGAACATCGAAGCCAAAGGGCTGGGCGGTGGCGGCGCGCTCGGCCCGTCCCCCGCCCGGCGTCCCAATCACTGCGCCGAGGCCCGCCACGACACCGCAGATGATGAAGGCAATGACCGCGCTCCGCTTCATGCTCGCTCGAGGTCCCGCACGAGCACGAGGAGGTTGCGGTTCTTGTCGCGTGCATACTCGATCGAGGTCAGCATCGAACGCATGAGATTGAGCCCCATGCCTCCTTCACCAGGTGTCCCCGGAGGGAGGCCGATGCAGTCGTCTTCGGCGCGTTCGATGCCGTCATCCCAGAGGCGAATGCGGATGGCAGCGTCGTTCGCTTCGAACTCGATGTCGATCACGCCCTGCGCGCCCGAGTAGCCGTGGCGCACGATGTTGGTCGTCGCTTCGTCGAGGGCGAGCGTCAGCTGGGCGCGCACGCGCTCGTCGAGTTTCTGCACGCGTGTGCAAAAAGCCGCGAAGCGCCGCCGCACGATCGCGACATCGGCGAGTTCCGCCCGAATCCTGAACCTGCTGCGCGCCCGCGTCATCCGCCTCTTGTCGTTTGTCCTTGTTCTTTCCGTCAGCTCAGTACGTCAGCTCGAGGACTGGCGCGCCACCTGTCTGAACGATACCAGAAGTCGCGGTGTAAGACCCGAGGGAGAAGACGCGCGCGCATTCGACCGGGCCACACGCCTTGACACGGCGCCCGAGACTCCAGACGACACCCATCGGATTGGCGGCGAGGTCGAGGGTCAGGGTCTGGCAGTGGAAGGACACGAGGCGCCACACATCGTTCGGTGGGATCGGCAAGGACGCCGTCGCCGTGCCGTTCTTGGCGATGGCAAAGCGCAGCTCGAACCAGTCGATGTTGGCGAAGCAATCATGGGCGGGGTAGGGGAAGATCTTGTCGTCCATCGGGCGCGGCAGCAGGCCGCCTGCGAAGGAGCCCTGGTCCGTGATGCTGAAGACGAAGAGGGTCGGCGCGTCGTTCGGCACGTTCGTGACCGTGAAGGTCGCGTTGCCACCGATCTCGACCGAAGTCTCGTTGCTGAGGATGGGTTGCCGCGGCGCTTGCAGCTTCGTGTCCGAAAACTGGCAGCGCGCGCCGATGCGACCGAAGTCTTCGCCCTGGCTGAAGCAGATGAAGGGCGTGTCGAGTTCCCAATTGCCGGACGGCTGGTTGACGATGCCGAGCTCGATCATCAAGTAGCCGTGGTCGAAGTCGCGATGCAGCCAAGGGCGCGGCAGCTTGAAGCGCAGGTCGAAGCTCCGCGGCGCCGTCGCCGCTTGTTTGCTCTGCAGCGGCAGCTCGAGTTTGCCGTTGAAGACCTGCTCCGAGACACCGAGCCGGTTGTCGAGGAAGGTCTTGGACAGCTGCTGATAGGAGTTCGCCGTGTAGCCGATCACGATGAAGCAGTCGACGTACTTCTTGTTCGGGAACTCGACGTCCTTACGTCCATCGGCGCGAAACGCGAACTCGGTCAACAAGGCGCTGCGGGCGCCGCCCGGCGGCGCGGCGTGGTAGACGAGCTGGAACCTCGCCGGACCGTTGTAGCCGAAGGGCAGGGAGGTCGATGACTCGCCCTCGTGCTTCTCGAGCGAAGGAGGGAAGACCTGCCTCGTTTGTCCTCGCGCCACGGAAAGCGCAGCGGACGCAACGCAAGCGACAAGAGTGACGAACAGGGCGGGCGCGCGGAACCATGACATGGCGAACTCCTGGGCATTGCTGAGACGGAATGGGTTTCATCGGGTGCTCGTTGCGGCCGACCTGAGGCCGACGCCGTGAAGGAAGCTCGAAGTCGCGGTCAAGGTCGCTGTCGAGAATTCCGACGATGACCCGGGGTCGCACGGTGGGGCGACGCGGTCAGCGACAGTCCGTCACGAAAGATCGGGGGGAGAGTTCGTGAATCCAGAACAGCATCTGAATGTGCAGCAAGTCGGGAGCCCTCAAGAGCAGAGCCCCGAGCTGCGCTACGCACAGCTTCATCGCGACCTCGAGCGTGGTCTCGAGTCCGAGCGCGCTTATGCCGACCTCGCGCGGGTCTGCATCGAACTCGGCAAGATCGGTGAGGCGGCCAAGACTCTACGTCATGTTCAGTCGCCAGAGCTCACGCTCGAGATCACGCGGCTCTTGGCGACCCAAGGCGTGATCGCGCATGGCATCGGCCTCGCGAATCCGGCAGGACTCGGCAGCGCTCATCAGCGCGCTGCTTCTGACCCGCGGGCGCGCGCGCTTCCGCAGCCGCCGGCCTCGCGCGGCACGGTAGCAGCAGGCGCCGAACGGGTAGCGTCGCCGCAAGCTATGTCTGCGTATCGGGGCGGGCCCGCGCATCAGCGGGGGAAGTCCGAGGCAGCTCCAGCACAGCAGCAAAGAGTCTCTCCTCGGCATCCCGCCGCGACGGCGGGGCCGCAGGTGGCTGTTCACGCAGAGCTAGGTATCGCGGCGACGGAGCGGGGGCCCTACGACGCGACCGCGATCGCCTTCGCCCCAGAGCAGCTCAGCGCGGCTGCTCATGCGGTCGAAGCTGCACGTGTCGACGAAGCGCTCTTCGATGCTTCTCCGGTCGCGGCCGCTCAGCCCGCGCAGGATGCTCCGACCGAGACCAAGGTCGAGTCGGCGCACGAGACCGTGATCGAGCGCTACGACGAAGGGACGGTGCTCGGCGAACTCCGCGACGCCGGGCTCTTCTTGCTCCAGGACCACATGCCGATCGTGACGCTCGTCATGACGCTTGCCTTTCCGTTGGCCGCGAGCCTCGGCTTCCTCTTGCCGGCGAGCCTTGGCGAGGGCATGACCTTCTTCCTGCGCGCCTTGCCGCCGCTCTTCGTGCTCGCTGTCTTCTTGCACATCGCGGCGCGCATCCTGCACGGCGCGAGCGAGGGCGATGAAGACCCGGCTCCAGTCAGTGAGCTCGTGCATGGCGTCGCGCGCGGTGGCCCCAAGGCGCTGGCGGCCTTCAGCGTCCTGACCGCGATCGGGTTCGGTCCGGCGGTGCTCGCGAGTCTGGTCGGCATGCCGATCACCGAAGCGATCCTGCTCGGCGTCATCGGTGTTGCCTACGTTCCACTCGCGCTGCTCGGTGTCGTCATGTCGGGGACCGGCGAAGCGGCGACGCCCGCGCGCGTCCTGCGTGCACTCTTGGCTGCGCGCGCAGACTACCTGCGCTTGACGGCCATGTGCCTCGTCCTCGTCGTGCTCCCGACCATCGCGGTGCTCTTGGGAGCAGGCTCGGCCATGCTCTTGCAGTCGGCCCTAGCGGGGCCCTTGATCGTGATCCCAGGCTTCATGCTCGCGCGTTGCATCGGGCGCCACGGCTATGAACATCGCGCGCTCTTGCTCACCGCCTACGGCGCGGTCGCCGAACAACTGGCCCATGATCCGCGTGCGAGCGCACGTGCCCTCGCGCGTCGACGCATCGCGAGTGGGCCTGTCGAGCGGCGTGCTCCGGCCCCGCTCGCGCGGCGGAGAATCGAGGACCAGCCTCGAACGGTCACGACTTCGCGCGAGATCGCGGTCAATGCACCGAGTCCGCAGCTCCAACAGAAGCGGCCTCTTGGCGTCGAGCAGTTCGCGCCGAGTGTCGCTGCGCGCGCAGCGCAGGCTGCGGCTGCGGCCGTGCAGAAGCAGCCCCAGCCGCAGCCAGTCCCGGTGGCGGCCCATGCCGCGCAACAAGCGCACACCAGGCCGCAAGCGCGTCCCGTTGCCCGTCCAGTAGCACGCCCCGTCGCACGCGAAGTCGTCGAGCCGCGCGAAGAGCGGCGCTTCGGGCGCAGCGCGATGCCGAGCCCGGCGCCGCGCTCAGGCATCTACCCTTCGCAGCTCCACGATCCGCAGCCGCCTCGTGCGCCGCGCGCGTAGCGCTCAGTTCTGCTCGGGCTTGCCGTCGATCTTGTTCGCGTCGCTCGCGCTGACGAAGGGCTGTTGCTTGCTGAGGTCGATGACGACGAAGGCCGACCAGATGTTCTGGCCCGCGAGCATCGTGAGGTTGGGCACGAGCGGCAGCTTGGCTTCTCCGGCCACGATGGGCGCAACGAAGAGCGCGCTGAGGTCGAGGCCGATGATCGAGATCGCATCGAAGGCCAGGCACACCTGGCTGCCCATCGCATCGAAGACGATCGGCGGCGTCGTGCCCGTGCCCGAGATCAGCGCGATCGCGATCGAGCCGTTGTAGTCGTCCGCGCAGATCAACTGCATGCCCTTGTTCTGGTCGGTCTCGTCGCCGATGACCGGGACCTTGAGGCCGCGCGCGCGGTTGCGGTTGTTGCTGTTGCCCGTGCTCGAGTCGACCCAAGTGACGACCATGTCGCCCGCGTTCGACAGCGTGAGCCAGGGCTCGTCGACATCGGCGCTGCCATCGGTGAGCTGGGCTTCGTTCCAAGTCGCGCCGTTGTTGGTGCTGAAGAGCAACATGGCCGACTCGCTCTGCGAGGGTTGGCCGAACTCGCCGGAGATCGCGATGCGCTTGCCGCGCCACTCGCAGCGCTCGATCAGGTTGACGTCCTTGATCGAGGCCTGGACTTCGGTCGCGGTGTTGTTCAAGAAGCCCGCGCCCTTGCCGCCATTGTCGATGCGGAAGAAGGCCTGGTTGAGGACGTTGCCCGTGCCGTTGCGATCATCGAAGTAGACGACGGCGACCGAGTCGCCTTGGCAGATCACGTCGCTGTCGTCGACGTCGATCGCCGCCTGCGTATTGACGCGGATCACCGGGTTGGTCGCGCTGCTGCCGTCGCCGACCCAGGTCGCGCCGGCGTCGTTGCTGTAGCAGAGGTAGACGTCGTCGCCGTTGCCGTCGCGTGAGTCCTGGCTGATGACGTAAACGTTGTTGCCGCAGACGGCGACCTTTTGGTTGGCGTCGACGCCCGAGGCGACCGTGATGCCGGTGCAGTTGTGCGGAGCCGCGAAGTTGACGCCGAGGTTCGTCGAGATGCTCGCATACGTGTTGTTGCCCGCGTTGCCGAGGCCGACGGTGTCGTCGGCCCAGACGACCGCGACGACGTTCTTGTCCGTCGCGATGCGGGGGCCGTCCACGTCTGCTGCGTTTTTGGCGCTGAAGTGACTCGTAATGCGCGTGTCCGCGACCTCGACAACAGGCATGCCCGCTGCGTCCACGCCGAGGCGGGCATAGAAGAGCTCCTCGTTCACCGGCAGGTTGGCGTCCGTGTAGAGCGCTTCGAAGGCAAGGTGCAGCTTGCCGCCCGAAGCCGCGGCGACGCACTCGGCCGACGACGGGTTGGCGCCGTTGTGCTTGAGGGTCGGCGTCGCGCCCGAGTGACCGGGGCTCGCGAGCACGGGACCCTTGAAGGTCTTGCCTTGGTCAACCGAGACGTAGACGAGTGGCGCGACGCTCCCGGTCGTCAACTGGTCGGACATGACGCAGATCCAGACCGTGCGGCCTTCGCAGACGAGCTCGGTCGCGTTGCCTTCCCAGAACTCGCCGGCGATCACCGTGTGGATGGCCTTGCGGTCGACGTAGGTCTTGCCGCCATCGTCCGAGCGCGCGTACTCGAGCCGCGGCACGAAGCCGCTGGCGTCGAAATCGCTGTGCACGAGGTGGACGACGTTGGCGGTCGCGGCGTAGCCCTTGGTCGCGTCGGAGGGCAGCTCTTCGCGCGGCGCGCAGACTTTCTGCGAGTAGTAGGTGTTGGCCTTGGCCTTGTTGTCATCGAGCAATTGCAGGTCGCGCAAGTGGCGCTCGACGTTGCGAACGGTGGTCTGGGCTTGGGCGCTGCTGCAGAGGGCGGCCGCGATCGGCAGAATCGCGGCGGCGAGAGCTTGGCTCTTCATGGTCTTGGTTTCCTGGTGGGGAGGTCGGTCTTGGTCTCTTGTTGCGCTGCATGCGCAACGGAGGCACCTGAATCGGCGGCGCAGCATCGACCGCCTTCGTGAGCGCCACGTAACGACTGCTTGAAAGAACAGCCAACGCTTCCTGATCGCTTCTTCACGTGCAGCGCCGTTGCCGCCTTGCCTCGCCCGCGCGCTGCCGCCATGCTCCCTGTGTGACTGGAACTTCCGACCAAGCGCAGACCGTGCTCGTGGCCAATGGCCAAGGCTTCTGGGGCGATTCGATCTTGGGACCCGTGCGCCTCGTGCGCGAAGGGCCGCTCGACTACTTGACGCTCGACTACCTGGCCGAAGTCACGATGAGCATTCTGCAGAAGCAGAAGGCGCGGCGGCCCGAGACCGGCTATGCGACGGACTTCGTCGACATGCTCGACCGGCTCTTGCCCGAGATCGTCGACAAGAAGATCAAGGTCATCGCGAACGCCGGCGGCGTCAACCCGATGGCCTGTGCGCGCGCGTGCGTCGAGGTCGCCAAGCGGCACGGTATCTCAGGACTCGGCATCGCTTGCATCGAGGGCGATGACGTCCTCGATCGCTTGGACGCTTTGCTCGCAGACGGCGAAGAGCTGCGCAACATGGACACAGGCGCGCCGCTCGCGACGATCCGCGACAAGATTTCGAGCGCGAACGTCTACCTCGGCGCTGGGCCCATCGTCGAGGCCTTGCAGCAAGGAGCGCAGATCATCGTCGGCGGGCGCATCTCCGATCCGAGCCTCGTCATGGCGCCGCTCATCCACGAGTTCGGCTGGTCCATGACCGACTGGGATCGCCTCGCTGCGGCGACCGTCGCTGGCCACATCGTCGAGTGTGGCGCCCAGTGCACGGGCGGGAACTTCGTCGACTGGCGACGCATCCAAGACTTGGCCCGTATCGGCTATCCGATCGTCGAAGCGCATCCGGACGGTAGCTTCGTCGTGACCAAGCACGAAGGCACCGGTGGGGCGGTCGACATCGAAACCGTGTCGAGTCAGCTGGTCTACGAGATGGGGGACCCGCGGCGCTACATCGGCCCGGATGTCGTCGCCGACTTCACGAGCATTCGGCTCGAGCAGGTGGGGCCGGATCGGGTGCGCGTCTCGGGCGTGCGCGGCACACCTGCGACCGATACCTACAAGATCTCGATCAGTTGGGAGAACGGCTACAAAGCCATTGGCCAACTCACGGTCGCTGGTCCCGACGCGGTCGAGAAGGCGCGGCTCTGTGCCAACGTCGTCTTCGAGCGCCTCGCGCTCGACGGTGTGCACTTCGCACCCGAGCAGATCACGGTCGAACTCTTGGGGACCAACGTCTGCCACGCGGGCATCGCGGCGGCACCGGCCGAGGCTGCCGAGGTCGTCCTGCGGATTGGCGTGCGCGGGCCGGATGCGGCGGCGCTCGAGCGCTTCGGTCGAGAGATCGTCCCGCTCGTGACTTCGGGGCCGCCGGGCGTCACGGGTTTCGCGGGCGGACGCCCACGCGCGCAAGAGGTCATCGACTACTGGCCGGCGCTGGTCAAGAAGGGCCGCATCGACGCGCGCGTGACTGTGCTGCGCAGTTGATGGCGAGCGCCTAGTCTAGGCGCTCTTCTTGCCTTCGCCTTCGGGTTTGGCTTCGCCGTCGGGCTTGCCTTCGCCGTTGGGCTTGCCTTCGCCTCCGGGTTTGCCTTGACCGCTGCCTGCCGCGGCGGCCTCTTTCTCGGCCTTCTTGATCATGGCTTCGTTCGCGGCCTTGACCGCGTCGCCCACCGGGTCGTCGGCCTTTTGAGCCAGGACCCAGGCCTTGAACTCTTCTTCGAGCTTGGCGAAGTCGACGCCCTTGAAGATGTAGGCCGTGATCTTTTCACGGTTGCCATCGTTGCGGAAGCGCTTGACGAAGCGCGGCACGAGGTCGTTGTACGACTTGTTCTCGCTGTGCAACAAGAAGTGGCAGAGCGCCCAACCCTCGGCATAGCAGACGCCAGGGTTCGAGTAGTACTCGCGTTGCGTGTACTGGAGGATCTTCTCGATCGGCACGTGCTTGTTCGCGCGCACGGCCGCCTGGATCGTCGGCAGTCGCTCCTGGTTGAGGCGGCCGAGGACGGCCGGGATCTTCTTGCCGCCAACGACCTTGGGCGTCGCCGTATAGAAGTAGTCACCCATGCCTTCGTTGACCCATGAAGGCAGGTCGATCCACGACACCACGTACCAGTGGAAGTACTGGTGCCACCCTTCGTGCGAGGCGACGCCGAGGATGTCCATCTGCATGCGCTGCTTGAGGGCTTCGAAGTCGATCTCGCCGTCGCCGCCGGTCGCGACCGTCTGTGGCTCGTCCATCCAGCGGCCGGTGTCGTAGAGCACCATCTCGCGGTCGGTCGAGCTGTAGTAGCCGGCTGCGCCAGCCGCTCCCGAGTAGTCGATGAAGGCCTCGCGATTCTTGAAGAGCTTGACCGCGTAGGCCTTGCCGCTCGACGGCTTGCCGGGCGGGAAGTACTTTTTGTAGACCTTGAGCATGCCTTCCATGTGGTCGGCGAGGCGCTTGGCCTTCTCCACTTCGACCTGGCTCTGGATCTGGTAGTTGCTCGTCGAGTGGATGAGCCAGCCGGGCGGGGCGTGGCGTGCCTTCCAAGGGCCCTTCTTGATGCCTTCCTGGCCGCTGAGCTGCGGCGTCAGGGCCAAGGCCAGGCTCACGAAGGCGATGGCGCTGAGCGTGAGCGCACGCAGGCGCGCGCTCTCGAGTCTTGGAGATGGGAACATGCCGATGCTGCGGGTCAGGGTCCGAAAGGGCGTGCGATTGCGGGTAGCGACGCTCAGCACCATAGCGGCTCATTGCCCATCCGTCAGCGCGCAGGCGCAAAGTCCCTTGGAAAGCTCTTGTCCCGAAGCGACCGGCGATCTTTGATGACGCGCTCTTCTGGCGATGCCGGCCCCCGCCATGCTTGCCGAAGCAACGACCCCCAGACACGTCTTCCGGATGCAAGACACGATGAAGAAGATCCTCGTCGCCGGCCTCATCGGCACGCTCCTCCTCGCGGCAACGAGCTGCGGTACCGCTCGTCGAGCTGGCAAGGACCTCGCGGTCACGCTCGCGTCCCCAGCGATCATTCTGTATGGCGCGGGCACGGACGGTGCGATCGATGCGCGCAACATCCAGAAGGGGCTCGATTCGAGCGACGCCGTCGCGGTGCTCGCCTTCCCCTTCACCTTCCTCTACCGCGCTGTCGACCACGGGCTCTCCTGCCTCGTGCACGCGGGTGACTTCTTCGTGAGCCCGATTTATGGCCTCGCCGAGCTTGGCGGCCACCCGGACACGAAGATCCAGCCGCTCATGATCTACCGCGGCTTCCTCGACGCCGACGAAGAAACGACCGTCGACGTCGCCACGGGCGAGAACGCCCAGCGCTGAGCGGGCCACCCGTCGGGCCACACCCCGTCGGGCCACCTCGCCGGGTCAGCGCTGAGCCTCCCCAGATGCTCCTCGTCCTCGCTCCGCTGCCGCGCTTGGATCGCGTGCAGTTCGTCGAGCGCTCTGGTGCTGGCGTCGATCTCATCGATCGCGTCGCCACGGACGAGGCCTTCCTCGAGCACCTCGTCGGTGCCGCTCATTTCGAGGTCGGCGCCGCAGGTCTCGTCGCGATGCGCGCTGCGCAGAGCCTCGGCATCGGCGCGCGCGCCTTGGCGCTTCGAGGCGGGCGCACCGGTGACCTGGTCGCCGAAGCGGCCGCGGACGAGAGAATCGACATCGAGTGGGTCGGCATGGCCGCGCCGACGCCGATGCGCTCGGTGCTCTGCTACGACGTCGAAGGCGCCGGCATGAGGCGGGTCGTTTTCAGCGAGGTCGCGCCGCGTCTCAGCGACAGCGAGCTCGGCGCTTATGTCGAGCGTGCCGAGGCAGCACTCGCGGACCGTGCTTCGGAGCTGGTCGATGCCGTAGTGTTCATCGAAGCCGAGGCAAGTCAGGGTGCCCTCTCGATGGCGCTCGGTGAGATCGCGCGCCGCGCACGTTCTAGGGGGCGCACTTGCATCCTCGTCACGCGTGGTGAGTCACCTGGCTTGGCCGAAGACGACTTCGACATCGTCCTCGAGGACCGGTCGAGCGCCACGGCCTTGCGCCCGCGTCGTGTCGGCGACCGGACTACGATGCTGATCCGCGATGAGGCCAAGCGCTACTTCCTCTCGCTGCCTGCCGATCCGGTGACGGCTCGCGTCGAACTCGAGCTCGAGCTGGAGCCGCCGAAGGACCGCGGCGGTGAAGCGCCGCTCGAAGCGGCGGCGGTCGCGTGGCAGCTCTGCGTGCGCGAGGCTTGGTCGCCGCGCAGCGCCGCGTGCTTTGCCGTCGCGGCCGCGGTCGCGCAGACGCAGAAGCGCATCGGCGGTCGCCTCGCCCGCTCCGACGTCGACGGCTTCTATCGTCAGGTACGGGCCAGGGAGCAGGACTGAGCGACGCCACCTCGCGTTGGGGGCGTCACATCTGGTAGCGACCGGTCGATGCGAGGGCGGCTTCTCGCCGGTTCACCGCTCGCATTCTCAGGCACGAATCGCGAGGATGAGCCAAAGCGCGATGACCGGATTCTCGATTCAACTCGTCTCGGCGCCTGGTGCCGAAACCGACGCCCTGCGCAAGGCGCTCGCGTCGCGCCTCGAGCTCGCCTGGATGCCAACCTTGCCCGAGTACCTCGAAGAGGTCGAGGTCCTCTGGGTCCATGCCGGCCCTGACGAGCAAGCGCCGCTCGGCAAGACGGCCGCGCAGTTGCTGCGGGCGTGGGTCCTCGGTGGCGGACGCCTCTTGTTGACCGGTGCGTCGGCGGCGTGGGTCGGACCCCTGGGCTTCGAGGCCCATCCGCCCGAGTTGCGCTCACGGAGCTGGGAGGGCCCGCTGCGTCCTCACGACCGTCTCGGCATCGCGCCCTACTTCGATCATCCGCTCTTCGAGCGCTTTCCTGGTGGCGTCTACCTGCGGCGGCCGGCCGGCTCTTGCCGCATCGGTGGTGCCTTCTGGTCGCGCGGCGTGCGCCCGCGCGATGGTCGCCTCATCGGCGTCGAGAAGGTCTTCTTGTCGGTTCAAGCCGAGACGGGACTCCTCGTCGAGTACCAGCCGGGCATGGGGCGCATCCTCGCGCTCGGTGCCCACCTCGTCTTCGAGGATGCGCGGCCCGAGGATGATCCCTTTGCTGAGCAACGCCTGCGCTTCGCGGCCGACCTCTGTGAGTTCCTCGTCTTCGGAGAAGAAGAAGCTGGGTCGCAGTGGCCCGAGCTCGCACGCCCGGCCTTGATCGCGCCGAGGTCGCTTTCCGACGACGACGCGAAGCAGCTCGGCGACATCAGAGATCGTGGCTTCGAAACGTCGGCCTCGGCGGCTCTGCATGGCGAGACGACTCGTGCCTTCGATGGCTTCGTCTTGAGCGACCGTCGCGGAGGTATCTTGGTCGGCGACCGCGACGCTGCCTGCGAATGTTGGGATCTGCCGACGCGACTCTTCACGGACTTCCGCCTCCGTGATGACCGCGGCAACGTCCTCGTGCCGCACGAGCAGGAGACGCGCGTCTCACAGAACGCGGTCGAACGCGGCTACGCTGGCCTCACCGAGCTTTGGGCCGAGCGAGAGCGTGGCTTCGCTTGGCAGCTCGAAGCGGCAGCGCACGAGCCAGGGGCCCTCGAAGCCCCGCGCGTCGAAGACGAGCGCGTCGTCAGGCTCTGTTTCACGACGGACCCCCGCCTCGCTTGGCCCTACCCGGCCACCGTGCAGCAGACGCAGGTGGCGAGCTCGGAGCAGGGGCGCGTCATCACCATGCGCGACGAGGCGGGTCGCCCCGGGGCCCGGCCGCCCCTTCTGGCGCCGCCCCGCCCCCGGCGCCCCCCCCCCCAGCCCCCCC
>CALLZN010000056.1 GCA_937858895.1 uncultured bacterium | reverse complement strand
CAAGGCGGCGTGCTCGGCTCCATGCTCGGCGCCTTGATGATGGCCTTCCTCGCGAGCGGCTGCAAGATGACCGGCAGCGCGACCTACGTGCAGGAGATCTTGATCGGCGTGATCATCGTCACAGCGGTGGCGATCGACGCCTGGCAGCGCCGTCGCGCTTGAGTACGCCTGAACCGAACGATTGGTAAGACGAGCTATCATCGAGTGTTCTATGCAATGCAAAGCACGCTCGACCGTCTCGCTCACAGTTGGTGCCATGGCCGTCGTGTTAACTCTGTGTTCGTCGCTACTTGCGCAGTTGGAGCTTCCGGCGGACGCGCGATCTGTCGTCGTGCCCGTGGAGCGTGCGGTCGTATCGCGTGCACTGCTCGACGCGGCGTCCGGGCTCAGCTTCGTGAAGGTTCGGATTGGAGGGCGCGAGCTCTCTCTGATTCTCGATACCGGTGCCGGAGTGTGCGTGCTCGACTACGAGATCGCAAAGGCACTCGAGCTCCAACAAACCGGGCGCATCAATGCCTTGGGATCGGGCGGCACGGTCGCGTCGCCGACGTTCACGATCGGCGAACTCGAGGTACCCACGGAGAGTGGCCAGAACTTGCGCGCCCGCAACGTCACGGCGATCGGACTCGATTTGAAGGGGCTCCGTCACACTGCCGGGCGTCAGGTCGACGGCATTTTGGGTTCACAGGTTTTTGCGCAGACTCCGTTCACGCTCGACTTGGGACAATTGCGTTTGCTCATTCATCGGGCAGACAGCTTTACTGCGCCCGAGGGGGTTTCAGAACATCCATTGATTTTCGCGCTCGGTGTTCCGTGCCTACGCCTGCAGTTTGCCGGACTGCGGCCTCGTTGGTACACCGTCGATTCGGGCAACGCCGGCACGCTGCTCTTCCATGGCCCGCTCGTAGAACGCGTGCTGGGGCGAGAAGAGTTCGAGAAGTTGCCAGCGACAAATTCCAAGGCGATCGGTGAGAGGGCTTCCAAGGTCTACTTCGCGAAGCTCGCGCAGTTCGAGCTCGGTGCGATACAACTGCGCGATTTGCCCGTCGGTCTCTGTGACCCCGAGCAGCCCGGCCTCGGCGCCAATCGAAGCATCTCGGGCAACATCGGCTCGGGTTTGATCGCGCGTGCGCGCTGGACCTTCGACTACGCGAATTCACGGTGTTGGATCGAGGCCCCGACACCGCGAAGTGTCGACGCCGGTCCGACCGTGGTCGAGCCTTCGCTTGGTCTGCACTTTCGTGAGTGGCGAGGACGCTGGGTCGTCGGTGCCGTCCTCGACGGGAGCCCAGCGTCCGAGGCCGGAATCGAACCGTGGGATGAACTCGTCGAGATCGACGGCTCGGCAGCGCCTCTCGCGCCAGACGAACTCGTGCAGCGTCTCCGCGCCTGTTCGCACAGCAAGCAGTCGTTTGACGTTCTGAGACGCCCCTTCGCCAAGGCCGGGAAGCAAGCCGAAGCGAGCTTGGTTCAGCTTCAAGCTCGCGCTTGGTTGAAGGAGGTCGTCCTCGACGAAGGCCGCGTTCGTAAGAACAAGTGAGCTCGATCGAGGAGCAGGGGCTGCGACGGTGGCAGCAACTGCAAGATACGGCTCTTCAGTCCGCGCTCGTGTCGTGGCATTCTCTGGCGCAGCATGACTGAGCACAGTGATAACCAGACGCCGAGTTCGCAGCCAAGTTCGGACGCTCCGGATGGCGGCGTCAGCGGAGTGCGCGAGAGTATCGAGACCGAGAACCTCATCGCGACCTACGACTGCGTCGCCGAGTGGATTCGCTTCGCGGACGCGAAGGCGGCGGCCGTGCTCACGGTCGCAGGGGCGACCATCGGTGTGCTGGTGCCAGGTTTGCGCAGCTACCTGTCGGCTGCCGACGCTGCGAAGCAGCCGCTGCCGTGGTGGAACACCCTCGTTCTCACGCTCTTCGTTGTTTGGTTGGTCTTGACGTTGATCTCGATCGTGCTCGCCTTCCGCTGCATCCTGCCGTACCGGCGACGCGGCGTGCATCCGTCGCTCCAGCATTGCACACACTTCCACCCAGCAGCGATTTCGTCGCACTACGGCATCGACGAGCACGAGCGCTTCGTCGCTGACTACGAACGCGGCGGAAGTGATGGCTTCCGTCGAGAGATCCTGGCTGGCTTGCTGATCGATTCCCACATCTCGGCTTCCAAGTACACGCGGGTGACGGCGTCGATCCGCCTCTTTGGTTGGAGTGTGCTCGTGGCGCTGGGCTACTTGCTGGCCGTTCAGTTCTGACGCGCCGAGTCGTGGCTCGCGACCGGTATGCGAAGTGCATTGTCGCCTTGCGCGCGGCGGCCGAACGAGGCGAAGCCCTGAGCGACCTAGTCGAGGCCTTGCTGCCGCGCTTCTCCGAAGACCTCGCCGGCGATCGTCGGCGCCGCGCGCTGCTCTCCCTCTGGGGGCTCTCGTCGAATCGCGATGAAGTCGCCGACACGTGCATCGTCCACCGGCCCATCCTCGAAGCCTTGGCGGAGCTTGTACGCCTCCCCCTGATTGGCACGTCGTTCCACGCCGGGCTCATGCACACCTATGGCTATTTACTGAGCGATCTGCAAACGCCGTATGGACTCAAGCGTGATCGTTGGCTGCGGCCGGACTTGGATCGACACTTCGGCTTGCCTGGCGCCGTCCTCCGCGACCGACCAGACCACGGAACGCTCTTCGCGAACGCGACCTATCTCATGGGGCAGATCGCGTTTCGTGAGCGGCGGCGCGAGCGCGCGCTGCTGCGACGGCAGCGTAAGCACGTCGCGCCCTGTCTCGCGAACTACGACTTCGATGGCCTCGAGGTCGAGCGCGTCACCGAGCGCGTCATAGTCGACGAGCGCAGTGTCTCGATGCACGCGGATCTCGTCGCGTCACCGCGTATGGCTGGTCGCGTGCTCATCTACTCGGCCGAAGACCCGGCTCGTGAACTCGGCCAGCTCTTCACGATGTTCCCGATGACGAACGATGCCGCGGAGCGCTTCGCTGCCGATTGTCGGCGGGAGTGCGCCGAAGCGGCACAAGCTGCGGAATCGCGTCTGCGCTTCAACGCCGTCCTAGACCTGAAATAAGCGCTCCGATCCGCGAGATCGCTGCGCTGCGCACGAGAGCACCGCGCTCACGGCCGTGCTCGGCGTCCCGAATCCTCACGTGGCTACGGCCACGCTCCGGTTCGGAACGCCTGTGCGCGGCCACGCCCACGGCACTCTCGCGCGCTCTCGCGAACCGGAGCGCTTATTTCAGGCCTTGATGAAGTCTAGAGAGCGCGGCACGCGCCGCACTATGCTCTGCGCCTCCACGCCCGCCCTCGCCGTTCGAGGAAGCGCGCAAGGCTGAAAGGACCAAGCATCCATGCACGAAGACCGAGCGACTTTTTATTCCAGCGGTGTGGCCGAGTTCGATCGTTCGATCGAAGTGCCCGCCGGTGTCACGAAGGACTTCACGCTGCGCGTGCGGCAGAACGAGCTCGCCGACTTGCTGGCGTCCTTCGAGGTGCGGGGCCCGGTGCGCTACGCGACGCCGCCGACCTGGGACGGTAGTGGTCAAGCGCCGACCTTGCGCATCGATCCCAACGCGGCCTTGCCGGGGCTCATCGTGCAGCTGGTCGGGGCGCGCGTCGAGTTGCGTCTCGTCGGTGCGACGGCGCCGACGATCGGTGAACTGGTTGGTTTGCACAATGAAGCGCGCGGCGGCGAAGGTGACGACTGGCAGGAGAGCTTCGTCGCCATCCTCACCGACCAAGGCTTGCTGCGCTTGCCGCTGGCCCAGATCGAAGGCTTGAGCATCCTCGACGAAGCGCTGCAAAAGGAGCTCACCCGGGCGCTGCGCCAGCGCATCGAAGGCCTGCGGCCGAGCTCGAAGACCATGCGCTTCGCCCTCGAGGCGCTGGACGGCAAGGACGCGACGGCGCGCATGCGCTACACGATCCCGGCGGCGGCATGGAAGATCAGCTACCGCTTGCGCATCGGTGAGGGCCGCGTCGAACTCGCGGCCTTCGCGATCGTCGACAACGACGGCGAAGAGGACTGGGAGCGGCTGCGCGTGACCGTCGTGTCCGGCGAGCCGATCTCGTTCTCGACCGACCTCGCTGAGGCCAAGCGGCCCCATCGCAAGACCGTGCGTCTCGTCGCGCAAGAAGCCTACGGCGCCGTCGAGGTCGAGGAGGGCATGGCCCCCGTCGCGCTGTCGGCGGCGCCGGGGGCGGCGCCCAAGATGGCGCGGATGCGCAGCGCCATGCGTGCCGAGGAGCAAGCGATGGACGCCGAGCTCGGCGCTGTCGAGTCGCTCGCGGAGGCGAGCGCCGCCTTTACGCCGAGCGAAGCGCGTGAGGTCGGCGAGTTCCAAGTCTTCGAAACAGCCGACATCGTTACGATCCGCAAGGGTGAGTCGGCGGCCATCCCGCTCTTCGTCATCGAGCTCGGCGAGTCCAAGCAAGTGCTGCACTACAAGCACGCTTCGCACCCCGAGCGGCCGTGGCGCGCGATCGACTTCGTTCACGACGGCGACGTCGCCCTCGGCCGCGGTGTTTGCACGGTGACCGAAGGCGGCGTCTTCGCTGGCAACTGCATCATCCCCTCGCTCAAGAAGGGTGGTGACGCCTTGCTACCGCACGCGCTCGAGACCGGTGTACGCATCCGGCGCGATGCCGAAGGCATGCAGGACCGTCGCGTCGGCTTTGTCTTTGGCGGCGGCTACCTCGTCACCAAGATCGAGCGCTCGCGCAAGGTCACCTATCGCGTGCGCAACGGCCGCGGGACGAGCTTCTCGGTCTTGGTCGACCACGAGGTCGCGATGCACGACGCCGAGATCGACGCGAGCATCGACCGTGACGACGCTACGCACGAGCTGCCGATCGAATCCAAGCTCGCGGGCGGATATCGCCTGCGCTTCGACCTCGAAGCGCGAGAAGAGCTGCGCCTCCACGTCGTCGAGCGGGCGCCGATCCAGCAGACCTTCCACTTGACGACGAGCGGTCACCTCGAGTGGTTCTTCGATGTCTTCCTCCTTCAGGAGCGCAAGCTCGCCGAACGTCAAGAGCTCCGCGACATCCTCGCCGCGCGCCGCGACCTCGCCGCGACCCGGTCCAACATCGAAGAGAAGCGTCGCGAACACGAGCGCCTCCAAGAGCGCCAAGAGCGCCTACGCAAAAACATCGACGCGATGCAACGTCACGAGCACGCCGACACTTGGCGCAACGAGCTGGCGATGAGCGAAGAGCGCCTCGTGCGCCTCGAAGAACTCGAGTTGCCCGAACTCGAGGCAAGGGAGCGCGACATCCTCGAGCGCCTCGACCGACTCATCGAAGCGCTGAGCTTGGTGCTCGACGCGGAGTGAGCGAGGGCGGATCGCGAGGCTCTTCGGTCACACGAGCCCGAAGGCCCGCTGCACCAAGTGTTCTTGCTCGGCCTTGTGCCGGCTGTAGGACCCGGTGGCCGGGCTCGGTGATTCCGGCCGGCCCGCATACTGCAGCCGCACGTCGCGGTCGAGGAAGCGCTGGAGCATGAAGGTCCAAGCACCCATGTTGCGCGGTTCTTCTTGAACCCAGACCGGGGTCGCCTTGGGGTTGCGGCGCAGGATCGCGAGCATGTGGTCCATCGGCGTCGGGTAGAGCTGCTCGACGCGGACGATCTCGACGTCGTCGATGCCCTTGGTCTCGCGGAACTCTTCGAGGTCGTAGAAGACCTTGCCCGAGCAGAAGAGGACGCGCTTGGCGTTCTTCGGCGACTTCGGGTCTTCGAGGACTTCCTCGAAGCGGCCGTCGGTGAAGGCCTCGATGTCGCTCGCGGCGCGCTTGTCACGCAGCAAGCTCTTGGGCGTCAGCACGATGAGTGGCCGCGGCTCGCCCGACAGACCCTGGCGGCGGACGAGGTGGAAGTACTGCGCGGACGTCGTGCAGTTGGCGACGACGATGTTGCCACCCGAGCAGAGCTGGAGGAAGCGCTCGGGGCGCGCGCTCGAGTGCTCGGGGCCTTGGCCGTCGTAGCCGTGGTGCAGCAGGAGCATGACGCCTGCCGTGCGCTTCCACTTGGCCTCGCTCGAGACGATGAACTGGTCGATCGGGATCTGCGCGCCGTTGACGAAGTCGCCGAACTGCGCTTCCCAGATCACGAGGCATTGCTTGGTCTTGGCCAAGAAGGCGTAGCCGAACTCATAGGCGAGGGCCGCCTCCTCCGAGAGCAGCGAGTCCCACGCTTCGAAGTGCGCGCCACCGCGAGCGAGCTTCTGCAGCGGCACGTATTCGTCCCCCGTCACTTGGTCGTGGATGACCGCGTGGCGGTGGCTGAAGGTCCCGCGTCCCGAGTCCTGCCCCGCAAGGCGGATCGAAACGGAGTCTCGGAGCAACGAGCCGAAGGCGAGCGTCTCCGCGCAGCCCCAGTCGAGTCCGCCGTCGCCGCGCACCATCTGCTCGCGACGTCGCAATTGACGTAGCAAGTTCGGGTGCGTGACGTGCCCCGTCGGCATGCGGTTCGTCTCGTCGATGATCTCGACCAGCTCGTCCTTGTCGACGCCGGTCTCCGGCGACCGCGCGGTGACGTAGTCGAGCGGTTCGTCGTCGTCGAGGTCGATGATCTCTTCGCGCGGCAGCTCGGTCTTCTTTTCGGCTGCCTCCGTCGCTTGCTTGCGCGCTTCGCGCAGCTCGTTCTCGCAGCGCTCGACGATGGCGTCGAGCTCGCTCGCTTCGATGCCGCCGCGCCGCATCAGGAGGTCGCGGTAAGTGTCGGCGACGGTCGGGTGCGCGCGGATCTTCTGGTAGAGGACCGGCTGCGTGTAGGCGGGCTCGTCACCCTCGTTGTGACCCCAACGGCGGTAGCAAACGATGTCGACCACCGCGTCTTCACCGAACTCGTGACGGTAGTCGACCGCGATGCGCATCGCGCGCAGGACCGACTCGGGGTAGTCGCCGTTCGCGTGCAGGATCGGCGCGGTCACACCCTTGGCGATGTCCGTGCAGAAGTGCGTCGACCGCAGGTCCTTGGGGCTCGCCGTGAAGCCGATCTGGTTGTTCACGACGATGTGGATCGTGCCGCCGTTCTTGTAGGCGCGCAGGCGCGACATGTTGAGGGTCTCGGCGACGACGCCTTGACCGCTGAACGCCGCGTCGCCGTGAATGAGGATGGCGAGCACCTTCTTGCGCTCCTTGTCACCCATCTGGTCTTGCGCCGCGCGCGTCAAGCCGCAGACTACCGGGTCGACGGCCTCGAGGTGGCTCGGGTTCGGCGAGAGGAAGACCTCGACGCGCTTGCCGTCGCGCGTTTGATAGATGCCTTGCTGGCCGAGGTGGTACTTGACGTCGCCCGACCCTTCGGTCGAGAGCGGCAAGAGCACACCTTCGAACTCGCGGAAAATCTGCGCGTAGCTCTTGCCGAGGATGTTCGCGAGCACATTGAGCCGCCCGCGGTGGGCCATGCCGATGATGACCCTCTCGACGCCGTGGGCAGCCGCGCGCTCGATCGTGTCGGCGAGTGCCGGGATCAAAGAGTCGGCGCCCTCGAGCGAGAAGCGCTTGTTGCCCACATACTTCGTGTGCAAGAACTGCTCGAAGTGCTCGGCGAGGATGAGGCGTTCGTAGATTTCGAGGCGCTCCTTGTGCTCGAAGACCGGCGCGTGCTCCTCGTTCTCGACGTGGTCGCGCACCCAGTGCTTTCGCTTGCGCTCGACGATGTGCATGTACTCGACCGACCAACGCCGGCAGTACGTGCGGCGCAGGACCGTGAGGATGTCGCGCAACGTCATGCGCTCGCGGCCGGTCATGCCGCCGCAGAGGAAGCTGCGGTCGAGGTCCCAGACCGTGAAGCCGTAGTTCGAAGGGTCGAGCGAACCATACTCCTCGGGCGCATATTCCAGCGGGTCGAGGTCGGCGAGGCGGCAGCCACGCACGCGGTAGGCGTTGATCATCATCCAGACCGCAGCCTGCTTGCTTGCGTCGTCGCGGCGCGGGTCGTGCTGGTCCATTGCCATGACGTAGGGCTTCCACGGCACGCGCACGGAGCGGAAGATGCTGTCGTAGAAGCCATCGTCACCGTTCAGCAGGTCCTCGACGCGCTTCAAGAGGAGGCCCGACTCGGCGCCCTGGATGACGCGGTGGTCGTAGGTGCTCGTCATCGTCATGACGGGCCCGACCGCGACTTCGGCGAGGCTCTCGCGCGAAGCGCCGGCCACGTGCGGCGGCACGCCGATGGTCCCGGTCGCGATGATGACGCCCTGACCCTTCATGAGGCGTGGCACGCTCATCTCGGTGCCGAAGCCGCCGGGGTTCGTCAACGTGACGTTGGTGTGCTGGTAGTCCGCGGCAGTCAGCTGGCCATCGCGTCCGCGTCGCACGAGGTCCTCGTAGGCCTTGTGGAAGTCGGCGAAGCTGAGTTTGTCCGCGCCCTTGATGCTGGGCACGACGAGCATGCGGCCCTTGGGGGCTGGCACGTCGATCGCGAGGCCGAGGTTGACGTGGTCGGGGATGCGGCGCTTGCCCTTGCCGTCGTCGCCTTCGACGTAGCTCGCGACGAGGCGGAGGTTCTCGCCGAGGGCCCGGGCGAGGGCGAAGGCGATGATGTGCGTGAACGACGCCTTGCCGAGGGCGCGGATCTTCAAGTGCTCGTTGAGGATCTGTCGGTTCTCGGTCAGGACCTTGGCCGAGATCGTGCGCACCGAGGTCGCGACCGGGAGGGAGAGGCTCTCCTCCATGTTGGTCACGATGCGGCCGGCGATGCCGGTCAGCGCTTCGAAGGTCGCCGCGGCGGGGTCGAAGCCCTTGGTCTCGGCGGCTGGGCTCTTGGGCGTGCTGTCGGCCGCGGCTGTGTCCGCTTCTCGTGAAGCGTCGCTCGCCTGCGCACGCGACTGGGTTTCCGCGCTCGGCGCCGACGCTCGCTTGGCGCGCCTCGGCGCGGCTCTGGCCGGCGCGCTCGCGTTGTCGCCGTCAGGCGAAGCAACTGGGGCGCTTTGCTCGGGCGCGGCGCGGCGCTCGAGGTCCTCGAAAATGTCTTTCCAGGAGCTGTCGACGCTCGCTGCATCGGCCTTCCAGTCCTCGAAGAGAGCTTGGACGTAGCCGGCGTTGACGCCGTACTCGGCCTCGAAATCGATTGGAGTCGCAGTTTGCTTCGAACTCATGCCTCTAGCCTCGGTCGCTCGTGGCGCGCGAGATCCTTCGTTGGGGCGCCAGCAAGTGGTCGAGGAGGATAGCGAAGCCGCGCCGCTTTCGCGCGCTTTGTCGTAGCGCCGAGCGAACGGCTCAGAAAGTCGCCGCGGCCACGAGGCGCTGGACCGCGATGGTCTCCTCGCTCGGGTTGCACTCACAGCCGACGAAGTCGTGGTAGCCGAGTTCGTAGGCTTGGCGCAACACGCGCGGGTAGTAGATCTCGCCCGTGCCAGGCTCGCGGCGGCCCGGGTGGTCGGCCAGTTGGAGGTAGCCGAGTTGGTCGAAGCCGTCCTTCAGGCGGCCGCAGAGGTCGCCTTCCGAGATCTGCATGTGGTAGAGGTCCCAATTGATCTTGCACATCGGTGAGGCGACCTCTCGACAGATGCGCACGGCGTCGACGCTGCCGTAGAGACAGTGTCCCTTGTGGTCGACGCGGATGTTCATCGGCTCGAGGATCATCATGACTTCGTGCTTCTCGCAGATCGGCGCGGCGCGCTTGCAGGCCGTGATGACGTGCTCGTGCATTTCTTGTTGCGTCATGCCTTTCTGGTCGTTGCCGGCAACGATGGTCATTTTTCGACAGCGCAATTTCTTTGCAGTCTCACACGAGGCTTCGATTTCTTCGACGAAGCGATCGTGGTTCTTCGGGTCGTTCATTCCAGGCACGAAGCCCCAGGCCGTGAACTGCGCGACCTCGATGCCGAGCTCGCCGGTCAAGTCTGCGATCGCGTCGAGGGGCTTGTTGCGCCAAGGCCAGAGTTCGATCGCTGGGAAGCCGGCTTCGTGCGCCGCCTTGATGCGGTCGAGGAAAGGGAGCTTGCGATACCACATCTCGACGTTGCACGCGAAGCGCGTCTTCAAGGCGGCGAGGGGGCGCTTGGGCGTGTCTTGGTTTTTGTCCTGTCGGGCGTCACTGCCGGGACTGGCGACCGCTTGGCTTCGACCGCGTGAGGCGGTGGCGAAGAGCGTCGAGGTTGCGGTCGAGGCGAGGAGCATGCGGCGTGAGATTCGACTCATGGCGGCATCGTAGCTGGCTCGGGCAAAAGTCCAAGTGTCGCGGGCGAGCGGCGCGCTTGCGCAAGTCCGTCGAGGCTGCGATCCTGCTTGCTCGCAACCGCTCCAACTCGATAGCGAGCCCACAGTCATGAAGATCACGAAGTCGTCCAGCGCTGCAGTCGCTGTTCTCACCTTGCTCGTCGCTCCCTTGGCCGCCCAGATGGGCGCGCCGCCGTCCCCCGAACTCGCGAAGTTCGACCGCATCCTCGGGTCTTGGACCGGCGAGGGTGAAGTCATCATGGCCGCCGGCCAAGCCGGAATGCCCTGGACCGCGACCACGAAGTACTCGAAGGTCCTCAACGGCTATTTCATCCGCGAAGACTCAACCATTGACCTGGGCGCCGGTGGCAAGATCCACATGCTGGGTTTCTATGGTTGGGACAAAGACAATAACAATTTCGTCCAGCTCTCGACGTCTTCGATGGGGGGCGCCTATGCCGCGCCCGTCGATTGGACCAGCACGGACACTTTCACGTCGATGGCGACGATGCGGGCCTTCAATCCGATGTCCCAGGCGATCGAGCGGTCGCTCGAGCGTTGGAAGACGACGATCGAGAAGGACGGCACGGCCCTGACGATCATCGGCGAGAAGGCCGTCGACGGCGCGCCGTGGTTCTCGCACGTCACTGGCAAGTTCACGAAGGCGAAGGCCGATGTCGCCGCCGTCGACGCGAACGCCGCGCCTATGATGCCACCCGCCGACGAGATGAAGAGCCTCGAGAAGCTGCGCGGGATGTACGACGTCGAGGGCTCGATGCGCTGGGGAAGCGGTGCCGACGAGGCGATGTCGATTCGCGGAACCGAGCGCATGGATATGATCTTCGGCGGCCAAGTCCTCTCGATGCGCACCATCGGTGAGCCAGCCGGTGACATGCCTGCCGACTCCAAGTACGAGGGCCTCGCCTACACGAGCTGGGACGCCGTCGACAAGTGCTACACGACGATCATGGTCTCCAACATGGGCGAACAAGGCCACTTCAAGATGTGGCCGGATGGCAAGCACTTCGTCATGTATTGGACTGGCAAGGAGAACGGCGTGCCGATGGTCAAGCGCACGGTCATGCACTGTGACGACGCCGGCAAGGCCACCAAGGTCGTCTCGCACCAGCTAGCGGGCAGCGTTGCTCCCTTCGTCTGCTTCGAAGCGACCTACAAGGCACGCGGCTGATCGCCGACTGAAAGAGCGAGCGCACGAAAGACACATGACTGACATCGATCCGAAGTTCTTTCTCGTCATGCGTCGCGTGCGTGAGCTCGCCGAAGACGGGAGCACAGCGGCCCAGTTTGCGGCCTTGCTCGCGGCGTTGCGGCAACTGGGCAGCAGCGATCCTGACTTGGAGGCGGCGCTCGAGCTCGAGGATCGCGAGTCCTTGCAGCAGTTCTTGCACGAGTGGAAGACCAGCCGCCGCAAGATCCCGGAGCAAGACGCCGAGGTCTTCCACCGCGCGATGAAGGCCTTTCGCAAGCGCCTCAAACTCATGCGCCTCGACGATGAATCGTCGATCGGCGGCGGACCGATGAGCAGCGGACGGTCGTCCGGCATCCTCGGTATCCGTGCGCCCGATGCCTACCCTGCGGAGGTGTGGCTGGAGCTCGTTTACCAAGGGCGTTTGGTCGACGCTGGTGACGGGCTCTACGAGTTGCCATCTCACGAATGACGCTCGGAAAGGCCTGCAAGCTGCTGTGCCGAGCTGCGAAGAGGCCGCGATCTTGCTAGGATTGGCGCTTCTCCGTTCCCCTCTCCCTTTACTGGGAAATCTCTTCCCTGGAGGCACATGCTCAGATCTCGATTCTCGCTCTCTGCGACCTCGGCCGTGGCTGCCGTCTTCGTGACCGGCGCACTTGCGGCACAGTCCGCGACCTACTCGCCGAGCTACGCCCTCGGGCAGGTCAACTCCAACAACATCTGGCCGCACGCCACGTCGCCGATGCGCTACATGCAGATCCACGATGGCTGGACCTTCACATCGACGAGCGTGACGCTCGCACGCGGCTTGGCTTACCGTCCTTCGAACCAGACGTCCTACCTGAACCGTGCAGCGGGCACGGTCGAAGTCATGATCCGCATCGGCGATGCGCCGAGCGGTGTGACGAGCCAAACGCCTGCCGGGACGTTCGATGGCAACTTCGAGGCGGCGAGCGTCAAGACGGTCTTTGCTCGACGGAGCATCAACTACCCGGCGTCGGGTACGACTCCGGAAGAGCTGAAGATCTTCGACATCGACTTCCCCTTCGACAGTGCATCCTTCTTCCTGTTCTCCGGTAGCACGGCCAAGTCGGTTTCGATCGAGACTCGCTGCTACAGCTACACGGGCGGCTACGCATTCGACTTCGTTAGCAGCGCCGCTGTTCGGGGGTATGGCTACTCGCTGCCAAACGGTAGCTACGCCGGATGCAAGAACAACGCGGGTCAAGTGGTCCAGCACGAAGTCCCGACGAACTTGCTCTTTGTCGGCAGCGCGAACGCGACGCTCATCGGGCGCAGCTTCTTGCCGACCATCCCGGGCATCCTCTCGATCGGCGCGACGAAGCTGAACGCCATGATCCCTGGCACGAGCTGCAACATCGTCAATGACCCGCTGCTCATGATCCCAGGCGCCACGAACGCGACTGGCGAACTCAGCATCAGCTTCCCGCTGCCGAACGACCCCAATCTGCATCGCGTGTCCTTCCTGTCTCAGATGATCTTCATCGACGCGGCGGCCAACGGACCCGGCATCATCACGAGCCAGGGGCTCGAGAACGGTATCGGCGGCGGGGCCGGCGTCACGAATCTCGGCATCATTCGCATGAGGACGAGTGCGACGGACCCGGATTCGGTGACCACCATCTCGAACACGTATCCGAACGGCCTCGTGATGATGTTCCGCAGCTGAGTCGCTGCGAGACGCAGCGGGGCTGCGTTTCGCTAGTCCCGGGCGAGCAAGTGATGACATCACGCGTGATCCCGTGGCCGTGGTTCCTCCGCAA
The DNA here is from genome assembly GCA_937858895.1 of uncultured bacterium. Taxonomy (GTDB): domain Bacteria; phylum Planctomycetota; class UBA1135; order UBA1135; genus JACKHW01. The sequence goes on along the minus strand of CALLZN010000056.1, from coordinate 4,191 downwards.
CATTGCCGTCGGGGCTTGCCTCGGCGGCATCTACGGCGGCCTGCACGACCAAGTGTCCTGGGCGCTCTCGCGAGAGTACTTCACGCGCTTCAAGTTCGACCAGTTTGCTTGGGCTGACGTCGGTCTCGCGCCGCAAGCCTTTGCGTCGCTCGTCGGCGTGCTCGCGACCTGGTGGGCAGGTGCAATCGCGGCCTACGTCGTCAGCAGGATGGCGTTTCGGCACGCCTTCTCAGGCGGTCCCGCGGCTTGGCCGCTGCGACGCGTCGTCGTGCACCTGCTCTTCGTTCTCGGTGCCGCGGTGCTCGGCGGACTCTTGGGGGAAGCCTATGCGCAGTTCCGGCAGCCTGATGTGGAACGGCTCTGGAGCGGTTGGCGGCACTACGGCGGTGTCGAGGATCTCGCTGCCTTCGCGCGGGTCGGCTACATCCATAATTTTGGTTACGGTGGCGCCTTGGTTGGCATTGTGAGCGCGGCGCTCTGGGTGCGGCGCCAGGGGCGACGCGCGGCGCTGCAAGCGCAGGGTTGATGTACGCGGCGATCGCCTTTCGGTGTGAGCTCAGCGAGCTTCGACGCAGTCAGCTTGGCTGCCCTTGATGCAGCGCAAATACTTGTCTCTCCACAGGCCTTCGATGTTCGGCGGCGCGCAGCCGACTTCGTCGCGCCAGAACGCTGCGTCAGCGAGCAGTTCGTGCGTGGCGCGCACTTGGCCGTCGATCGAGATCAGCACAGCGCCGACCGCGAGCTTGGGCCAGATCGCGACGATGGCGGCGCGCGTCGAAGCGATGAGGTCGAGGTCGAGGACCGCGACATCGATGCGCGCGTCGAGCTCGGGCAAAGTCGCTTCGACGCGACCTTTGACGAGGGTCGTGCACTGCGGCTCGCCGAGGGCTTCGAGCTTGCGTTGCACGCGCGGCAGCGTCGAACGAAAGGCGCCTTTGCGAAACACGAGGCGCCCACCGTCGAGGCGCTCATGGACCTCGTCGTTGTCGGGAATGCCCTGGAAGGTGTCGAAGGCGAAGAGGCGACCCCGCGCCAGCTTCGTCACGATCGAGAGCTTGATCGTACTGCCCCCCGGGCCGACCCCGGCCTCGACCACGGTCGGCGCCTGCCGGCTCAGGATTTCGGTCGCGATGGCGAGCATCTCGCCGAGCGTGTGGTAGCCGCGCACGGCATTGGTCACGCGCGTCAAGCGACGCACGAGGGCGAGCCGCTCGCGCTTGCCGAGCTGGATGCGGTCGGACGTGACGAAGCGCACGATGTCCCGGCGGTCGCGCGTCAGCAGGAGCTGCAGGGATTTGAGGCGGCGATAGACGCTGCCAGGGCCGCGCTTCATGCGCTTTCGCCGCGCGGCGGCGGGATGTACTTGGCTTCACCTGCACCGCGCGAGTTCTCGGGGCGGCCTTGCAACCAAGTGAAGTCGGCGAGGTCGCCGATCGCCGCGCGCAGCGCTTCGAGGAGCTGCGCTTCACAGCGGCTCTCGAAGGCGCTCACGTTGGCCTCGACCTCGGCTCGCGTCAGCATCCCACAAAGGGTCGCGTCGATCCCTTCGAGCTGGCCAGCATAGGAAAGCGCCACGTCGCTGAGCGCGCGGCCAAAGCTGCGGCAAACATCATCCAGCTGCTGCGCGAGCGCATGGATGGCCGGTGGCGCTGGGTGCCAAGCCGGCGCCGGTGCCGCGCGCAACACGCCCATGTGAAGCGGCGACGCGTTGACGAGACCGATGCCGTGAGCACTGCAGAAGGGCACGAGCACCCGCAGCGCACCATGGTCGAGGAGGTTCGCGCGACAATACGTGAGGATCACGTCGATCGGGAAGCGCTCGGCGATCGCTCGCAGGTGCGTCACCGGCAAGCCCGATATGCCGATGGCGCGCGCCTTGCCGGCGGCGACGACATCACGCATGGCGGGCAAGGTCTCATGAACGATCTGCTCGACGTCACCGAACTCCACGTCATGGACCAAGAAGACGTCGACGTGGTCGGTCCGCAGGCGGCGCAGCGACTCGTCGATGCTCGTGAGCACGCGCGCGCGCGAGAAATCGAAGTCGTCTTCGCGGTAGCGACCGCACTTGGTCATGAGGACGACTTCGTCGCGGCGGCCGTCGAGGGCCAAGCCGAGGCGTGCCTCTGCGAGCGTCTCGCCGTAGTAGGGAGAGCAATCGAAGAAGTTGATGCCACGATCGATCGCCAAGCGCACGGCCCGCGCCGCCTCGTCGCTGTCGACGCTGCCATAGGCGCCGCCGAGCGGCGCCGCGCCGAAGGCCAGCCGAGAGACACGGAGGCCGCTGCGGCCGAGGTCTTGTGCTTGCATGGCTACGTGCTTCCTTGCCTTGGTTTGGCGCTGCTGTGGGTGCGGCGCTCTTCATCGACGATGAGCTCGAGCGCGCGCGGTACGACGCGCACGTCGAGCGGGCACATGCCGGCGGGATCTCCGTCACATTGAACCGGGCTCGGTCGATCGGCCTCGATGCGCACGCGACTTGCTTGGAAGTGCACGAGGTCCTCGCCTTCCTCGAGCTTCTTGAGGGCGCCGAGCAGGCCGTGGCGCAGCAAGCAGAGCGCGCGGCTGGCCTTGAAGCCGTAGCAGTCGAAGAGTCCATCGTCGTAGCGCACGTCGCCTGGCATGCGCCAGAGGCCGCCGTAGCCCGCGATGTTGGCGACGACGACTTGCGCGAAGGGCCCATGGCGCGTGCCGTCCTCGAGGATGAAGCTGTGCTCGATCTTCTCGTAACTGAAGAGGCTGCGCGCGATCGGCCCGATGTAGGCGAGCTTGCCGAAGGTGCTGCCGCGCCGCTTCTGGTGCGCGCGTTCGATGATCTGCGAGTCGATGCCGGCGCCGATCATGAGGACCATGACCTCGTGCCGCGGCGTGTCCGACCGTTCGATGACGCCGAGGTCGAGCGTGCGTGTCTGCCGGCGGACGATCGTGCGCGCACACTCGAGCGGGTTCTTCGCGAGCCGGAACTCCTGGGCCAGCACGTTCGACGTACCGGCAGGTAATACTGCGACCGGCAGGTTGCGTGGTGGGCGTGCTTGCAACGCTTCGCGCACGGTGCCGTCGCCGCCGACGATGCACAGCGCGTGGTAGCTGCCCTCCATCGCCGCGACGCGCGCCGTGATCTGGCCGGCCGCCGCGCTCTGGAAGACCTCGACAGCGTGGCCCTCGCGGTTGAGACCTTGGACGAGGTAGGGCACGAGCTCGCCTGCTAGGCCGCCGCCCGACTTGGGGTTGGCGAGGACGAGGACCGGGGCCTCAACTTCACGATGCGGCATAGGCGGACACGACATCACGATTGCCGGTAGAAGTCACGTGCTTCGTGCCGCGGCGTGGCGTCAGCGTCGGCCTTTGACGGCGTCGATCGTCTCGAGGGTGCGTGCTTCGTCGCTCGGTTTGCCAGCGAGGCGGTAGACCTTGGCGAGGTCGCTCAGCATCGCGAGGCGTGCTGGCGCGGCCTCTCCGAGCAGCGCGCTCAAGGACTCTGCGAGTTCTGTGAGCAGGGCGCTCGCTTCGTCGAAGCGACCTTGGCGCGCGAGGATCGTCCCCATGAGGCGGGCGTTGATCTTGGGCAGAGGGCTCTTTGGGCCGTAGTGCTCTTCATGGATCGCGATCGCGCGGCGCATCGCGCTCTCGGCCTTCGCGAGCTGGTTGTCGGCGATGTCGACTTGGGTGAGAGTCATGAGCGGGCGCGCGAGCGTGATGTGTGCTTCACCGTGGAGCCGCGTGCGCATCGCCAGGGCTTCCGATGCGTGGACGCGCGCTTCTGGGCGCTTGCGCTCGAAGAGCAGGAGTTCGGCCATCGCCTCGAGGCTCGCCGCGAGCTCGGCCGAGTCGCCTTGGAAGAGCCTGCGGCGCATGGCGAGGGCTTCTTCGAGGAGCGGGCGCGCTTCCGCGAGTCGGCCCGCGCGCCGGAGCATGTGGCCATACTCATAGGTGCAGACCGCGACGTCGCGATGGTCCTCGCCGGGGTGTCGGTTTCGAAAGATCGTGAGGGCCTCCTTGTAGAGCGGCTCCGCTTCTTCGAAGTCGTCGTGGTCGCGCAGTAGGCTCGCGAAGTTGTCGAGGACGTAGCCGAGCTCTGGGTGCCCCTCGGGGTAGAGCGTGCGGCGGACGTCGAGGGCCGCGCGGTAGTGAGCGCGCGCGCTCGGCCAATCGCCGAGCTGCATACAACAAAAACCGAGGTCGGCCTCGGCG